>NZ_JABBJJ010000256.1 GCF_012933655.1 Pyxidicoccus fallax | reverse complement strand
ACCCTGCGCTTCCCCCCCGAGCTCCCCATCTCGAGCCGGGTGGAGGACATCACCGCGGCCATCACCGCCCATCAGGTGGTCATTGTCGCGGGGGCCACCGGCTCGGGGAAGACGACGCAGCTGCCGAAGGTCCTGCTCGCCATGGGGCGCGGCCGCCCGCGCCAGATTGGCGTCACCCAGCCCCGTCGTATCGCCGCGACGAGCGTGGCGGCGCGCGTGGCACGCGAGCTCGGCACGGAGCTGGGCACGGACGTCGGCTACCAGATTCGCTTCGAGGACCGCTCGTCCCGGCAGACAGCCGTGAAGTTCATGACCGACGGGGTCCTGCTCGCGCAGATTCACAGCGACCCGCTCCTGCGCCGCTACGACACCATCGTGCTCGACGAGGCCCACGAGCGCAGCCTCACCATCGACTTCCTGCTCGGGTGGCTCAAGCGCATCCTCCCCCGGCGCCCCGACCTCAAGGTGGTGGTGAGCTCGGCCACCATCGAGACCGAGCGCTTCTCTCAGTTCTTCGGGGGGGCTCCGGTCATCCAGGTGGAGGGCCGTACCTTTCCGGTGGACGTGCTCTACGAGCCGCCCCCCGAGGACGCCGAGCTCGCCGACGCCGTCGCCGATGCGGTGGCGAACGTGCTCTCGCTCGACCCGGACGGGGACGTCCTCGTGTTCCTCCCCGGGGAGCGGGAAATCCGCGAGGCCGAGAATGCCCTGAACGCGCGCGAGCTCCGCGGCACGGTGGTGCAGCCCCTGTATGCGCGCCTGTCGGCCTCCGAGCAGTCGCGCGTCTTCGCCACCATCCCCCAGCGCCGGGTCATCCTCGCCACCAACGTCGCGGAGACGTCGGTCACCATCCCCGGCATCGTGTACGTCGTGGACACGGGGGTGGCGCGCCTGTCGCGCTACGACCCGCGCTCGGGCACCACGCGCCTGCACATCGAGTCGGTCTCCCAGGCCAGCGCCGACCAGCGCAAGGGGCGCTGCGGCCGCGTGCGCGAGGGCATCTGCGTGCGCCTCTACGACGAGGTGGGCTTCACCACCCGGCCCGCCTTCACCGACCCGGAAATCAAGCGCACCGGGCTCGCGGGGGTCATCCTGCGGATGAAGTCCCTCGGCCTCGGTGACGTCGAGGACTTCCCCTTCCTCGACCCGCCCCAGCCGAGGGCCATCGCCGAGGGCTGGCGGGTGCTCGAGGAGCTCGGGGCCATCGAGGGCAAGGAGCGCACCTTGACGCCGCTCGGGCACCAGCTCGCGCGCTTCCCGGTGGACCCGCGCATCGCGCGGATGATTCTCGCCGGCGCCGAGTACGGGTGCCTGGACGAGGTGCTCATCGTCGCCGCGGCGCTCAACCTGCAGGACCCGCGCGAGCGGCCACGGGAGCTCGCGCAGAAAGCGGACGAGTCGCACCGGCGCTTCCGTGACGAGCACTCGGACTTCACGGGGCTCCTCAAGCTGTGGGCGTTCGTGCGCGAGGCCGAGGGCCGGGGGACGTCCCATCTGCGGCGCGTGTGCCGGGACAACTTCCTGTCCTTCCTGCGGGTGCGCGAGTGGCGGGACGTCCAGCGCCAGCTCGAGGAGACCGTCCGCGAGCTGCGCCTGCCGCGCAAGGGCCGGGGCGCCCCGGCGCGCGGGGACGCCCTGCACCAGGCGCTCCTCACCGGGCTCCTGTCCCGCATCGGCCAGTGGAATCCGGAGCAGCGCCACTACACGGGCGCGAAGCAGACGCGCTTCATGGTCCACCCCTCGTCGGCGCTCGCGAAGAAGCCCCCTGCCTGGGCGATGGCGTTCGAGCTCGTGGAGACGTCCCAGCTGTTCGCGCGCACCGTGGCGAAGCTCGACCCGGAGTGGCTCGCGGCGGCGGCCCCCCACCTGCTCAAGCGCAGCTACTCCGAACCGCACTGGTCGGAGAAGTCCGCGCGCGCCGTGGTGAAGGAGAACGCGACCCTCTTCGGGCTCCAGGTCTTCAAGGAGCGCCCCGTGGCCCTGGCCAGCATGGACCCCGCCCGGGCACGGCTGATGTTCCTCGAGCATGCCCTGGTGCGCGGCGAGTACCGCACCCGGGGGGCGTTCCAGGAAAAGAACCGCCAGGTGCTCGAGCGCGTGGCGCGCCTGCGGGACAAGGCCCGGCGCAGCGAGGTGCTCGACAGCGAGGCGCTGCTGATGTTCTTCGACCAGCGCGTCCCGGCGGACGTGACGGACGGAGCGAGCTTCGAGGTCTGGCGCCGCAAGGCCGAGGCGGCCGACCCCGACGTGCTCGTCCTCTCGATGGAGGATGCCCTCTCGCACGACCCGGGCCTGTCCCCGGCGCACTACCCGGACGCCATCACCCTGCACGGCGCGTCCGTGCCGGTGACGTACACCTTCGACCCCGCGGCCGAGGACGACGGCATCACCCTGAGCGTGCCGCTGCTGCTGCTCGCCCAGCTGGTCCCGGGAGAGCTCGACTGGACCATCCCCGGGTGGCTGCGGGAGAAACTCACCGACCTGCTCGAGCAGGTCCCCCGCGCCCAGCGCAAGCAGCTGGGGCCGGTGCCGGACCTGGTCGACCGTCTCGAGAAGGAACTGGTGCCCTTCCGCGGGCCGATGATTCCAGCGCTCGCGCGTGCGGTGTCCCGGCTGTGCGGCGTGGACCTGCCCGAGGAGTCTCTCCGGGCGGATGCCGTGGCGCCGTACCTGCGCATCACGCTCCGGGTGCTCGACGAGCGGGGAAAGGAGCTCGCGCGGAGCCGCGATACCGACGCGCTGCTCGAGCAGTACGGGGGACGTGCACGGGCGGCGCTGCGCAGCGCGGCACCGGCTTCGGACTGGGAGCGCAAGGGGCTGACGGCCTGGACCTTCGGCGAGCTACCCCCCGTGGTCACCCGGCGGGTCGGCGGGCTCGACGTCCGCAGCTACCCCGCGCTCGTCGACCGGGGCGCCGCCGTGGACCTGGTGCTGCTCGAGACCTCCGCCGCCGCCGACGCGGCCACGCGCACGGGGGTCCGCCGGCTCCTGATGCTCGCCGCGCGCGGACACGTGGCCGTCAGCGCCGCGCGCATGCCGCCGCCCTTCCCTTCCCTGGACGGCGCGCCGCCCGCGAGGGGCCAGGCCGACGCCTTCCGGGCGCTCGTCCTCGCACGCAGCGTCGACGATGCGTTCAAGCTCGCACCGGGTGCGCCGCTGCCCCGCACGAAGGCGGCCTTCGAGGCGCTGGTCCGTGAGGGCTCACCGCGCATCGAGCAGGCGGCCCGGGACTGGGCGAACGCCGTCGTTGTCATCTCCTCGGAGCTCGCCGCGACACTCGCCGCGCTCAAGGCCGCATCCAAGGGGCCGAGCGGCGCGGCGGCCGTGCGGGACATCCGCTCGCAGCTCGGGCACCTGTTCCCCGCGAACCTCATCGAGTGGATTCCCTTCGCGCGCCTGCTGAACTACCCGCGCTACCTCCTCGCGGCCCAGGCACGGCTGTCGCGTGCGGTGGCGAACCCCGGCAAGGACGCAGGGAAGGCCGCGCCCTTCACCCCCCTGTGGGAGACCTTCCTTACCAAGCGCGCCACCGTGCGTGACCAGGAGGCGGCGCAGGAGCTGCGGTGGGCCTTCGAGGAGCTCCGCGTGGCCCTCTTCGCTCCGGAGGTGACGACGCCCGTGTCGGTGACGGTGGCGAAGGTCGGCGCGGCCCTCGCGGCGCTGCGCTAGAAGCCGCCCATGCTCGAACCCTGGGATTCAGCTCGCGTGCAGGAACTGGCGGATCCGGTTCGACACCCAGGTGCGGAACTCATCCGTCGTGGGCGGGCAGTGGTTGCAGTCGCGGATGAGCTCCTTGTCGGTGAGTGAAGGGAAGAGCTCGGCCGCGCGCGCGAGGACCTTCTCTCCCGGGAAGCTGAGGTCCCGGTCCGCGCCAATGACCAGCGTCGGCGCGCTGAAGTTCTTCAGCTCGTGAGGCTTGGCGAGGACGGGCATGCGCATGTTCGTGTCGTAAGCGCGCAAGGCATCGCCCATGTACGTGCTCCAGTTGTCGTCCCAGTTGGTGAGCAGGTTCTTCAGGAACGCCTTGAGGCGGTGCTCCGACGGCGACCTCAGGTAGAGCATCATGGGGATGGCCATCCGGGTGATGCCGGCCCATGCCGGACCGTTCACCATCCCCGCCGGCACCAGCAGCGCGAGCCGGTTGATCCGCTCCGGGGCACAGGCGGCCAGGCGGATGGCGACGAAGCCACCCCAGCTGACCCCCACCACGTGGGGCTTCTGCAGCGACAGCCCGTCGAGCACGTCCCGCAGCCACAGCCCGTAATCGTTGTTCGACACCGAGGGTCGCGTGTCCGCGCTCTTCACCGACTGGCCGATGACGTCCACGGAGTAGACCCGGAAGTGCTTCAGCAGGGGGGCCATCTCGACGAGGGCGATGGCGGAGTTGGCGAGCGCGCCGTGGAGGACGACGAGACTGGGCCCCTCCTCGGGTCCGCCCACCAGCACGTGCGTGTCGCCGAAGCGCGTGCTCACCGTGCGGCTCTCCGTGGGGGCGGGGATCCGCTCGCGGAACCGGTCGAACCACTGCAGCATCGATGCCTTCGCCTCTTCACCTCTGAAGACGGACTTCATCGGGCTCTCCTTGTGGATGGCTGTTTCTCGACGGGTCGAAGCCCCTGCAGGTGCTGCCGCACGAGGTGATCAATGAGGGAAACCGGCGTGGGGTACGCGCCCTGCGCCCACGAAATTTGTCCGAAGTGAAAGAATGAGACCCAGGCAGCGGCGAGCAGCGCCGTGTTGCAGTCCTCGCGCAGCTCCCCACGCTCGATGGCCCGCGCCGCGAGCCGCGTGATCTCCACGGTCACGGAGGCGATCTGCGCGGCGAACTTCGACGCCCAGGGCTCGTCCGCGAAGAGCGACTCCTTCAGCAGGGTCCGTGAGAGCTTCGGCCGCGCCTGGTAGTAGCCGAACACCGCGGCCGTGAGCCGGGACAGCTGATTCTCCAGCGGTCCGCTGCCGAGGTTTCCCAGCGCCGCGCGCCAGGTCGCATCGAGATCGTCGAACAGCGCGGCATGAAGCAGCTCGCGCTTGTCGCCGTAGTAGTGAAGCACCGTCCCCGCGGACACGCCTGCCCGCGCGGCGATGGAGCGAAGGTTCGCGCTCTCGAAGCCGACCCGTTCGAACTCTTCACGTGCGGCGTCCAGCACCGCACGACGGGTCTCTTCCTTCTGGATGGCACGGCGGTTGGGACCGGACATTTCGTTGAACCTGTTCAATGAACACGTTTAACGAACTGCCTCCTCCTTGTCGACCGTGCGTCGGTTCGGGCGGTCAGCCCGGATAAGCTCAGAAGCTCGGAAGGGTGAGTATCTCTTCCATCCGCTTGCCCTCGCGTGCTCGAAAAGCGTGTGCCGTCGCGGGGTTGGGGCACCCATCCTCCACGGGTTCAAATCCCGTCGGGGACACTTCAATCGGGGCAGGAAGCCACTGACGCAACCGCGGTTTCCAGCTCCGGCGCTTTTCGGGTTCCTGTGCGGCTCCAGGATTTCTCCAGGCCGGGAGCTGCCCCGTCCCCCTCCTCCAACATCTGGCTGGCGCGGTGCTTCTCCCCTTTCCCAGGTGAATGGACCGCATTGTGCTGCGGAGGCTGCGGTGCCCCACCTCCATGACGCTCGAGTACGACTGGGCTCCGGGGGACCAACATGCCGTGGGCACACAACCCGGCGGCTGGTGAATGACGCTAACGCGGGTAGATGCCATCCGTCTGGGTTGGCGCCCCAAGCCGGCGACGCACAAGGGAGCGGTTAATGACCGCGTCTTCCTACGTTTCGTGCGCCAGCGACTGTGTCCCTGGCTGCAGCCCGAGATGTCGTGCTGATGGAAAACTTGGGCGCGCACAAAGTCAATGGCGTGCGCCAGGCCATTGAGGCGATGGGCGCGTGCGTGGTTTACCTGCCGGCCTACAGCCCTGACTTCAAACCTATCGAGCTGTGATGGGCCGACCTGAAGCGGCAGCTGCGCAAACTCGCCCCTCGTCCCCTTGATGAGCTGGCCCGAGCGGTGCGGCGGCTACGCGCGGGCAATCCTCTCGCGAAGCTCGCCGGTTGGTTCCGCCATTGCCTATCCTTTAATTCTCACTCTGCCGAGAGGCCTGCTGGAGACAGTTCTTGAGTGTCGAGTTCTCGAGAAGCGGAACCTGAAGACGGTAGAGCCGACTGTTGGCATCCTTATAGAGGAGATCCCCTTGACCAAGTAGGGTTTCCGCCCCGGCCTCGTCTAAAATAATACGACTATCATGGTTCTGAGGCAGCTTCAAAGCGAAACGGTGAAGAACGTTCGCCTTGATAGCCCCCTTGAGTGCATTGGCGTCTGGGCGCTGCATGCAGAGGACGAGGTGAATGCCTGCGGCCCGCGCCTTCTGCGCGAGTCGGCTAATGGCACTATCGAATGCGTCCCTATCATGCTTCTCGGTGAAGCTCGACGCCATTTCAGCATACTCGTCGAACACAGCGACAATGTACGGCTCCGCGCGTGATGGATTCTCCTTATTGTACTCGGCCAAGTTGTCGCACAGCGCATCCTCGAGAATGCCGTAGCGACGCTCCATCTCCTTCACCAGTTCGTCCGCCAGCAACTTCGCCTCTTGAGCGTCCTTTGCCATAGAGCGGTCTGCAGCCTGAGGTGTTTGAGCGAAGACGCGGAAGTCCATTGGCTTGCTGCTCGATAGACGCAGCTTGAGTGAACTGGGACTTCGATTGAGTAACAAAGTGAGAATCAGGCTTCGCAAAAACACAGTCTTGCCGCTGCCAGTAGTCCCTGCGACGAGCATGTGCGGCATGGTCGCGAGGTCGACCCATACGGCTCTGCCGGTAACATCGATGCCGGCGCAGAACCCGAGTATTAGCTCCTCCCGCGCCGCCGAGAAGGACGGATGTTGCATCAACTCGTCAAAGCTGACTGCATAGGTAAGCCCTTGAATCGGCAGATCAAGACCAATCGCATGCCGCTCCGGAACGTTTGTAATATGGATATCCGACGTAGCAGTTCCAACCACACGCGCAACATCCTCGCTAATGCGGCGAACGGCATTAATTGACTCACCTGCCGCGAGCCGAACGTGTGCACGCAACAACCTCGGCCCACGGTCGGTCTCACGTGCAGATGGAGAAGATGCGAGTTGCACTCGGTGACCTACCAGCGCACGCTCAAGGCGAGCAATTGTAGAGACCACGGTCTCGTCAGGATAGGGAGCGACCTTTACAGGGAGTTCGATAGCTTCTTTGAGATTAGTCCTTCTATTCACGGAACCCGCCGTCGCCTCGCGGGGCGAGGGGACGAGTTGCCCCTGTGGCGAATGTTCGTGGACAGACAGCACCAACTCGACTTGCTCTGGCCGTGCCAATGCCGGGAACGACAAATTCTCCACATCGGGAGGAAGCGAGTTCGAAGATGAAAGCGTGGCCTCTGCAAGCGATTCAGCCGCGGATGCAGACTGAACACTCACGGAGCTACCAACCAAATGGCGACGCGAGGCCCCCGTCACCGTTTCGGCTGATGTATAATGGCCAAGACGCGGCAGAGTCGACTTGGGAACAGCTGTGAGTGTCGGGCTATCTGCGAGTTCAAATGCAAGCCACTCAACGAGCTTGCGCGGAACGGTGATTACCCGCACGCCCTCTTGGACCTCCGCCCGTACCTCTTCATCAATCGATGGCCCGGTGTGCAACAGAAACGCATCTCCCGCCAAATGCTGCCCGTCAACTCCGATTGTGTAATCAACCGAGTAGTTTCCAGTCGCGAGGTTGGCGGACAGCGCGGGTACGTCCAAAAACTCGTACACGCTTGGATCCATGACGCCCATGGCGACAGCTTGCTCGACTTGGGCTTTAATGAGGAGCGACAGTTGCTTGTGCCGAAACTCAGCATCTAGAGGCTTCTGATCGCCTGACAACCGCTCTTGTAGCAACTGCTGGGTGTTGCGGACTTGGCCGACTGCCTTCTCTTTGGCGCCTAGCGCACCTTTTCCAAACTTAACTTCAATGACACGTCCGAAGAGACGCGAGGGGGCGCCCTTGTTCGTGGGAGTGAGGTATAGGACGAGGAGGTCATCGCACCAACGCGCCGCCTCCTTGTTCTCACTGTCTTCGACCTCGTTCGTGTAGCGGTAGACAAGCCCTCCTTTGCGACTGAGTCCGGCGGCGGGCGTCGCACGAAGCAAGTCTTCAAGGCTCACATACACCGGCACAACAGGCCCGGCGTTCGTCTCAATCACTGCCTTTCCGCGGGCCCCTTGCTCCATCCGGCGCAGCCAGCGGTACGCAAGTGTCGCCCCAACGTTGCCCTTGAGCCGCATGCTAGTGCGCGTGTCGGCGATGCTGCCAAGGAGGAAGTCGAGTGCCCAAGACCCGGAGAGCACGTTGATGTCGTCAAGGATAGCATTGGCGGCGCGACGTGCTTCTGCAGCCCGACCGGCCACGTCGAGGTCCGCCGTCGTGAGAATCTCACCTAACTGATCACGATAAGGAAGTGCATTCCGAGTGACTGTAATAGTATCGTAGCCAGGGCTTTCAGGGACTTCCTGGTCACTATACTCTATAATTGTGGGAGCCTCTTCGAGGCTGCCGCGGCGGAATACTTCCAGCGACAGTTCCCGATCGAGATGCACAACCCAATCGCTGTGTTGGTAGGTACTGGAGAGGTCCCGCATATTTGGCAGCGAGCATTCCCAGTAGATGCCCTTGTCTCGGGACAAATCACTATCTCGGCAACCTCGCTGAAGGGCAAGGAGCCTTGCGAGAGCTCCGCGGAGACCAACCGCATCTGCGTCCACCCACAGTCCGCGTTGGCTGTGTAGTCGGTTGTCGGCACCGGCAGGCAGCGTGCGACGCAAAGCCGTAGTCAATAGTCCTTCACCAAATGCACCGTCCCACCACTCGTTAAGCTGGCCAGTCTTCCCGGATTGCCGCCGTGCGTCGACGAGACCATGTACGAAGCACAAGTGCACTGCGTCTAGGTGTGATTGTGGTCCAACTGTCCCACAAAAGCGGTAGCGAAGGCGCGCCATCAGCGCCTGGCGGATGACATCCTCGTCAGCTGCACCTACTTGCTCGTGGAAGAAGCGCTCGAATGCCGCTCCATGGTTCGAATCACTCCCGGTCGCGAAGAAGAAGACATCGATCGCAGGAATATGCTCCATCGGGAGTTCGCGGATCCGGTCCGCATGCTCGCGCATTGTATTTCGCAGCCACAGTTCAAGCCCTTCCAAAAGATGCTTTCCATCGCCTGCGTTGACAAAGCCGATGCGCAGTGCTCGTCGTTCATCGCGAAGATGTGGGTGCATACGTAGGTAGCGCGCCACCTTGTTCGCCACGACGCGGCTCACGTAGTCGAGGGGCTTACGATGTACATGCTGCGATTCGGGCAGGTACTCGAAATGAAAAGCAGCACTATCTGTCAGAAGGAGGCGCGCATCTCCGTTTTGCCAGAGATACCAATCATCGAGGACAATGCGCGGTACCAGTTGCTCTATCTCTTCCCTAGATAGTTCGAAACGCCACCCCAGCACACCGCCTCGAGTTTCCTTCGCTGTCTGGATGTTGTGCTCGAACTTCTCCTGAAACTTCAGAATCGCGGCAAGCAACCAAGGATGAGTGGGAAGGACCACCAAGCGTTGTAAGCGTCCTTCCGCGTCAAGCACCCGCAGAGTATCCGTTTGGAGGAGAGCGTCGTGTGCACCCCCATAGCGCAAAGCACCTGCGTGCAGCAGGTCATCCACCGTGTCATTCCAAGCAGCGAGGTAGGCTTCAACTTCGCGGCGCGCGCGGGCAAGAGGGAGCAACGTGATAGCTACAGCAGCTTCATCTACACCGCGGCGGAATCGAGGAAAGCGCTCTTCGGCGAGAGTCTTGAGCGCAGTTCGCACGTGCGTGCGTGCGTCTCGGAACCGCTGAACTGCTGCATGGTCAAGTTCCGTTGGTTCCACCGAGGGTTGCCACTGGATTCCTAGGCGTTCAACCCCCGATTCAGTAGGCGTGCGAAGGAGGCGAGCTACCGCCCGCTCATAGAGGAATGGCTCTGAAGCCGTTCTCGCAGGCCAAATCTCTCGCGCCACGCCTTCCGCAAGGTCGACCTTAAATCGTGTTGCCACTTCGTTTACTTCAGTAACTGCATCTTGATAGGGGCTGGCTTTGCGCAATACGGCAGTAGTACGATGACCAAGACGCACAGTACTACAGGCAAACTCAAGAAGTTCCTCGTATGAGAATTGTCCTTCCTCAGGCTCATCGAGTTCCTCGGCAGGCCGCTCCTTGACCACTCTTGGCATGAGGGGACTGCCTTCAAGAAGAACCAAATGAATAGGCCGATCCTCCAACTCTCGTGTGGCATCGGCGAGCTCAACATCTCCAACGCGTATCGGGTCAGATCCTACCGTCGTGTAGCGGTGAAAGGCGTACTGGCCTTCTGCAATCCACGCTTGGTCTTCGAGGCTCGCTTGGCGCCCTTCCTCAGCAACTACTTCAGCGGCGTCGCTGCCATAGATTACGACCATCAATGCATCAATTGGATGTCGCAAGGTTCTCGGCCCCCGCGTCAGGGCCAATCGTACGACAGCAAAGCCGTCTCTGGGCGGCGGCAGGAGTGAGAACTCGACTTCTTCCGCACCGTCATCAACGGAGATTTGACGCGGGTCAAGCCGACCTCTCGCTGCGTCCCAAACGATGACTTGAGCCCGCTCCTTGCGGCTATTAAAGGGCCGGCCAAGCCGCATGCGCACAGTGAAGGACTGGAGGGAAGATACAGCGAGAAGGCAGTCGTCTGAGTGCCCGAGAACATGATGGTGGGCAGCACCAGAGACCCCAAGCGTACTCCGATTGAAGGTGTTCTTTTGCCGACGCTGCCTCCTGAGCTCCATTCCTGAGAACGTTCCGATATCGAGGTCCCGAATTCCCTCCCGCCCTCCTTTAGCGATGCGCTGTGCCTTGTCCGGTTGATCCTCAAAGACCTCAGCAAGGACGTGCTCGGGGTCGACAATAGGGTTGTCGAACGCCTCATTGAGGAACTCGCACAAGAGCGCGTTATCGTAGAGGCGCCCCTCACCTCGTTGGCGCCGTCGCTGGTCCTTATCCTCAAGTATTCGTACCGGCTCGCCATCAGCGAAATCCGGCGTAGGGTCTGCCAGAAAGCACCCGAGCATTGGGAGCCGGCGGCCCTGCTCTTCTGGAGGCATGTCCGCAACGGTCTGCACGTACGTCTCAAAGTTTTCCACAACGCGAGTCCAGCGGGCCTGGGCTGATTGGTGTTTCCGATACACCTCGGCCACCTTGTGCAGCGGTGACTCCGGTGGTGCACCAGACTGATCAGCTACGGCCGCTAGAATCTGATCGAGCGTGAGAAGCGCCTTGTCCGCCAGTAGATCCTGCGCACTCTTCTGTGTCTCATTACCTGCTGTCGTTACGACAACAAGTAACCTTGGAATCAGGGCGTCCACAGCGTAATGATCGCGGAGGCAACTCGCGAATCCCTCGCTCCCACGGTTGAGTCGAGTGCTGGGCGGCGCCTCAAGCCCTCCGGTAGCTTGCACAAAATAGGGGATAACCTGATAGACTCCCTGGTCAATGGCGGCAAGTTGCACCTTGCGCTCACTGCCCCCTCCCTCCTCGGGGATGTGAACGTCAATCTGAACTTGCGCCTTTTGCAGAAGTGCCGAGAAGAGCACCTCTCCAACGTCGTCCGGCAGATAATCAATGATGTGACGGTTCGAGGAGCGGAAACCCTGATCCATCAGCCGCTTGAGAACAAGTTCGGCACACAGATCACCGAGCGAAACGGGCATGCAATTATGGTTCGTCATAATCAAGCGGCCCTTGCCGTCATCAAGTTGCGCACGTAGGCGGCCTCACCCGCATCACTAAACCGCTCGTAGACGCCCAGCGATCGCAGGTGCGTGAGGAGCCGCTCGCGTTCGTCAGCATCAAAGCGCAGCCCATATCGCTCAAGGCGAATCCACAGATTCTCTACAGGCACTTTCTCTCGGCCAGCTCCGACAGATAGGAGGAGAATAAGTGGGAGGAGCCCTACTCCAATCTCAAAGAATGCGCCGACACGCTGGCGTCCTTGAACGAGGCCATATTGGCCCTGCTGTAGCAAACTTGAGGTGACCTGAATTCCTTGTCGGTACGCGCGGCTGCCTGTTGCATTGCGGCTTGTCTGTATATTATACATTTCGTACATGCGACGCAGGGCATGCAAGGGACTGGCCGCCTTTTCCAGTTCTTCGAAGGCGCGCTCTCGGCTGGTATCGGCAATTTGGGTTCGCGCAAACCGCACCGCTAGCACTGTAAGCGCTTTGTGGAGGAACGCTGAGAACTGGGGCTCTTGCCTCATGTGAGTGAGAAGCTGCCGTGGGCCTTGCGTTGCTGCCTGTAGCTTCGCAGCTACCTCAGCAGTGAGTTCTCCCGCTCGCCACGCTGACGTTTGTTCCCACTGATGCGTGAAATACGCCTCGGCAAGCCGTCGTAATTGGACGAGCAACAGAACGTGAAAGTGAAATACGGCAAGCGAGGTGTCGAGTTCCTCGAAGCTTACCCGAGCCGGAGTGCGCAACGTGACGGTACGTAGCTCTGGGTCTGGGGCTCGGCAATGCAGCGACCCTGTGAAGGGGTGGCGGCGGTCATGAGCTCTTGCCATCTCCTCAAGATCGCGCAAGTTCCGCGGATCTGGGTCAACCATCTCTCGGTAGAGACATTCCATTTGTGGATTCAAGAGACTTGCGACACGCGGCTGGTATAATCCGAGGTGCAGAATGAGCAGGAGATTAAGCTGCTGGAAGAAGTCTGCAGGGGCAAGGGCCGCTTGAATAAGGGTTCGCACGTCCTCACGGAAAAGGCGCGAGGCTTCTCGGTCGAAGGGAATTTCCGGCAACTTTGCCGTCTCTGGCAACTCAAACGTGGGCTCGCTAGCAGGGTCCCACCCTGGCTGCACTTTTTCGAGCACAATACGTTGAGCCAAATCGAGATCTGCGAGTGGGCGACGCAGCTGCTCGACCAGATCTCGTACAAGCTCAATATCGAGCAAGCCGTCGTCCTTACGGCACAGAAGCAACAAAGACCGCTCAGTGAACCCCTTCGAGTCGTTCTCTCCCTTGCTTGCGGCTTTTACCGCGAGCACATGGAACGCAAGCGTTATCTTCTTTTTAAGAGTTTCAGCGCGAAATAGGTCCTCAAGTGGGCGTAGCTCCCCGGCGAGAACTTCCTCCATAGAGGCGTGCGTCACGTGGCTTGTGGTGAGCGCGAACAGGAGCCGGAACGGCGTTCGTTCTGGGGCATCGGCATTGACTGAATCAGGTACGATATCCGGTAAAACTCGACGCTGCCAATCACGAAAGCGTGTCGCTCCGCGCCCGTTGGGAATGGGCAGCTCGACCTCGATACCCTCGATATCCAGCGTGTCGCGAGTTCCAAGATCAGTGAGTTCGCGAACATGTGCGAGCCATTTTGAGTCAATCGGCATGCGATTCCTTAGCGAGTCGACTTGAGGTGTGGCTGCCCAAAGTCGTCGATGTGCAAACGTGATAGGGAATGAGCATCTGCGTCCCATACGTACAGATCCTTGGCGCGTCGTGCTTGAGCAAGCTCGTTACCAACGCGCTCGCCGATATACAGCAGTGCTTGGTGCTGTGTGAGATCGCGCATCGACGGCTTTTGCCCGGCGGATACGCGCCGCAAGAACCCATATAGAGAAAGGTCGACAGTGAGGCGCACCCCGAGCAGCGTCAGCGTGACCTGGTTGGGACGGTAGCCGAGCGCGGTCAGCAGCGCTGGGCGTCCTACATGAGCCTCAATGTGTACGTCTGGAGCAACGATCTTCTGGATATTGAAAATATCGTCGAGGGCTGCGCTGTCTGCGCGCACGAGGAGCTCATTGCGTGCGCGCACGTTAGGCTGACTGACCTGAAGATACGCAGCGCCGTCCACAGTGCGGCCGTTTCCAAGGAGAAATACCTGTTGCACAAGCTCCCGCAACTCACGCAGGCGTGTGCGGGCATCTTCTGGAAGTTGGCTCGGAGTGCGCGCAATATGGCTAAAGTCGTTGTAGGACCGCAGCAATTTCGAGAAGTCTTCAGCTCCTTCCTGAGCGAACCATGCTTGGAAGGCCTCCTCGTCAAACATCACTTGTCGGCGGACAGCAGCGTCCCGACGGCCGCCCTTGAAGGAGCCGTCGCGGGGAAGCATAGCGGTGAGCGCATCGAGGGAAAGTCCTGCGAGTGTCTGCCCATCCCCCCCCAACTTGCGAATTGTCTCAGGATTATTATCTAGCTCGGTCTTGATCGAAAGGCGCGTGTGTAAATGGTCAATGGCCGGGGCACTGCTAAATGCAGGGTCATGACGAGAAAGTGCTTGCCACACAGCCCCTGCGGCCTGCTGGCGGAAGAGCGTTTCCGTAAACTGACCAGATAGCAGCCATTCGCCGTTGCCTTTTGCTGCCTGCGTGCGGACTACATCACACGGACCTTCGCCAAGCGCTCGCGTCGGCAGATCGTAGCGCTCGGTTCCGCCCGTTACGAGTCGATACATAAAACCCCACAGATTGCGGGGGCTGAGGTGTACGTCTGTGTCAAGGCCAATTCGCTGTAGCGTCCGCACTAGCGCTTTGCGTGCGACGGGTAACTTTAATGCCCGGAGGTTGAAGGCCACCGGGCAGAGTTGGAAAGCCGGGCACGCTTGACATTCGCCCCACTTGGGACTTGGAATGCCCTCGGGATGCTCAGGGTCAAGTCGGTCAAGCATTCGCTCTGCGAAGCTCAGTTTGACCCCATCTGTCGAGGCGAGTAGATCGCGAAGGTCGAGGTTGATGACCTCCACTCGCCAAGCTGGTTTTGGCTCTCCCGCAGCAGCACGGCGGAGCCCAAGCTGGCGCTGGAGTTCGCGGTAAAGCCCTAAGAAGCGAGCGCCGGTCTGCTCGAAGAAGCGAATTACCATGCCAGTGTTCATCGCTATCAGGTGCACGCGATCATCATGTGCCTGTGTTTCGTCCGCGAAGGGGGCGAAGAACGTGCTGAGGCGGTCCGCTTGACTGGCATCAGGAGCAAGTGCGTGAGTGGCGTCCGCGATTGCGCGAATGCGTTTGAGTAGCTCGGGCTCCTTGCTCAGTCGCATTCTGAGGATTCGGAAGAGAAGATGACTCTTACCGTCCCCCGCATTCCCAGCGAGGACGAAGAGAGTAGGACGCCTCTTCGGAGGTGAAGCAGCTTGGCGCAATTCGTCAAGCAGCCAATCCTCTAGCGCATCATCCACATGCATGCGCGTGCGCAAATAATTTTGCAACGCCTGCTCGGCAACCTTACCGCTCGTATCAGTCACAACTGCCGCAAGTCCGCTTGGCCTTAGCTCGGATAAAAGGCTAATCATGTCGAGTGGCGCGAGAGGATCGTTCCCAGAGGGTGCGACCGAGTGCTGATCCTCTAGAGAGCGCACTGCCTTGAGCAGCGCCGCAGCAGAAGGAAGGCGAAGGCTGACGTCGGTCACCAACCCGGTAAGGAGCTGCCGAAGTGCGGCAGCAAAACTGTCGGGCCACTCGGCTGTCACTGCAGTAGGCCAACGCAGCTGAGCGCGTCCTTCCACCTTAACGGTATCGGTGTACGGGTCGAACTTGCGGCGATGCACAACCTCCCATAACAGCACCCCAACGCTGTAGAGATCAGCCCGCGTATCGTAGACGCCGCCCTCTATCACTTCGGGCGCAATGTAGCCGGGTGTTCCTACATGCTGCGTCTTGGTAGAGGCACTGTCCTCTCGAGCCACGTTGAAATCGAAGAGGCGCAACCCGCGGCTTGTCCGCATCACGTTGTCCGGCTTGATGTCACGGTGGACAAGCCGCGTTTGGCCTCTCTCTAGCTGGGCAAGGGCCTCGGCCAGTTGCTGCGCAATAAGCCGAACTTCGCTGAGTATCTGCTCTGCGGAGGGCTGTGGTCCTTGCACCCAGACGCTGTCAAACCACTGCCGGAGCGTGATTCCGTCCAGGTACTCAAGCTCGATGAGGGAGGAGCGGTACGGGTCGTCAGCCGTCAATGGCTCCGGGCCTGAATGAATTCGGACGAGCCGATAGGTACCCCCACCCATATGGGATACAAGTTGGTCCTCCTGCTCCTGGAGTCGGTGCAGCAGTCGCGCCTCTTCGGCGAGGTAGGTCTTCCACTTGGGGCTTTGTGTAACCTTGATTGCGACGCGCCGAACCTCGTCTGCGGCAGCATCTGCCGTATCTGGCAGCCTGCGAGCGAGGAACACCTGCCCACCTGAGCCTACCCCGATAGGCTCGCCGTCAGTTTGGTAGCGGTAACTTCGCCCTTGCTTGTCCGTCGCGACAATCTGCGTGCTTCCCTGTTGGCTCACGGACACATCTTAGACGATGAAGGCCTCAATCTCGCAATCCAGCCCTACACAAGACCGAGCACAAAAAGCTGCAAACGTGGCGTGCCAGCTCACCGCTCTGCTCTCGGTCAATCGTGACCCGCTTGTCGTGGCCGTCTGGTACGCCGCGTACCCGTCTACTGAAGTTGCCCCGGTTCCGCGGGTCAACTCCACACTCCCAAGCCCCATCACGACGCCGGAGAGAGCGTGAGGTTCTCGATGCTGGCGCTACGCGGGCCGTCCGTGGCGCCGAGACGCAGCCGGTCGGCGGTGGGTTGGGGCTGCAGCACCCGGCTGGAGGCGAACGGGCAGTCGAAGTCCTCACCCTGCTTCGCCAATGAAGCCTCCAGGGTGACGTAGGGACCGCTGTCCTTCTTCTGGCGCAGGGCCACCCGGTAGCTCTGACCTGGCCGCAGCTTGATGGAGATGGCGCCGACGTCGCTCTCTCCGTTGCTCAGCTGCAGCTCGCCGCTGCGGCGAAGCACGAGGCTGACCCGCACGGTGTCGCCCCGGGTGAAGGACATGAGGCGCGTGTCCGAGGAGGGCAGCGCCTCCATGCGCAGGTCGAACGCGACGGAGAACTCATCGGAGGCGGGGAAGCGATTCTCCAGGAAGTCAGCGGAGGCGTCCTGGCGCCGCCCGTCCACTTCGAACCCGACGCGCATCGCCTCCATGCCAGAGATGGGCTCCATCGTCCCCGCGAGGGGGATACCGCGAGCCCCTGGCCCGGGAGCGCGCGGGGAGCGCGTCCGCAGCGAGCCTCCCGTTTCCGATGGAGGCCGCGCCTCGGAATAGCGCAGCAGCGCCTCGATGAAGTAGTTGTCGCCGAAGCTCAACCCGGTGTCGTAGTGCCCATTGGGCTTGTTGTCCGTCCCGTGCAGCAGGATGGCCCGGGAGGACTTGCCCCTGGCGAGGTACGCGGGCGAGGAGAGCGAGGAGAGGATGCCCCTGGCGGCATTCCAATACCTCATGCCGTGCTGACTGGCATCGGGCTCCAGCTGGCTCAACTCGACCAGGGCCGACGCGGCGATCGCCGCGGCCGAGCTGTCGCGTGGCTCATCGGGAGTTCGGGGGGCCTCGAGATACCAGTAGGGAATCTGGTCCTCCGGGAGATGGGCGAGGAAGTAGTCCGCGATGTCGCGCGCCGTCTGGAGGAAGCGAGGGTCGCCCGTCTCCCGGTACGCCACCGTGAAGCCGTAGAGCGCCCAGGCCTGCCCGCGCGACCACGTCGTCTCCCACGTGCAGCTCTTCTCCTTGCCCTGCTCCTTGACCTCTCCGGTCGCCGGGTCGAAGTTGATGACGTGGCGGGTGCGGCCATTGCCTTGCACATGGCTGTGCATGGCCGTCAGCGAGTGTTGATAGGCCATGTCGTACCACTCGGGCCTGCCGCCATTCCTGGCGCCCCAGAACAGAATCTCCATGGTCCGCATGTTCTCGATGATGACCCGGAAGTCGACTGCGTCGTCGGGCTCCCCTCGCGACCGGAGGAGGCCCATCCTCGCGTTGTACCGGTGGGAGTAGGACTCGGCCGCGGTCAGGACAATCTCGCGATAGGTCTCGTCCCCGGTCAGCCGGTAGCCATTGCCGAAGCTGGCGAGCATCTGCGCGCCCACGTCCTGGTCCTCGGTGTCGAACTTCTGCGGTTCGATCCGGGCCTGCCAGCGCTCGGCCCGTGCCTTCCAGTGGGGCTCCCCGGTGTACTGGTACATGAGCCAGAAGCTCGCGGGGAGCGAGCCGCTCGACCAATAGCTGGGCTCCCGGGTGGCCCAGGTCCCGTCCGGCGTGGTGGAGGTCGGGTAGGCCGTGGACGGCAGTGCGTTCGCGGTCGCGTCGAGCTGCTGGGCCACGAACTGGAGGGTGCTCGGGAGGGTGGCTCTGAGCGGGTCCGTGGCCAAGGGCGGGGAAGTCCTCGGGG
>NZ_JABBJJ010000255.1 GCF_012933655.1 Pyxidicoccus fallax | reverse complement strand
TATAAGAGACAGGGCTGATGTAGGGTCCGCGGCTCCGTGATGAGCGCCGATACCCAGGATTTGCGGACCCAGCTCGACCGGCTCCAGGAGAGCCTGTCCGTGCGTCAGAGCACGACGCACTTCGCCCATGCGGGCGTCTCCACCATCGCCGCCCTGCTGATTGGCGGGGCCGCGGGGAAGCTCTTCTACGACTCCCTGCGCACGCCGTTCCTGGCGTGGGGCGCGGCCCTGCTGTCCCTGGGGCTGGTGGTGTACGCGTTCAGCCGCTACCGCGCGGGCCGCAAGGTGCTGGCGGAGGAGCTGAAGGGCTACGAGTCGATGCTGGAGCTGCGCCGCCAGCTCCGGCTGGACGACCCCGCCGCGCTGCTTCCCCGGTGAGCGCCGCGAAGAAGGCCGTCCGGAAGGGGCGGTTCATCGTCCTGGAGGGGCTCGACGGGGCCGGCACCACCACGCAGGTGGAGCGGCTGGCGGCCGTGCTGCGCGCGGAGGGGCACGCGGTGCTCACCACGCGCGAGCCGTCCGACGGGCCCGTGGGCACGATGATTCGGCAGGCGCTCACGGGGCGGCTGGGGCTGCCTGGAGGCGCGGGGCCGCTGTCCCCGGAGACGCTGGCGCTGCTGTTCGCGGCGGACCGGACGGACCACCTCACGGCGCGGGTGCTGCCGGCGCTGGCGGAGGGGAAGGTCGTGCTGTGTGACCGGTACGTGCTGTCGTCGCTCGCGTACCAGGGCGCGTCGCTGCCCATGCAGTGGGTGGACGCGGTGAACGCGTGCGCGGTGTCGCCGGACCTGACGCTGTTCGTGGGCGTGGCGCCCGAGGTGGCGGCCCGCAGGCGCGCGGCCCGGGGCGGAGCGCCGGAGCTGTTCGAGGCGGACGAGGCCCAGCGGCGGATTGCAAAGCAGTACGTGGCCGCCATCAAGCTGCGCGAGAAGCGCGAGCGCATCGTCCACATCGACGGCGAGCAGGGCATCGAGGCGGTGACGGACGCCTCGATGAAGGAGATTCGCAAGCTGCTCGGCCGCAAGCGCTGAAGCCGCGGCGTCGGCGTCAGCGCGGGAACTCGAAGTCGATGTCCACCTCGGCGGCGTCTCCGGGGCAGAACCCGCCCGTCTTTCCGGTGACCGCCAGCGTGAGGTGGCCCGCGATGCGGTCCTTCGAGTTCTCGGTGAGCACGAGCTGACCGGAGACCTGCTGGACCGCGGCCTCGCTGGTGTCCTCCGTCTTGCAGCCAGACTTGACCCAGGCGCCCTTCACCTCCGGCGCGTGGGCTGGCCCGGGCTCGAACTCGGTGCCGTAGTTGAGGACGTACTGGAACTCGGCCGGGTGCCGGGCCGTGCCATCGAGGGTGTACGTCGCGGGCCCCGCGCCTTCCGGGAACGACTCGAAGTCCACGTGGACGCAGAGGCCCTTCGTGTTCTCCTGGGGGTCTTCGCGCCGGGTGTCCCAGCGACAGAAGGTGAAGGTCGTATCGAAGGGAATATCGCCGGGCGCGAACATGTGCCTGCCCTCGGCGTTGATGTCCTTCCAGGTGTCGCCGTACCGCACCCGCACGATGCCCATGTCGCGCTCGGGCTGCTCGTCATCGCCTCCGCATCCCAGGGTGGCGAGAGACAGCATCAGGGCGAGAGAGGCGTGGATGGGAGCAGCACTTCGAAGGGTGATGGCTTTCATGATGTCTGGAACGGCAAGGTATGTGACGGCCCCTGGCCCGGCTTTTTAACACGAGTGTGCAAGGCACTCGCCCCGGCCTCCCCGAGTTTCGTCCGACCCGGGAGTCCTTGCGCTAGAGTCCGCCCTCCCTATGGAGCGCACCGGCGCAGCGGCGGTCATCATCGGCAACGAGGTCCTCACGGCGAAGGTGCAGGACCTGAACGGGCCCCATCTCATCAAGCGCCTGCGCGAGGTGGGCATCCCCCTGCACTCGGTGGAAATCGTCCTGGACGACGTGGACGCCATCGTCAGCGCGGTGGCCCGGGCCCGCCAGAAGGCGCGCTACGTCTTCACCAGCGGCGGCATCGGCCCCACGCACGACGACGTCACGGTGCGCGCGGTGGCCCTGGCCATGGGCCGGCCGGTGGTGCGGCTGCCGGAGATGGTGGAGCTCATCACCGCGCGGGCGCCCGAGGGAAAGGTATCGCCGGAGGGCATGCGGCTGGCGGACGCGCCGGAGGGCGCGGTGCTGCTGCCCCAGGCGGGCTCCTGGTTCCCGGTGCTGATGGTGGATGACGTGTACCTGTTGCCCGGGGTGCCGCAGCTCTTCCGGATGCAATTGGAGACGGTGCTCGCGCGGCTGAGCGGCAAGCCCGTGGTGCTGCGCTGCCTCTACCTGCGCCTGGGCGAGAGCGAAATCGCCGCCGTGCTGGACCGCGTGGCGCTGGATATGCCGCACGTGGCCATTGGCTCGTATCCGGAGTTCGACCCCGGCAAGGACTACCGCGTGAAGATCACCGTGGAGTTCGCCGAGGCGGGGCCCGTGGACGAGGCCCTGGAGCGCATCGTTCGCGGCCTGCCCGAGGGCGCCGTGGTGCGGCGGGAGTAGGGTCCGCGCAGCGTTCAACAGGCATCAACCGCTCGCCAGGGTGATTTGCGCACCCGCACAGTCGGTCAGGCTTCGGAGCATTCCGGGGGGAATGCCATGTCGAAGGAGAACGCCACGCTCATCAACGGGCTGAGCCCGGTGACGAGCGAGAGTGGTTGAAGGCCGGGAGCTCTCGTCGCACCCCTGGTACGCGGGGCTCTTCTCACTGGCGGCCCATCACCTCATCTGCCTGGAAGCCCTGGAGAATGGCAGGTGGGCACAGTTCTGCGTGCGCTTCGGCTACCACCCGGACCGAAAGCAGAATGGCGTGTTCCTGCCGATGAAGATGGCCATTGCCTGCGAACTGCACGTCGCGGTTCATCGAGGGAACCATGCCGAGGGATATGCTTTTGACGTCCACCTGCCGTACCCCAAGGCGGTGAAGCAGAAGCTCTGCGAGCTCGAGGCGCGCATAGAACGTGGAGAATTCTGCGCAGACCCGGACGCGCTGGTCCGCAAGCTGGACAAACTCAGCGCGGAGATTCTGGAAAAGGTGGAGCGGTTCCTCTGGACCCTCACCCGGGACGGCCTCGACTACGGCCCGGGTGGGAAGGGATGCTCGGGGCTGACGAGCATCCGGCAAAAGCCCAGTCCCATAGCCTGCCCGCGCGAGAGGCAGCACCGCATCGAGCACGCAGTGACGGGTGGCCTCCTGAAGAGGCGCAACCTTCTCATTGGGGAGTGAGTGCCATGCAGACCGACTACTACGTCATCGAGTGCGCCCCGAACAACAGCCACCCACTCCTCGACATAGACGAGGTGGTGGGATTGGGGCGGCCAGCGCCTCTCGTCATTTCGCAACCGTTACAGCTGCGACTGGGCGCGCCAGTCCCGCGCAATCCGGTGATGGTGGACCACCACGCGCTTCCGCAGCCGGTGTTCTCCTCTCGGATCGTGGAGGCGCTGGAGCCACTGGGCCTCTACTGCGTCCAGTTCGTACCGGCGGACGTGAAGGTGAAGCAGGACGACGTGCGCCGCTACTGGGTGCTCCACGTCTACAACGAAATCCCTTGCGTCGACCGGCAGCGCTCCGTGCTGTCCATCGATGACGAGGATGGCAGGGTCATGGGAATCGACGCACTCGTTCTGGACGAGCGCGTGTTGGAGCGCATCCCGCTGGAACGGCGGCTCCTTTTCGTCCTGGAGGAGTCAATCTCCACGTACCTCTTCCACTCCTCCGTGGTGGAGCGGGTGCTCGCGCTGGCACCACCACCGGAGGGGCTCCGGTTCATTCGCGTGGACCGGTGGAACGACTCCGCGGGATTCCAGGCGGGCCCGCCAGCAGAGCGAAGCTGACGGGCCTGCCTCTTCCTTCCAGGCGACTACAGCGACAGCCCGAGCCGCTGGCGCAGCCGGAAGAAGTCGTCCGTGAAGGCCCAGGACAGCAGGGTGCGCAGGCGCTCGCCGTCGCGCACGGCCTGAACCACCGGCTCGGCCGAGTCCAGCTTCGCGCCCGCGAAGTTCGGGTCCTCGCGAAGCACCATGCTCAGGCCCACCGTCACGTCGCCGCAGATGAGCAGGCCCGCCCGGTCCGCCGAGAAGTCCAGCGCGTCCAGCCACGGCGCCAGCTCCACCTTCGGCGCGTCGCCCAGCGCCATCGCCGGAACCTCCAGCGCCTTGAGCGCCTTGCGCGAGTACGCCTTGCGCAGCTGCTTCACCGTCTCCTCGTTGCGCCGGCCCAGCGCGCTGAACTGCGGCGCGTGGATGCGGATGGAGCTGCCGAACAGGTCCGCCGTCTCGCCCTGCGACAGCTTCGCCAGCACCGCCGCCTTGTTCAGCAGGCCCAGCGCCGCGCGCCCGAGCAGGAACTTCTGCTCACGCGCGTTGAAGCGCCGCACCACGTCCTGGCCGATGCACACCGACAGCGGCTCCGTCGTCTCCAGCACCGCCAGCCCGCGCCGCGCCTGGTACGCCTCGAACTCCTCCACGCCGAAGACCTGCGCCACCGCGCGCATCGCCTTGAACACCGCGGAGTCCGGCTTGAGCTTGTCCGTCTTCGGGTTGACGCCGACGATGTCGAAGCTCGGCGGGTGGACCTTCTCCAGCTGGTCGCCCACCGCGCGCAGCACCTCCAGGAGCGGCCCGCGCGACGCCGGATGCATCAGCACCCCGTCCACGTCCGTGGACGTCAGCGCCTCGCGCGCCTCCTGCGCCAGCCGGGTGCGGCCCTCCGTGTAGAAGGCCATCTCCACCTCGTTCGCCGAGCGCAGGAACTGCAGCACCGACGCCGCGCAGAAGGCCTTGTCGTTCTGCTTCAGGCCCGTCCACAGCTTGAAGAGCGCGTGGAGGCTGGCCACCCGCGTCGGGTCCTGGCGGAGAATCTGCCGGTGCTCCTCGATGGCCATGGGCACGGACGAGGTGTCGCGAGCGTACAGCTCCGCGAGCGCCGCGCGCGCGGTGAGGTTGGTGCCGTCCGCGTCCACCACCTGCCGGTAGAGGCCCGTGGCCCGCGCCGGCTCGGCCAGCGGGCCCGCGTACAGGTCCGCCACCCGAGAGCGCAGCGCCGCCGCCCGCTTCGGGTCCACGGCCGCCTGCGTCTGGGCCTGCACCTCCAGCAGCTGCGCCAGCTCCGGCAGGTTGCGGGCGCGCTCGTACAGCGTCACCAGCCGCTCCACCAGCGCGGGGTTGCCCGGAGACAGCTCCAGCGCGCGGCGGTAGAGCGGGGTGGCCGCCGCCGCGTCGCCCAGGCCCTCGTCATAGGTACGCGCCAGCTCCAGCGTGAAGCGCGCGCGGGACTCCGGCGGCAGGTCCTGCTGCAGGAGCTTGTGCAGGCAGTCCACCGCGCCCGTCCAGTTGCGGCCCTGCGCGTGCAGCGCGGCCAGCCGCTCCAGCGCCTCCACGTTGCGGGGCAGGGTGACCAGCACCGTCTGCAGGTGGGCCGCGGCCCGTCCCGCGTCGTGCAGGTGCGTCGCGTACAGCGTGCCCAGCGTCAGGTGGAGCTGGGCCAGCACGCGCGGGTCTCCGCCCTGCTGCACGCGCTGGCTCAGCATGGCCGCCGCCTCGGCGTACTGCTGCGCCTCCAGCAGCAGCGAGCCGCGCAGCTCCAGCGCCTCCGGGAAGCCCGGCTGCGCGGTCAGCGCCTTCTCCAGCTGCGCCAGCGCCCGGGTCCGGTCATGCAGCGCCGAGTGGTACAGCCGCGCCGCCGCGACGAAGGCCGCGGCCGCCGACGCGCCGTCGCGCTGCGCCAGCTTCGCCTCGCCGCGCCGCTCCTGCAGCGCCGCCAGGTCCGCCGAGCCACCGCGCTGCGCGAGCAGCTCCTCCAGGCCTGCCTGCGCGCCCGGGTGCAGCGGGTCCTTCTCCAGCGCCTGCCGGTACAGGGCCGCCGCGCCCTCCGAGTCTCCCTGCCGTCCCGCCGCCAGCTTGGCCGCGGCGATGAGCGCGTCGATGGCGCCGCGCGGGTCCTTGCTGGCGCGGGCCTCGGCCTCCAGGTGGGCGCGCGCCCCGGCCACGTCGCCGCGCTTGAGCGCCACGCGCCGCGCGCCCTGCAGCGCCGGCAGGCACTGCGGCTGCAGCTCCAGCGCCTGACGGTAGAGGGCCGTCGCGCGCTCCAGGTCGTTGAAGCGCCCGTCCGCCAGCTCCGCGGTGCGCAGCAGCATCTCCAGCGCCTCTTCGGCGTCCTGCGCCGCCGCCAGCCGCATGGTGTAGAGGCGGGCCAGGCCGTGCGAGTCCCCGGCCTGCTTGAGCCCGCGCTCCAGCACGAAGGCCAGCCGCCCGTCGCCCGGGTCGGCCTCGAAGGCGCGCTTGTACGCCTCCAGCGTCCCCTCGGCGGGGCTCTTGTCCAGGTCGAGCGCGGCGGACAGGCGCAGCGCGGTGGCCAGGCGCGGGTCAGTCACGCGCTCGGCGATGCGCTGGCGCAGCTCGGCGCGGCGCGGGCGGTCCGCGGCGCGGATGCGCTCCAGCAGCGTGAGGGCGGTGAGGTTGCCCGGCTCCAGCGTCAGCACGGCCTCGCTGCACTGGGCCGCGCGAGACGGCTCCTGGAAGCGGTCCAGGTACAGCCGCGCCAGCTTGAGGTACGCCGTCACCTTGGCCGCGGGCGTGCCGCCCACCTGCGTCTCGCGGTCGAGGATGGCCACCAGCTCCTTCACGTTGTCCTGGGCGAGGTACAGCCGCTCCAGGGCGCGCAGCGTGGCGGCGTGGCCCGGCGTCAGGCGCAGCACCTCCTGGTACGTCTCGATGGCCAGCTCCGGCCGCTGGAGCTGGTCCTCCCAGATGGTGGCCGCCTGGTAGAGGGCGTTGGCGCGCTCCAGCGGGTCGGTGCGGTTGGCGGCCTCGGCGCGCAGCACCTCGACGAGGCTCTCCCACGCGCCGTTGAGCCGGTAGATGCGGGCCAGCGCGCGCAGCGCCGGGAAGTAGCTGGGCGCCAGCATCAGCGCCTCCTGGTAGGAGGCGATGGCCTCATTTTCCTGCTGCAGCCGCTGCTCGTACAGCTCGCCAATCTTGTAGATGAGCGCCGCGGCCGCATCGGTGGAGACGGAGGACTCCGACTCCGCCCGGTACATGTCGATGAGCTTCGCCCACCGGCCGTCCTGCGCGTACAGCCGGCCCAGCGCCTTGAGCGCGGGCAGGTAGGACGGGGACAGCGCCAGCACGCGCTCGTACGCGGTGATGGCGCCCGCGCGGTCCTTCAGGTGCTCGTCGAGAATCTCCGCGTTGCGGTGCAGGAGCGACAGCACCTGCTTGGTGTCGCCCGCGAGCGACGCCTCCAGGTCATTCGTCTCCAGCAGCTCGCGGTAGCGCTGTGCCCGCTCGTACAGCCGCGCGAGATTGCGGATGGTGGGCAGGTGGTCCGACGCCAGGTCGAGGATGCGCTTCATGCACTCGACGGCGTGGTCCAGGTCGCCCAGGCGGTCCTCATACACCACCGCCATCTTGTTCAGCGTGGTGATGAGTTGGTCGCGGTCCGAGGTCTGGAGCAGGTCCTGCTCGTACATGGCCACCAGCTCCGCGAAGCGGCCCTGGCGCTCGTAGAGGCGGGTGAGGGCCTTCTGCGCGGGGAGGTAGCCGGGCTGCAGTTGGAGGCAGGTGTTGTAGCGGGCGATGGCGTCCTCCTGCTTGCCCAGCCGCTCCTCCAGAATCTCCGCCGCCTTGTACATGCGGGCGGCCTTCTGCTTGGCGTCCTCGGCGGCGGCCACCTCCGCGTCGAACACGGAGACGAGCCCCTCCCAGTTCTGCATCCGGTAGTACAGCTTGCCCAGGCCCGCGAGCGCCGCCGAGTGGCCGGGGATGCGCGCGACGATGGCTTGATAGCGCGCCGCCGCGTCCGCCTCGCGCTTCAGCGTCTCCTCGTACAGCGCGGCCAGCCGGAGGTTGGTGGCCACCAGCTCGCTCTCGTCGTTGAGCGAGCCCACGCGCGCCAGCAGCACGTCCGCCAGCTCCTCGAAGCGGCCCTGGGCCTCGTAGATGCCGGCCAGCTCGCTGAGCACCAGCGGCTCATGGGGCGCCACGCTGCGCGCGTCCAGCAGCGCGGCCAGCGCCTCTTCCTTGCGGCCCGCGCGCTCGCACACCTTGGCGATCTGCAGGTACGCGGGAGCGGCCTGCGCGCCCAGGGCGGTGGCCTCGGCGGCGAGCACGTCGAGCAGCTCGTCGGTGCGGCCCTCGCGCTCGGACAGCCGCTTCATGGCGGCGAGCAGCTGCAGGTCCGACTTGTCGAGGGCGAAGGCCTCGCGGAAGAGGGTGGCGGCGGCGTCGCGCTGCTTGAGGCGCTCCTCCAGCAGGAGGCCCGCGGTGGTGAGGTAGTGCGCGCGCAGCGACGGCTGCTGCACGGCGTAGGACAGGAGCCGGTACGCCTCGACCAGCGCGGGGGCGTCGTTGCGCGCGGCGTAGACGGACTCGAGCTGGGTGAGGATGACGACGTCGGTGGGCCGGCGCTCCAGGCACTGCCGCAGGCAGGCGGTGGACTCCTCGTCGCGGGACAGGCGCTCCTGGAGGATGAGGCCCTTCTCGAAGAGGAGGGCGGCCTGGAGGCGGGTGTCCTCGGTGGCGGTCAGCTCCGCGTCGAGCAGCTGGATGACCATCTGCCAGTTGCCCACGTCCGCGAAGAGGCGGCGCGCGGCGCGGATGTTGACGAGGTACCGGGGCGCCAGCTTGTAGGCGTTCTGGAATGCGACGGCCGCGTTGCGCGGGTTCTTGAGGGGCTCCTCCCAGAGCAGACCCACCTCGTGGAAGAGGAGGGCGGCGGCCTGCGCGTCCGTGGCGCTGAGGGCCTTCGCCTCGCGCTCCAGGGAGGCGATGCGCTCGCGGGCCTCGTCCTCGGCGCTGGTGTTGGGCGCGGGGAGCTGGGTGGCGGCCTGGGCGAGCACCTCGGTGGCCGACGTTGCCGGCTTCGCGGACGCTCCGGGCAGGGGAGGCGAGGCCACGGGTGCATGGGTCCGCGGGACGTCGTTGCGCTCACTCATGGAAGACCGGCTCCGGTGGTGGCCAGGACGGGGGAGGAGAAGCTGGCCGCCGCCGGTCGTAGCACGCGCCTGACCGGTCTCTCAACTTCCTGACTTTCCTGACGATTTGGGCGCCAGCACCCCCAGGAGGCGGGCAAGCGGGCATGATGCGCCGAGCCGTCTGCCTTCCGCCCCGGAGGAACCCCATGCCTGCTCAGAGCGATGTGGCCAATCGGTCCGTCATCATTGGCCGTTCGAGCTCTCACTTCACCCGCATCACGCGGATCTTCGCCGCGGAGCTGGGCGTCGCTTACGACTTCCAGGTGGTCCGCGACCTCATGTCCTCGAATGCGGAGGACTACGGGGGCAACCCCGCGCTCCGGATACCCAATCTGAAGACGCCCCAGGGGGTCTGGTTCGGTGCGCTCAACATCTCCCGCGAGCTGTGGCGGCAGTCGGGCCGCAAGCTGCATGTGGTCTGGCCGGAGGACCTGGACGCGCCGGTGACCGCCAACGCGCAGGAGCTGGTGCTCCAGGCGATGGCGACGGAGGTGTCGCTCGTCATGGCCAAGGTGGGAGGCGCCAGCGAGGGCGGTGCTCACCCGGTCAAGCTGCGGACGAGCCTGCTCAACATGCTGGCGTGGCTGGAGGAGAACGCGGAGGCCGCGCTCGCCGCGCTGCCGGCACAGCGCGATTTGAGCTACCTGGAGGTCACGCTCTTCTGCCTCGTGCAGCACCTGGAGTTCCGCGAGGTGCTGCCCACCGCCGGCTATGCGGCGCTGAACCGGTTCTGCCAGCGGTTCGCGGCGCGCGCCTCCGCCAAAGAGACTGCCTTCCGCTTCGACACGTGAGGCGACCCAGGGCTCGTTACTTCCGCCGGGCCCGCCACTCCTCGCGGCTCTGCCCCCAGATGTCGATGACCAGGGTTTCGTGGGGAGGCGGCATCTTGCCGGGGCCCAGCAGCCGCGAGCCCAGCCGGCGGGCGACCGCCTGGGACGGCGTGTTCTCCGGGACGATGCAGTGGATGACCTCCGTCCAGCCGAGGTGGT
Source organism: Pyxidicoccus fallax (assembly GCF_012933655.1). Taxonomy (GTDB): domain Bacteria; phylum Myxococcota; class Myxococcia; order Myxococcales; family Myxococcaceae; genus Myxococcus; species Myxococcus fallax. The sequence goes on along the minus strand of NZ_JABBJJ010000255.1, from coordinate 8,355 downwards.
CGAAAGCCCAGTCGATGGTCGCCGTCGCCGCCTCGGTGGCGTAGCCCTTGCCCCAAGCGTCGTAACGCAGGCCCCAGCCCACCTCCGTGCCCGGCCAGCCCTCCGGCTTCCACGGCCCCACGCGGCCCACCCAGCGGCCCGTGGACTTCTCCAGCACGGAGAACATCCCGAAGCCCAGCAGTGCCCACGAGCCCGCCATGGTGGCCATGCCCCGCCACGCCACCTCGCGGGGCCCCACGCCGCCGAGGAAGCGCGCGGACTCCGGGTTGCTCGCCATCTCCGCGAAGCCATCCAGGTCCTCCTGCATGGGAGGACGCAGAATGAGGCGCGGAGTCTCGAGCGTCGGTCCGAGGGCAATCATGTCCGGTCTCCGAAAGGGTGAGCGGGAAGACCGACCGTAGCAGCCACGGCCGGAACGAAAAACGGCTGCCCGGAAGAGTTCCCGGGCAGCCGATGTGACGAACAACAGACGCGGTCACCCGCGCCAGCCCGCGCTCACTCGGTGGCGACGCGGAGGTCCAGCGGAGCGCTCACCGCCGCGCCCTCGTCTCCATCCAGGATGCCATCCAGGTCCCGGTCGATGCCGATGCGCGTACCCGAGCCTGGCGGCGTGCACGTGTACGTCAGCACGCCGTTGCGCTGAGCGACGGCCTGCCGCACGACCGCGTCGGACACGGGCGCCTGCGCCTGCCGGTCCAGCTTGAACTGGCCGCCACCCACGTACAGGAAGCCCACCGCATGGCCCGAGATGCGCCCCTTCGCGACGAGGTCGCACTCGCCTGCGTTCGCACGCTGCCGCAGCAGGTTGATGCGGGGACCGGCCACGGCCGCGTTGGCCGGGGTGAGCGTCACCTGCTGCCCGACGATGGGCGCCAGGTTGCTCTCGAAGGCCAGCATGTACAGCTCCATGTTCTTCTTCGCCGCGAAGCCCTCCGGCGTGTGGGGGATGCCCACGGCGTTGAAGATGGGGTCGAAGTCGAACCCGCTGTTGAAGTGGAACAGCGTGGGAATCGCGCCGTCGCTGTTGAAGCCGATGCCACGCACCTGGTCACCCAGGAACGTGTCCGCGGGCGAGGTGCCGAAGGGGAAGCCCGCGCCGAACATGCCGACCTTCTGGTACATGTTCCGCAGGTGCGGGACCTTGGGGAACAGCGGCTCCGCGTCGAAGGACGACTTGCCGTCCGTGCCGAAGAAGCCCTTGAACAACGGGCCCTCCTCGGGATTGGCATTCACGTCCACGCGGTGGCAGGACTCGCACGAGCCGTGGAAGAAGCTCGTGGTGCCGAAGAAGAAGTCGCGGCCCGCCTGCTGCTCCGGCGTCAGCGAGTTGTCCAGGTTACGGATGGGGTTGGGCGGGTAGACGACCTGGAGGATGAACTGGGTGAACTTCTCCATCTCCTCCGGGGTGAGCTGCGAGCTGCGGCCCAGCAGGTCCATGAACGCCGGGTTGAACTGCTTGAACGCCGCGGCCTCGTCATAGGCGCCGCCATTGGGCTGCACGCTGGGAGCCGAGTCGCCCGCCGTGCGGTCTCCGCGCCAGTGCATGGCGCCGTGGTTGGCCATGCCGCGCAGGCTCTGCGTGGCCAGGGGGCCCTTCAGCGGGTGGAACGAGGTGTCCTGGCCGAACGTGCCGTCCGGGCCGAACTCCGGCAGCACCGGCACCACGGGGTTGAAGTTGGCCTTCACGAGCCCGTCCGGGTTGCCCAGGTCCCACGTCAGGCTGTCGAAGTCGCCGAAGATGTGGCAGCTGCCGCACGACGAGTCGCCGTGGCTGGAGCTGTTCCGCGCGTCGTAGAGGAACGAACGTCCCGCCACCACGTCCGCCGGCTCCGGGCTGAACATGGACACGTGCGCCACCTCCTGGCGCGAGGTGGTGTTGACCACGGAGATGGCGTTGTCGAAGCGCGTGAGCACGTACAGCCGGCCGCGCGCCTCATCCAGCACGAGGCCCGTGGGGCCACCACCGCTCAGCTCGATCTGATTCGCAGTGCTCGGCACGAAGGTGTCCGCCTCCAGCGCCGCCGTGGAGTAGACGCCGAGCTTCGACGAGCCGAACGCGGCCACGTACAGCGTCGCGCCGTCGGCCGTCACCGCCATGCCCAGCGGCTGCGCGAGGCTCTTCTCGCTCTCCGCGTTGGGGGCGGGCGCGCAGCACACGTCGTAGTTGATGTGCTTGTTCAGGTGCCGGGGCGCCACGCTGCCGGCGCCGAGCACGGTGATGCGGCTCTCGTGGATGTGGCCACGGAGGGTCTGCCCGCCGAAGACGCCGGGGCCCTCGAAGCGCAGGTCGTTCCGGCCCTCGGTGTTGCTGACGTACACCTTCCCGTTCACCGGGTTGACGGCCATGTTGAACAGGATGGTGCCCACGCCCGTGTAGAAGCCGGCGGAGCCGGAGACCTGCACCGGCGGGTTCGCGTTGGCGTTGATGGCGAAGACGTCCTTGTCCGGCAGGGAGAAGGGCATCTGCGCCGTCCACGAGCGGCCCAGCACGTCGAGCCAGTCCTGGCCGTTGTAGCGCACGAGGACGGAGGTCTCCGGCGCGGGGATGCCCTGGATGTTGGTGTTGGGACCGGGCACGCCGCCGGCCGCCTCGCCGCCGTTGGGCACGAGGCTCTCGTGCACCACGGAGGAGCGGTTGCCGGAGTGGAACACGGCCGCGTACACGCGCGAGCCATCCGGCGTCACCGCGAGCGCGCGAGGCGTGTCGCCGAAGAGGGTGATGATGTTGAGCGGGTTGCCGCCCAGCGAGGCGCCCAGGTTGTCGGCGTCGAAGACCCAGACGTCGGCGCGGCCCACGCCCTCGGTGGTCAGCTGCGGGTCGAACGGGACGTTCTGCCCACGGTGGGCGGCGGTGATGAAGGCGCGCTTGCGGCCGGTGCCGCCGAAGACGATGTCGCGAGGCTCGTCACCGACGAGCAGCGTGCGCACCACGGTGCCGCCAGCGGAGTCGAGTCGCACGACGCTGACGCTGTCGGACAGGTGGTTGACGACCCAGACTTCTTCGTTGGTCCGCGCGGCGACGGCGACGGGCTCCAGGCCGACGGGGATGGAGGTGCGATGGGTGAGGCCGCTGCTCTCCACCTGGAACACCTCCAGGCGGTTGTCGGGGGTGTTGACGGCGAAGAGCAGCCTGCCGTTGGGTGAGAGGGCCAGGGGTCGGACCTGGCCGCTCTCGAAGAGGGTGAAGGGGTTGGCTGAGGCGGTGAAGCTCACGAACAACATCGCCGTGAGCATGACGGTGGAGATGCCACGGCGAATCGCCGTGCTGGGGGCCTTCATGGTGTCTCGCTCGAGGTGTCGGACGTCGTGCCAGTGGGAATACGGAGGCACGAAGGCGCGCGGGTCGCGCGAGGCGCACAGTAGGCAAACTATTGAAAACGGGACAGTCCCCAGCAGGTCAGGATTCGCCGCTCATTCGTCCCCGTCGAGCACACCGTCCAGGTCGCGGTCGATGCCGATGCGCATCCCCGAGCCCGGAGGCACGCAGGTGTACGTCAGCGCGCCACTGTTCGCGGTGATGGCGGAGCGGAGCGCCGCGTCCCCGACGTGGGGCATCGCCTGCCGGTCCCCCGCGAACTGGCCCCCTCCCAGGTAGAGGAACCCCAGCTCCTGTCCCCAGATGCGGCCCTTCGCCACCAGGTCGCACTCGCCCGCGTCCGCGCGCTGCCGCAACAGATTGATGCGGGGGCCGGCCACGGCCCCGTTGGTCCGGGTGAGCGTCACCTGCTGCCCGACGATGGGCGCCAGGTTGCTCTCGAAGGCCAGCATGTACTGCTCCATGTTCCGCTTGGCGAGCGTGCCCTCGGGTGTGTGGGGAATGCCACCGGGGTTGGTGAGGGCGACGTCGAAGCCGCTGCTGAACTGGAACAGCGTGGGAATCGTCCCGTCGCTGTTGAAGCCGAAGCCGCGGATCTGCTCGCCGAGGAAGGGGTCGGCGGGCACCGAGCCCACGGGGAACGCCACGCCGAACATGCCGACCTTCTGGTACATGTTCCGCAGGTGCGGCACCCGGGGGAACTGCCTCGCCGCGTCGAAGGACGACTTGCCCTCCGTGCCGAAGAAGCCCTTGAAGGCGCCCGCGCTGGGGTTGGCGTTGGGGTCTACGCGGTGGCAGGCCTGGCACGGGCCGTTGGTGGAGCTCGTGACGTCGAAGAAGAACTGCCGCCCCGCCTGCTGAGCGGGCGTCAGCGAGTTGTCCAGGTTGCGGATGGGGTTGGGCGGGTAGGCGACCTGCAGGATGAAGTCGGTGAACTTCTGCATCTCGGCGGAGGTGAGCTGAGCGCTGCGCCCCAGCAGGTCCACGAACGCCGGGTTGAAGGCCTTGAAGGCCGCGGCCTCGTCGTACGCGCCACCGTTGGGCTGGATGCTGGGGCCGTTGTCGCCACCGTTCCGGTCGCCGCGCCAGTGCATGGGGCCGTGGTTGGCCATGCCGCGCAGGCTCTGCGTCACCATGGGACCCTTCAGCGGGTGGAACGAGGTGTCCTGGCCGAGCGTCGGGTCGTCACCGAACTCCGGCAGCACGGGAACGATGGGGAGCGGGTTGGCCTTCACGACGCCATCCGGATTGCCCAGGTCCCAGGCCAGTCCATCGAAGTCGCCGAAGATGTGGCAGCTCGCGCACGACGAGTCGCCGTGGCTGGAGCTGTTCCGTGCGTCGTAGAGGAACGGCCGCCCCGCCACCACGCTCGCCGGCTCCGGGTTGAACATGCGCACGTGCGCCACCTCCTGGCGCGAAGTCGTGCTGACCACGGAGATGGCGTTGTCGAAGCGCGTGAGCACATAGAGACGCCGGCGGGCCTCATCCAGCACGAGGCCCGTGGGGCCGCCGCCGCTCAGCTCGACCTGATTCGCCGTGCTCGGCACGAAGGTGTCCGCCTCCAGGGCGGCCGTGGAGTAGACGCCGAGCTTCGACGAGCCGAACGCGGTCACGTACAGCGTCGCGCCATCGGACGTCACCGCCATGCCCAGCGGCTGCGCGAGGCTCTTCTCGCTCTCGGCGTTGGGCACGGGCGCGCAGCACGCGCCATGGTTGATGTGCTTGTTGAGGTGGCGCGGGGTGACGCCGTTCGGGCCGAGCACGGTGATGCGGCTCTCGTGGATGTGGCCACGGAGGGTCCGCCCGCCGAAGATGCCCGGGCCCTCGAAGCGCAAATCGTTCCGGGCCTCGGTGTTGCTGACGTACACCTTCCCGTTCACCGGGTTGACGGCCATGTTGAACAGGACGGTGCCCACGCCGGTGTAGAAGCCGGAGGGTCCCGAGACCTGCACCGGCGGGTTGGCGTTGGCGTTGATGGCGAAGACGTCCTTGTCCGGCAGGGTGAACCGCACCTTGTCCGTCCACGGACGGCCCAGCACGTCCAGCCAGTCCTGGCCGTTGTGCTTGAGGATGAGGGCGACCTCCGGCCCGCGCACGCCCTGGAAGTTGGTGTTCGGACCGGGCACGCCGCCGGCCGCCTCGCCACCGTCGGGCACGAGGCCCTCGTTGAGCGTCGTGGTGCGGTTGCCGGAGTTGAACACGGCCGCGTACACGCGCGAGCCGTCCGGCGTCACCGTGAGCGCGCGGGGCGTGTCGCCAAAGAGGGTGATGATGTTGAGCGGATTGCCGCCCAGCGAGGCGCCCAGGTTGTCGGCGTCGAAGACCCAGACATCGGCGCGGCCCACGCCCTCGGTGGTCAGCTGCGGGTCGAACGGAACGTTCTGCCCGCGGTGAGCGGCGGTGATGAAGGCGCGCTTGCGGCCGGTGCCGCCGAAGACGATGTCGCGAGGCTCGTCCCCGACGAGCAGCGTGCGCACCACGGTGCCGCCGGAGGAATCGAGCCGCACGACGCTGATGCTGTCCGACAGGTGGTTGACCACCCAGACCTCGTCATTGGAGCGGGCGGCGACGGCGACGGGCTCCAGGCCGACGGGGATGGAGGCGCGGTGGGTGAGGCCACTTTCCGCCACCTGGAAGACTTCCAGGCGGTTGTCGGGGGTGTTGGCGGCGAAGAGGAGCTTCCCGTTGGGGGAGAGCGCGAGCGGCCGGACCTGCCCGCTCTCGAAGAGAGTGAAGGGAGCCGCTGACGCGGCGCGTGACGCCGCGAAACCGACGAGGAACAGCGCGGCGAGGAGGGCTCGCCAACCGCCAATGCGACACAGCCTGTGAGTAGAAGTCATGGCACCCCACACAAAGAGATGGCCCGCACGGCCATCATGGGTGGGACGCCAACACCTCCGAATCTTCCTCACAATTTGCCTGGAAGTCGCTCCATGTGTCGTCGCTGGACACTGAAGCGAAAATCCACACACCTCCCCTTGCAAATCCGCTGCAAGAGGAAGTGGGTGGATTCACTGCAACCGCACGCGGCCTACCAGATGCGGACGCGCTGCTCCGGCGTCAGGAAGAGCCCCTGGCCCGGCTGGACGTCGAAGGCCTGGTACCAGGTGTCGAGGTTGCGCACCGTGGCGGCGCGGAACTCGCCGGGCGAGTGCCCGTCCGTCATCAGGATGCGGCGCAGCATCGGCTCGCGGTACTTGTTGCGCCACACCTGGGCGAAGCCGAGGAAGAAGCGCTGGTCGCCGGAGAAGCCGTCAATCACCGGCGCCGGCTTGCCGCCGAGCGACAGCTTGTAGGCGTCATACGCCACCGCCACGCCGGCCACGTCCGCGATGTTCTCTCCGAGCGTCAGGTCGCCATTGACGGCGAGGTCCGGCAGCGGCTTGTACGCGTTGTACTGCTCGGTGAGGGCCTTGCCCGCGGCCTGGAAGCGGGCCTCGTCCTCCTTCGTCCACCAGTTCTCCAGCTTGCCGCGCGCGTCGAACTTGGCGCCGGTGTCGTCGAAGCTGTGGACGATTTCGTGGCCGATGACGGCGCCGATGCCGCCGTAGTTGACGGCCGGGTCGGCGTTCGCGTCGAAGAACGGCGGCTGGAGGATGGCGGCGGGGAAGATGATGGAGTTCTGCTGCGGCGAGTTCAGCGCGTTCACCAGGTGCGGCACCATGTACCACTCGGTCCGGTCCACCGGCTGGCCGAGCTTGTTCAGGTTGCGCTGCGTCTCGAAGCGCGCGGCGCGCTCGAAGTTGCCGAAGGCGTCCCCACGGACGACCTCCAGCTTCGAGTAGTCACGCCACTTCGTCGGGTGGCCGATGCTCGTCTGCAGCGTGCCGACCTTCTCCTTGGCGCGGGCCTTCGTCTCCGGCGACATCCAGGTCAGCGCGTCGATGCGCTTGCCGAACGCCTCCACGATGTTGCGGACCATGGTGTCCGCCTCCGCCTTGACGTTCGGCGGGAAGTACTTCTCCACGTAGAGCTTGCCCACGGCCATGCCCAGCGCGGAGTTGGTGAAGTCGATGCCGCGCTTCCAGCGGTCGCGCTGCTTCTGCGCGCCGGAGAGCGTCTTGCCGTAGAACGAGAAGCTCTCGTCCACGAAGGCCTTCGGGAGCACCGGCGCCGTCCGGGCGATGGCGCGGAAGGACAGCCAGTCCTTCCAGGCCTGGATTGGCTCGCTGCCGACCAGCTTGGACAGGCTCGTCAGCGCGCTCGGCTGCCAGACGATGATCTGCGGCTGCTGCGCGAGCCCGGCGGCGGCGAAGTACGCGTTCCAGTCGATGCCCGGGGCCTTCTTCGCGAACTGCTCGCGCGGCCAGGGGTTGTTCGTCTTCGAGATGTCGCGCGAGTCGACCTGGGCCCAGTGGGCCTTGGCAATCTTGGTCTCCAGGGCGAAGACGCGGGCGGCGCGAGCCTCCGGCTCGGAAAGGCCCGCCAGCTTCATCATGTTGGCGATGTGCTTCTGGTAGGCCTCGCGGACCTCTTTGAAGCGGGGGTTGTCGACGAGGTAGTAGTCGCGGTCCGGCAGTCCCAGGCCGCCCTGCAGCAGGTAGGGGGCGTAGCGCGACGGGTCGTTCAGGTCCTCCACCACCCAGAGGCCCAGGAGGTTGGCCGTGTAGATGCGGCCGGTGTTGAGCGCGTCGACGTCGGACTGAAGCGTGGAGCCCAGCTCGGTGGACAGGGCCTTCTTGTTGGCGATGGCCGCGATGCGGTCCAGCTCGGGCTTCAGCGGGGCGATGCCCTTGGCCTCGATGGTGGCCTCGTCGAGGAAGGTGGCGAAGAAGTCGCCAATCTTGCGGGCCTCGCTGCCCTCGGGGGCCTGGGTCTGCGCCTCGATGAGCTCGCGCGAGCGCTGGTCGGCCTGCTCCGACAGCGCGGTGAACATGCCGTAGCTGGAGCGGTCGGCGGGAATCTGCGTCTTGTCGAGCCACGCGCCGTTGACGTGCCGGTAGAAGTTGTCACCGGGCTTGACCGAGCGGTCCATGCCGTCGGTGTCGACGCCGAAGGCCCCGTAGGCTGTCTCTTAAACACATCTTACGCGGCTCTCT
>NZ_JABBJJ010000254.1 GCF_012933655.1 Pyxidicoccus fallax | reverse complement strand
CCCCACGACTGCCCCCGCCGCAGTGCTCACCCCTGAGCACTCCGCGTCCCTGGCCAGCACCCTCCGCTCCAGGTCGGTCCGGCGCCAGCCGGTGGGAATACTAGAAGCCCCCCGCCGGCCGCCGCCAGCCGCCCCCCGGGACGGGGACTACAGGGACTCCCGGAAGTGCCGAATCACCCGCTCCCACATCCGCTCCTCCACGGCGGGGTCCGTCACCATGTGCCCGGCGCCGCCGAGCAGCATCACCTCGTGCGGCCGGCCCGCGCGGAAGAGCGCGTCCGAGAACCGCAGCGTGTGGGAGACATGCACGTTGTCATCCGCGGTGCCGTGGATGAGCAGCAGCTTCGCGAGCGGCCCGTCCTGCTTCACGTGGGTGAGCAGCGAGTTGCGCTCGTACGCCTCGGGGTGCTCCTGGGGCAGGCCCAGGTGGCGCTCGGGGACGTGGCTGGAGTACTCGCGCCAGTCCGACACCAGCGCGACGGCGGCGGCGGCCTTGAAGAAGTCCGGCTTCACCATGGCGGCCATCGCCGAGAGGTAGCCGCCGTGGCTGCCGCCGGTGATGCCCACGCGCTTCAGGTCCATCTCGGGAATCTCCGCGGCGAGCGCTCTCAGAGCGGTGGCTTGGTCTTCCAGCGTGGTGCCCCAGAAGTCGTGCTTCTGCGTGCGCTGCCACGCCCGGCCCCGGCGGGGCGTGCCGCGCGCGTCCACCGTGACGACGATGAAGCCGTGGTCCGCAAGCCACTGCAGCCGCAGGTGGTAGGCCATGCTCTGGAAGACGTTGGTGGTGAAGGAGCCCCCGTAGATTTCGAGGATGACGGGCAGCTTCACGCCGGGCTTGAAGTCGCGCGGGCGGACGACGGACGTCCAGAAGCCCTCCTTGCCCACCTGGCGCACCTCGAAGCGAGGCTGGAAGGGAGGCTCCGCCGCCAGCGACGGCAGCTCGCCCACGCGCGTGCCATCCGCCCTCAGCACGTACGTGCGCATCAGGCTCGTGGGCCCCTCGGCGGACACCACCAGCAGGCCCCCCGAGTCTCCCACGCGGCCCGTCTCCATCGCCGGGCCCGCGGGGGTGACGCGCGTGGGCGCGCCGCCCTTCACCACGCGATACAGGTGGCGCTCGGTGGGAGTGGGGCCGCCCACGAAGTAGAGCGTGTCCTGCCCGGGCAGGTAGCGCACCAAATCCCAGAAGCCCGCGTCAGGCTTCACCAGCGAGCGCGCGAGCGAGCCGTCCGCGTTGCGCAGCTCCACCTCGGGCCCGCCATTGCGCTCGGTGCCCCAGAGGAAGCCGCTGCCATCCGGGAGCCACTCCGGGAAGGCCGGCTCCGGGTTTATCCAGGCGTCGTCCTTCTCCGTGAGCAACACGCGCGTGCGGCCCGTCCTCGCGTCCACCGCGAGCAGCACCTCCTCCGTCTGGCGGCGGCTCTGCGCCCGTAGCGTCAGCGGGCCCTTCCCGCTCCACGTCACCTTCGACAGGTGGGGGTACTTCTCCGAATCCCAGTCCACCCACGTCGTGCGGCCGCCCGTCATCGGGACGATGCCCAGCCGCAGCTTCGGGTTCGCCGTGCCGGCGCGCGGATAGGGCCGCGGGTTGGCGCCCCGCTCGGGGGACATGATGTCGGCGAAGGAGAGCTTCTCCACGCCGGAGGTGTCCACCTCCACGTACGCGAGCGACTTCCCGTCCGGGCTCCACCAGTACCCCGTGAAGCGGGCCAGTTCCTCCATCGCGAAGTAATCCGCGAGGCCGTGGGACTTCGTCTCGCCGCCGCCCCGGGTGAGCCGGCGCTCGGTGTTCGTCGTCAAATCCAGGCGGTGGAGGTCGTAATCCCTCACATAGGCCAGCTGCCGGCCATCCGGTGAGAGCTTCGGGTCCGTGACGCCCGGCCCCGTGCGCAGCTCCGTCACCTTCCCCGTGGCGCGCTCCACCACGTACATCCGGCCGGCCATGGACAGCAGCAGCTTCGCGCCATCCGCGAACAGCTCGTACGCGGAGAAGCCCGCGCCCTTCATGCGCTCGCGCCGCGTCTTCTCCTCCGGCGTGGAGGCGGCGCCCAGGGCGTTCACCACCTGCTCCGGGGTGAGCACCTCGCGCGTCTCGCCCGTCGCCGTGTCGAAGGCGAAGAGGGAGCGCGCGGTGGACGGAGGCGTCGCGCGGAGGAAGAGCACCGTCTTCTCGTCCGGGGTGATGCGCGTCATCGAGGGACGCCCGTTCGTGAAGCGGCGCGTCCGCGCGGACAGCTCGAAGAAGGACGACTGCGCCAGGACAGGAGCGCTCAGCAGGATGAGCGCCACGGCGAGGAGGTTGCGCATGAGGGCCTCGGCTCTTGGAGGACGGAGGCGCAGCCTACCGGACCCATGGGGAGCGGAGGGCCAGAAGCCCTCCATCTCCTCGTCATGGTTGTGTCATGAGGCCGCGCTCAGCCCACGTGGCGGGGCAGGCGCACGGTAAAGGTGGTGCCGTGCTGCGCGGAGGACACCACGTCCACGCTGCCGCCGTGGCCGCGGACGATGTCGCGCACGATGTAGAGCCCCAGGCCGATGCTCCGGCTGGACTGGCCCTCCTTCAGCGCGCCGCGCGTCATCGGCTCGAACAGGCGCGGCAGCAGCTCCTGCGGGATGGGGGCGCCGCCGTTGTAGATGCTCAGGAAGGCGGCCTCGCCGTCCACGCGCGCCGACACCTTCACGGGCGCTTCCGCGGGGCTGTACGTCAGCGCGTTGCCCAGGAGGTTCGTCAGCACCTGGGCGATGCGGTCCGGGTCCCACTCGCCCTTCACCTCGTCCGGCACGTCCAGGTCCACGTGCCGCCCGGGGTGCGCCACCAGCACCTCGTCCGCCACCTGGTGCACCACGTCCCGCAGGTCCGTGGGCTGCCGGTGCAGGGCGATGCCGCCACCCAGCCGGGCCTTCGTGAAGTCCAGCAGGTCGCGAATCATCCGCGCCGCGCGCTCGGTGGCCTGACCGATGCGCAGCACCGTGCGCTTCTGCGAGTCGGACAGCTCGCCCTTCTTCTCCAGCAGCCCCGCCGACATGGAGATGGCCGCCAGCGGGTTGCGCAAGTCGTGCGAGACGATGCCCACCAGCTGCTGCTCGAACTCGGCGCGCCGCCGCAATTCCTCCTGCGAGCGCTGCTGCTCCGCGAACAGGCGCGCGTTCTCGATGGAGAGCGACGCCTTCGCCGCCAGCTCCTCCAAAAGCCCCTGGTCCTCCGCGGTGAAGCCCGGGCCCGGCCGGCCGCCGCGGCCCACCCACAGCGTCCCCGCCACCCGGCCCCGGATGCGCAGGGGCACCACCACCACGCTGTACAGCCCGAGCCCCTCCACCAGCGAGCGGTGCTCCGGCCTCAGGATGGACGCCTTCATCTCCTCCGTGAGCACGGGGACGAGCCACGGCTGGCCGCTCTGCACCACGCGGCCGTTGAAGCCCTCTCCCGGGCGCACCGGCGTGCGCAGCGCCTGCACGACGTCGCCGCGCAGCTCCGCCTCGCCGGGGTGGCAGGCGGCCATCTCCAGCCGCTCGCCGTCCTCGGACAGCAGGTGGATGGAGCACACGTCCGCCATGTGCCGGGCGACCTGGCGGGTGACGGTGTCCAGCAGCAGGCCCAGGTCGCGGTTGGCGCCGCTGAACGCGTCGGAGGCCTCGGCCAGCACCCGCAGCCGGGCGGCGGCGGCCCGGGCCTGCTCGTGCGCGCGGCGCTCCTCGGCCGTCAGGCGCACCCGGTCCAGCGCCTGCGCGCACGCGTGCGCCAGCGCGGTGAAGTAGGCCCGGTCCGTCTCGGTGAACTCACGCGCCCGCGTGAAGGACAACCCGATGGCGCCCAGCGCCCGGCCCTTCACCAGCAGCGGCAGCGAGACGGCCGCCTCGTGCATGCCCCCCGCGTCCACATCCGGGTAGCGCTGCTCCCACTCCTCCCGAGAGCCCACCCACACGGGCCGCAGCTCGCGCACCGCCTCGTTGAGGGGGATGGGCGCGGACAGGGGAATCCGACGCCACGGGGCCAGCACGGCTTCCGGATAGCCGATGGAGTCCACCACCTCCAGCGCCTCGCCCGTCGCGTCCAGCAGGTTGACGGCCGCCGCCTTCGCGCCGGCCGCCGCCAGCCCCTGCTCGAAGAGCGCGCGGCACACCTGCGCCACCGTCGTGGCCTCGGACAGCCGGGCGGCGAAGTCCCGCAGCCGGTCGATGTAGCCGGCCGCGCGCAGCGCCACGTCCCGGGCCTCGGCCTCCTTCTGCCGCAAGAGCTCCGACTGCGCGCGCACCTGCCGCTGCGCGCGGAACAGCTCCACGAAGACGGACACCTTCGAGCGCAGCACCTCCGGCGGGAAGGGCTTCTGCAGGAAGTCCACCGCGCCGGTGGAGTAGCCGGTGAGCAGCTCCGCGTCGTCCCGGCCATAGGCCGTCAGGAAGATGATGGGCACGTTGCGCGTGCGCTCGCGCTGCTTGATGAGGGCCGCCGTCTCGAAGCCGCTCAGCCCCGCCATGCGCACGTCCAGCAGGATGACGGCGTACTCCTCGCGCAAGAGGAAGCGCAGGGCCTGCTCACCGGAGGACGCCTTGTCCATCCGCACGCCGAGCGGCTCGAGGATGGCCTCCAGCGACACCAGGTTCGCGGCGTTGTCGTCCACCAGCAGGACCGCTGGCGCCTCGCCCGAGGCCTTGAGCGGCTGGTCCGAGCGCTCATCGCGCGGCAGTGGGTGGTCCGACAGCTTCAGGTTCAGCGCGGTCCCCTGCAGCGAGGAGCCCTGGAGCGTGGGCGCACCAAGCCGCCGCGCCCACTCCGCCATCGTCGGATTCCCGTCCTGGAACATGAAGAAGTCACCTGGGTGTACGACCGGCCGAAGTCCCTACCCGGAATCCATCCGACCCCAGGACAGGACCCGGGGCCATTGGAACAACGGACGGCGTAGGATTACACCGCTCTTGTGAATCCCGTACCCGGGCGGCTCGGGGAGCGAACCACCAAGCGTGCGCTATCCATCACTCGCGCTGCTCAGTAGCGGCCCTTCACTCCGAGGATGGGCAGGACGATGGGCAGCCCGACAGGCGTCTTGCGCAGGGGCCGTCCGCCGCCCCCCTCGTACTCGAAGCCCACCGTCTCCCGGTTGATGGAGACGTTGAGCATGTCCAGGTAGGCCTCCAGGTTGAAGTTGTCGTACACCCACGCCTTGGACAGCCGGACGTCGAAGCGGACGAAGCCCGGCAGCCGGTCCACGCGGTCGCGGTCGGCCTTTATCCACGCGGGCCGGCCGGCGGCGTCCACGCCCTGGCGGTGGGTGGGGGTGCCCAGCGCGCTGTACTCCGGGCGGCCGGAGTTGAAGTGGACCACCCCGCCCACGGTGACGCTGTTGGAGAACTTGTAGCTGAGCACCAGGTTGAGGATGTGGGTCTGGTCGAAGACGAAGGGCAGGTTGGCCTCGTCCTCGCCAATGACGTTGCCCTCCGCGTCGTAGCGGTAGAAGCGCGTGCGGCGCGTGCTGCTCTGCAGCGAGTACGACAGCCAGCCGAACCAGTTGTCCCCCAGCGGATGGCGGATGAGCAACTCCATGCCATACGCCATGCCGCTGCTCTTGAAATCGGGGAACTCGATGTCGTCGCGGTCCGGAATCCAGTTGCCGTCGTCGTCCTCCTCCTGGAGCGCGCGGCGGCGCTTCCGGCCGCCCCAGCGGCCGCCGTCGCCGTCATCGGGGTCCGGCTCCACCTCGTCCACGATGCCCTCGTCGGAGAAGGGCGTCAGCTCGATGGTGCGCACCATGGGGTTGACGTAGACGTCGAGCCCCACTTCCAAACCCTTCCACGCCTTCCACTCGGCACCCACCGACAGCTGGATGCCCTCCTGGAGGCCCAGCAGCAGGCTGCCCACGTCCACCACCGGCAGGCTGATGAGGGTGGTGGGCGGCTGGTGGAAGAGGCCCGCGCCGCCCTTGAGGGTGAGCCGATCCGTCAGCTTGCGCCGCACGGTGAGGCGCGGCTCCAGCGCGGCGTGGTCGATGCCCGGGGACAGGTGGTAGTTGTCCACGCGCAGGCCGGGCACCACGGACCACTTGTCGTTGGGCTGCCACACCATCTCCGCCCACGCGCCCATGTTGGTGCCCAGGGCCACGGGGGCCATCTCCACCGGGGTGTCCTCGTCGTCCTCGAGGCCCTCGTTCACCAGCTCGACGATGGCGCGCTTGTGGTCCACGTCCGCGCCGGCGCGGAAGGACACCTGGGGGGACAGCGTGTGGGTGTAGCCCAGGCGCGCGGCCCACGTCCCCTGGTCGATGTAGACGGCGTTGGCGGTGTCGGCCACGTCCTCGTTGAGGACGGAGAAGCGGTCCAACCCCCACGTCGCGCCCACCTCCAGCTCGCCGGAGTCGCCCACCGGGTGGCGGTGCCGCAGGTCCACGCGGTGGAAGATGATGGACTGGAGCGCGGTGCTGCTGAACCGGTCCTGCGCCTGGGTGCCGAAGGTGTCCGAGGAGCCGAAGGCGAACAGCCGCAGCTTGCCCCGGCCGATGTCCTGCTCCACGCGCCCCTGGTAGTCCCAGAAGTCCAGCACCACCTTCGGGTTCTCCCGGCCCGGGGCCGGCGGGGACTGGAGGCTGTTGGCGGCCAGCGAGATGATCCACGGCGTGTACGAGTAGCGGCCGGCGAGGCTGACGTTGGTGCCGGTGTTCTCGAAGGGCGTCTCGATGAAGAAGCCCGCGTTGATGAGGTCCGCGTAGGCGCTGCCGTGCACGCCGTCGTCGCGCGGGCGGGAGAGGCGCCCGTCGATGGCGCCGCCCATCAGCCGCCCGTACTTCGGCGGCGGGGTGCCCGGGTAGAAGTCGATGGCGTCGATGAAGTCCGGGTGGATGACCGCGGGACCGAGGAACAGGTGGAAGAGGATGGGGACGCGGATGCCGTCCAGGAAGTAGCCCGTGGACGCGGGCTGGCTGCCGCGCACCACCGGGTAGGCCACGCCGGACAGCATGCTGCCCACGCCGGGCATCAGCATGACGACGCGGAACGGGTCGCCCATGGTGCCGGGGACTTCACGCAGCTCCGCGTCCTGCAGGGTGACGCGGCTGACCTCGGTGCGCTCGCGGTCCGCGCGCACCACCGTCTCGTACGGGTTGATGACGAGCGGCTCCAGCCCGTACACCACCTCCAGCGCCTCCCTCGCGTTGAGCGTCTCGCGGAAGACGAAGGGCTTGTGGCCGGGCGCCACCACGCGGACCTTGTGCATGCCCTGCGGCCAGCGCGCCTCGAAGCGGCCCTGGGTGTCCGTCTGCACCGGCGCGTCCGGCAGCGCGTCCGACACGAGCACGGCGCCGACGATGGGACGGCGGTTGCCCTTGGTGCGCACCAGGCCGCGCAGGGTGACGGGGCCGTCGGGCAGCGTGCCGCCGTCGGCCGCCGCCATGGGCACGGGCGCCTCGAAGCGGTATTCGAAGAACAGCCTCACCTGGACGGGCTGGCCCTCCAGCGTGGCCGGCGAGAAGCGCAGCGACGGCGCGGCATGCAGCGCGGCCCGGTCCAGCAGCGGGTGCAGCGGCTCCACCAACGTGGCGGACTCCACCTCGCCGGCCTCGTCGATGAGCAACTCCAGCTTCACCACGCCCGCCACGCCCTCCACGGCGAGCCCCGGCGGATAGGGCGCGGGTGAGTCCGCCACCAGGGACGGCGGCACGAAGGCCGGCTGGGGCTGGGTCACCCCCGCGTCCGCGTCCGTGCTGGCGGTGGCGCCGGTGGCGGCCGGGTCCAACGTCCAGCCGCCGTCCGTGCGCTGGAGGTCCACCTCGGTGAGGACGTCCGGGGCCACGGCCGCGTCGGGCGTGCCCGCGTCGGCCACGTCCCGCGCATGCGCCGCCAGCACTGGCACGAGCAACATCAGTGCCAGCACGAGCACGCGCATGTCGGGCCTCGGCCCCCTCTGTTCACGAGTCGGTTGCTTCACGTTGCCTTCAGGTCGGCCCCTGGGCGCCGCATGACGCCAGGGTCTCAGCGAGGAGACAAGCACCGGCCATGGGAGCAGCCCGCCTGGCTGCTCTCGAATGAGCGAAGTTCCCCACTTCCGTCGACGGGTGGACGCTGCGACGCGCCGCGTCCGGGGATGGACAGCCGGGCAGTCCCCCAGGGAGGGAGGACGCCCGAGCGGGCGCTCCACACGTTTCCACCACCCCGGAGCCCCCTTCCATGCGACCCATATCCCCTTCTCCCTGGAGCCGACGCCGGCGGGCCGGTGCCGTGCTCGCGCTGCTGATGCCGGGCATGGCCGCGCTGGCCGCCGAGCCTCCGCCGCTGCCTGCCTTCGACCTCGAGCGCCTCACGGTGACGCCCACCTCGCGCGGAGCGCTGCTGGGCTCCGCGGGCCTGCTGCTGGAGCCCGGCGCGCTGCGGCTGGCGGTGGTGACGCACTACCAGCACCAGCCGCTCGTCATGGTGCGTGACGGGCGCCGCGTGGGCGAGGTGGTGCGCGAGCGCGCGCTGCTGCACCTCGCGGCGGCCGTGGCCCCGCACCCGCGCCTGGAGGTCGGCGCGTCGGTGCCGGTGCTGATGACCCAGGGAGGCATGTCGCTGACGGGGCTGGGCCTGGGCGAGCTGAGGCGCTCGGGCATGGGCACGCCGATGCTGCGCGCTCGCGTGGGCCTCGTGCGCGAGGCGGACGGCGCGCTGGTGGACCTGGCGGCGGAGGTGGACACGGGGCTGCCGCTGGGGCGCCGTGACGCGCTGCTGGGAGATGGGAACTGGAGCGTGACGCCGCGGCTGGCGGTGGGGAAGACGTTCCAGCGGATGCGCGTGTCGCTGGAGGCGGGCGCGCGGGTGCGCGAGCGCGTGCAGGTGGGCTCGCACTCGGTGGGCGCCGAGGTTCCGTTCGCGCTGGGGGTGACGAACGTGGACGGCACCCTGCGCGGCGAGCTGAGCTTCCGTGCCGCCGCGCCGCTCACGGGCGGTGGCCTCTGGTCCGGCGAGGTGCTGGCCGGGGCGCGCTACCTCTTCAGCGAGCACTTCGAGGTGTTCGCCCTCGGAGGCCCGGGCGTGGGCGTGGCGCCCGGCGTGCCCATCTTCCGTCTGCTGGCGGGCGTGGGGTTCGACCCGCTGCCGCTGCTGCCCTCGAAGGCCGCCCCGCCCATGCTGGAGAGCGGCGGCGTGCGCGAGGGGCTGCCCGGAGACGGGCCGCTGGCGATGGTGGAGCCTCCCGTCGCCGAGGACGGCGAGGCGCCGCCGGAGCGCGAGGTGGAGTCGGTGCTGGACCAGGACGCGGACTCGGTGGCGGACGGCGTGGACAACTGCCCGCGCGAGCCGGGCCCCCCGGGCAACCAGGGCTGCCCGGAGTCGGAGCGGCAGGTGGTGTACCTCACGGAGAAGACCCTCGAAATCACCGAGCGCATCTTCTTCGCCTTCGACCGCACGGAGGTGCTGCCGCGCTCGTACCCGCTGATGGAGCAGGTGGCGAAGGTGCTGCGCGAGCACCCGGAGCTGGAGCGGGTGGTGGTGGAGGGGCACACCGACAACATCGGCGGCGCGGAGTACAACCGGCGCCTGTCGCAGGCGCGCGCGGAGTCGGTGTGCCGCGAGCTGGAGCGCCGGGGCGTGGAGGCGAAGCGGCTGCGCGCGGTGGGGCGGGGCCCGGACGCGCCCGCGGACACCAACGCCACCGCCGCCGGGCGCGAACGCAACCGCCGGGTGGAATTCCACATCGTTCCCGTCGCCACGGCGATGCCGGGTAGCGCCCGGGAGGCCACGCCATGATTGTTCCTCCGACCCTCGTCTTCGTGCGCGCGCGGGTGATGCAGTTGCTCGGCGCGCTGGTGCTGCTCGTGCTGGCCCTGGTGGCCGTGCCCACGGCGTTCGCGGGAGACCGGCTCCCGCCGGAGACCCGAATCCTCACGGGTCCGGCTTCCGTGACTTCATCCACCACGGCGGACTTCACGTTCGAATCCACCGCGACCCGGGCGGAGTTCTTCTGCTGGCTGGAGAGCAATGGAACGGTGGGGGCTGAGTTCGACTGCGGGACGCCGTGGCACCTGGAGGGCCTGGCGCCCGGGGACCATGTGCTCTGGGTGTACTCGGTCGACCTGGACCTGGAGCTGGCGGATCAGACTCCCGAATTCTGGGAGTGGACGGTGGTGGCGGGCGAGCCGGTTGACGCGGGCGTGCCCGGAAGCGATGCGGGCACGGATGGCGGCCCGAGTGGGGACGAGGACGCGGGCACGGTCGATTCCGGGACGCCCGGTGGCGAGGACGCGGGCACACCGGGCGGTGAGCCCGACGCGGGAGCTGAGCAGCCGGGGCCTCCGCCGACCGAAGACCCGGCGCCACCCTCGGTGCTGGACTACCTCGGAGGTGGCGTGGGCTGCACGGGCGCTCCGGCACCTGGAGCGCTGACGGGGCTGGTGTTGCTGGTGCTCGCGCTGCATCGGCGACGCAGGCGCTGATGGCGGACGGTGACGTGAGAGGCTGAATGCCACGCCGGACGGTCAGGCTTCCTCGTCCGGCAGCAGCGTGCGCAGCAACTCGTCGTCGGGACCGAGCGGGCGCCAACCCGGGGGAGGTGGCGTTGCACGAAGCGCGGCTCGTGCCTGCCTGACCCGGTCCTTATGAGTGTCAGGGGTATCGGCGGACCAGCAGCCAAGCGCCTTGGCCACCTGGAAACGGGACTCGTCGTCCATGACGACCGGCCAGCCGTCCGGAAGAGTCAGGGACAACTGGCGCACGAGCACGTCGCGCACGAAACGTGTGACCTGCTTTCGTTGCTCTGCTTCGGCGAGGAGCCCGCTCAACACCTGCACACCCGCGATGTCATCCCTGCCAAGCTCCTCGGCCAACTCGACCAGTGGAATGGCTGGCCGCGCCTCGGCGAAGGCCGTGAGCGAGTCGTAGCCACGCTCGCGGACCCGTTCACACAGGCGGGCCTTCCAATCGCCCTGCCAGGAACGTCCGCCGGTCATCTCCGTCTCCCAGGAGTGAAGCTCATCGGGACGTCGTAGAACTTCATGCGCTCCGCAACGATGTTCAGGATGTTGTTTCGCGTCAACTTGCGACCCGCTTCCGCCTCGGCCTCGCGCAGCGCCTCCATGATCATCCGGTTCCATTCGCCGGGCCAGGTGCGCCCCAGGCGCCAGTTACCCCCGCCATGAATCGCCTGGTGCTGCGCCGCCTCCAACCGCACGCAGAACTGGTCGATGTCCATGGCACCCGTGAAGCCACGCTGCTCGAACCACTCCCGGTGCTCTCTCGGAAGGACGTGGTGTCTCGGAGCCTCCGACATCCCCGCGCCGGCCCGGCCGGTCTCGTGCATGGCCCGGACCTCGGGCCCATCCCCGAGCGCGTCGCGCACGCCCGGAGGCAGGTCCCCACTCGCCTGCGCCATCAGCACCTGACCGCCGTGGATGCGCACCGCCGCGCTGACGACAGGCACCGAGATGACGCCCGCCTGGACGAGGCGGCGCATCGCCTCCACCCACTCGGCGGAGACGACGACCCGCGAGCCCACCATCACCCCACCGGACCCCATCACGAGCCCCACACCGAGCGAGGCAGGCGCGGCGGGCGGGAGCCGTGGCAGTGACATCTTCAGCGCCGAGACCAGTGTGAGCATCTCCATGAACTGCATCGCCGTCAGGAGCTGCTCCCTGCGCTCCATGGCCACTCGCGCGCCCTCCTGGATGGAGCCGAACTCGCGGGTGAGCTGTCCCATCAGCTCGGGCATCGCGGTGGCCGCGGCCTCGACCCGCTCCGCATCCAGCGAGGCGAGCGCCGTCAACGTGGGCTCCATCCGCCCCTGGACGCGACGCAACTCCACGAACAGCCGCTCGACGCTATAGGCGGGACACTGCCGGAGCACCGCGTCGGCGAGCTGGAGGAAATCGACCCAGGTGGCCAGCAGCAGGGCACCGAGCATGGCCGCCTGGAGCCTCGGGCCCGTCATCCGGAGAAGGGCCCACTGCATGTCGGCCTCGGTGGTTTCCGAAGCCACTCCGGTCAACGTGGAGACCCCACCGAGCGCACCGTCAATCCACCGCGACTGGCGGGAGCCATGATCGATGAAGCGGGTGAAGGCGCCATTGCCCCCGCTCAGCCCTCGGTTGCCGAGCCCCGGGGGACGCGCCGCGAGCGCGGAGAGCGAACGGGCATGCTCTCCCGTGGCCCCCCGCACCTCGTCGGCGACCTGGACCACGGCTCGCCGGGTCCGCGCGGCGATCTGCCGCGGCCCCCCGGCCGTGCCCTTCACACGGTCCGGGCCCGCGCCTGTCGCATCCTCACGAGAACCCGCCGCCCGCGACGAACAGCCGGCCGCCAGCAGGGCCGCGCTCAGCAGCAACAGGGCAACGACCTTCATGGGTAGGGCCAGGGCACGGTCTCCGCCGGCCACCCTACCCGAGCCTCACCGCTGCGGCAGGATGGCGGAGGCGACCTGGTTCATCAGCTTGAGCTGCCCGCGAGTCATGCGGCGCAGCGTGCGCAGGAGCCGGCGCATCTCCGGCAGGTGGTCCTTGTCCTGGGAGTCCTCCTCCCACAACGCCGCCCCCACCGACGCCGCCGTCACCAGCCCCATCCCCACGTCCGCCGACAGCTGCAGCGCCAGACACAGGCGGAACAGCGTGGGCACGCTCGGCATCATCCGCCCCCGCTCCATCCGCCCGTAGACCTCCGCCGCGATGCCGATGCGCTCGGCCACGTCCGCCTGCGTCAGCCCTGCGCGCATCCGCGCCGACCGCGCCGCCTCGCCAACACTCGCCGCCAGGCGCTTCTCCAGCTGCTGACGCGACCTCCGGGCGCGGTCGCTGGGACTGCCGCGGCGGGGCCGGGAAGCGGAACCTTTTGGGTGGGTCTTCACCGCGTCAACCTTATGAGTGCGGCCGAAGCCACGGTCTGCACGGGAACAGGCCGCCCCTCGGTCGCGGGTTCTGCCCGACTTATAACCCAGCAAGTCAGCACGCGATATACCGATATGGCGGGTAGTGTCCCGGACCCGGAGCCCACTCGGACGCGGAGTGCACGCCCCCCTTCCCCCGCCACTCCGCCGCTCGCACCCGGAGGCTGACTCCCACCACGAACCACATGCCTCACCGAAGACGGCGGCGCCCCACGCGACGCCCCCACGCCCCACGCGCCGGGTAACGTCCAACCCTCTCAGCGAGTGAGAGCGCCACGGGGCATGCACTACCCGTCGGGTGACTTCTGAACGTGGGACGACCATACTCGCCGGGTGAGCCGCCGGACCCCTGAGGTCCGTCAGGTCCGAGGAGAGCCGCCATGTCGTCCCCGCCGTCCGACGTCCCCCCTCCGCCCCAGGTGCTGCTGCGCTCCGGCCGTACCTCCTACGAGTTCGTCCGCTCGCTGGGCCCCGCCCACCACGGCGAGCTGGTGCTCGCCCGCCGCCGCTATGAATGGGGCTTCGGCGGCTACGCCGTCCTCAAGCGCCCGCTGCGCGCCGGGGACGAGGCCTCCCGCCGGCTCCTGGAGGAGGGCCGCCTGACGGCGCAGCTCAACCACCCCAACATCGTCGCCGTCCACCACCTCAAGGGCAGCGACGAGGCGCCGGTGCTCGTCTTCGAGCACACCCCCGGCCACCGCCTGGACGCGCTGCTGGAGGCCTCCACCCGCGCCCAGCTCCCCATCTCCGAGGCCTTCGCCCTCTACATCGCCTCCGAGGTCGCCGACGCGCTCCACCACGCCCACAACCTCACGGACGAGCACGGCCGCGCGCTCCAGGTCGTCCACCGCGACGTGGGCCCGCACAACATCCTCGTCACCGAGCACGGCGCCGTGAAGCTGCTCGACTTCGGCGCCGCCTGGTCCCGGCTGCCCGGGCGGGTGACGACAACGGACTCGGAGCTGCCGGGCAGCCTCGCCTACGCCGCCCCCGAGCACGTCGCCCAGCTCGGCCTGGACGGGCGCGCGGACCAGTTCAGCCTGGGCATCGTCCTCCTCCAGTTGCTCACCGGCCGCCACCTCTTCGAGGGCGCCGACCGCTTCGAGGCCGAGCGCCGCCGCCGCCGCGAGCACACCCTCGCCCAGGACTCATCCACCCGCGAGCACGCGCTGGCGGCCGCCATGCACGAGGCCGTCAGCCACGCCGCCCAGAACGAGCTGCGCCAGCGCATCCTCGGCTATGGCGAGGCCGAGCTGGCCGAGGCCACCCGCGCCGTGTCCGCCGCCCTCGTGCCGCTGTTGCACAAGGCGCTCGCCCCGGACCGCGTGGAGCGCTTCGCCACCTGCGCCGACCTGGCCCGCGCCCTGCGCGAGCACCTGCGCCGCACCGGCCAGTCCTTCGGCCGCCCCGAGGCCCTCGCGGAGCTGGCCGGCCTGCGCTACGCCGCCCTGCGCGTCCAGGCCGGCGAGTCCCCCGAGGAGGCCCTGGAGGACCGGCTCCTCCCCGAGGACGACCTCGCCTCCTGAACACCTACCCCTGGCACCGTGCGCTCGTCGACATCCGGCCCGTCCACGGGACGACGTGGAGGGCCCAGGGGTCCTGGCGGACCTTGGACTTCGGTACAAGGCTTGGGGTCCATGTCCAGCCTCGTCCTCCTCGTGGAAGACCATGCCGATAGCCGGGAGCTCCTGGAGGAGTTCCTCACCCTGGAGGGCTTCACCGTCGAGACGGCGGGCAACGGCCTCACCGCGTGGGAGCGCCTGCGCCGCCCGCCCCTGCCGGACGCGGTGCTGCTGGATTTGATGATGCCGGTGATGAGCGGGTGGGAGCTGATGCGCCACGTGCGCCAGGACGCGCGGCTGCGCCAGCTGCCGGTGGTGGTGGTGTCCGGCGCGGGCAACTCGCAGCCGCTGCCCGAGGGCGTGCTGGCCACCGTGCCCAAGCCGGTGGACCTGGGGGAGCTGCGCGACACGCTGGCCCGGGTGATGCCCCTCGGCTAGGCGCCTGAGGTTCCCTGGGCGCGGGGCAGCGTCACCCGGAAGGTGGTGCCCGCCTCGGCGGTGGACGTCACCTCGATGTGGCCCCGGTGGCCCTTCACCACCTGCTCGACGATGTAGAGCCCCAGCCCCAGGCCGCTGCTCGCCCCGCCGCCATGGCCGGCCGTGGCGCCGCGGCGGAACGGGTCGAACAGGCGCGGCAGCATGTCCGGCGGAATCGGGTCGCCTCCGTTGTGGACCTCCAGCACCACCGCGTCGCCCGCGTCGGACAGGCGGAAGGTGACGGTGGCGCCCTGCGGGCTGTACTGGAGCGCGTTGCCGCCCAGGTTGCTCACCACCTGCAGCAGCCGGTCCGCGTCCCACTCGCCCTCGTAGTGCCCCGGCTCCACCTGCAGCCGCAGGCTGCGCTCCGGCCACGCCGCCTCCAGCTCCTCCACGCCCGAGCGAACCACCGCGCGCAAGTCCCCCGGCACGCGATGGATGGGAATGCCGCCGCCCAGCCGCCCGCGGGTGAAGTCCAGCAGCTCCGAAATCATGCGCTTCATCCGGTCGCCGGAGCGCGCCAGCCGGGTGACGAGCCGCCGCTCGCGCTCCGGCAGCGCCTCGCTGTGCAGGAGCTGCGTGGCGGACAGCTGGATGGCGTTGAGGGGGTTGCGCAAATCGTGGCTGACGATGGCGATGAGCCGCTCGCCGAAGCGGGCCGCCTGCAGCGCGGCCTCCTGCGCGCGGCGCCGCTCGGTGATGTCCGTCATCGTGGCCACCGCCGCGACGATGGTGCCCTCCCGGTCGCGGATGGGCGCGCTGGACACGAGCGCCGTCATGCGCTGGCCGTCCGGGCGCTCGATGAGCAGCTCCTCGCCCGCCACCTCCTCGCCGTGCCGGAGGCTGCGGACCAGCTGCAGCTCCCCGACCTCGTAGCGCCGCCCGTCCGGGTGCAGCACGCGGTAGGGCTCGCTGGCGAGCGCCTCCGCGGTGAGGGACAGGTCGAAGGGGCGTCCGATGAGCACCTCCACGTGGCGGCTGGCCATCAGCAGCCGGCCGCTGGGGGCCTCGGCGATGAAGATGCCCGCGGGCATCTGGTCCAGCACGGACGCCAGCCGCGCGCGCTCCGACTCGACGGCGGCCAGCAGCCGCTGCCGGTCCATCTCCACCGCGCGGCGCTGGGTGATGTCCAGCACGGTGGCCACGCGCTGCACCACGCGCCCGGCGGCGTCGCGGAACGTCGTCACGTGCGAGAAGGCGGGAAAGCGGCTGCCGTCCTTGCGCACGTGGAGCGACTCGTATTCGTGGGAGAGCTTGGAGTGCGCCGCCGCCACGTGCCGGGCCAGCACGCCGCGCGACTCGGGCGCGAGGGTGTCCTCCAGCGGCCGGCCCCGCAGCTCCTCCGGCGCGTACCCGTGCATGCGCGCGAAGGCGGGGTTGACGTCGCGCATGACGTTGTCCTCCACGCTCACCACCACCACGCCCACGCCCAGCCGCGTGAAGACCTCCTCCCAGCGCCGGAGGCCGGCCTCGCTCTCGCGCAGCCGGACGAGCGAGGCCTCCGCCTCGGCGCGCGCCGCCCGCTCGCGCGCATGCGCCTGGGCCTGGGCGAGCAGCGCGGTGGCGCGCGCCGCCATGGCGCGAAACAGCAGCAGGTCCTCCTCGGACAGCTCGCGGGTGGCGCGGCTGCCCATCACCGCCACCCCCAGCACGTCACCGTCCAGCACCAGCGGCACGCCGTACAGGGCGCGCAGGCCCGCCTCGCGCAGCACCTGCTCGCCCACGCGCGCGTCCTCGCTGGCCTCGTGCACCAGCAGCGGCTGGCGCGTGGCGGCGATGGTGCCGACGAAGCCCTCGCCCACCGGCACCCGCGCGCCCGGGGCCATGCCGTCCCCCACCACGCTCTCCACGCGCAGCCAGTCGCCCTCGCGCAGCAGCACGGCCGTCACGTCCACCGCGGCCACCGTCTCGCGCAGCACCTGGAGCAGGCGCGGAAGGAAGCCGGCCACGTCCGCGCTGCCCAGCGCCGCGGTGCTGATGCGGTCCAGCGCCTGCAAGGTGCGCTCGCGCGCGAGGGTGTAGCGGCTGACGGAGGCCGCCACCGCCTCGTCCATGGCCTCGTGGAGGATGCGCTCCTCCTCAGGCAGCGGCGCGGCCCCGCCCCGGGCGGCCCACAGCCGCAGCACGCAGCCGCGGAGCAGTCGGTACTCCGTCACCACCTGCCGGAGGTTGAAGCCCTCTCCCAGCCGCTCCAGCGCGTGCAGGTCCGGGATGGCGCCCAGCCCGGAGGCCACGCCCGCCTGGGGCCGCTGGCGCATCAGCGCCGCGACGACCTCCAGCAGGCGGGGCAGGCCGTCTCGCAGCGCGGGCTGGGGCAGGGCCTGGGCGGCGGGAATGGCGCGCACCTCCGCCTCCCACGCCTCCATGATGGCGTCGCGCTGCTGGAGGAGGAAGTCGGCCAGGGAGGTGGACACGGGGGTTCTCGGTCGCGGCCGGAGGAGGACTCGCGGCGCGGATGTAAGGCCACGCCCCCCTCCGTGACAACGCCAGAAGCTCGCGAGCGGCCCTGGCTGCATGGCCGTGAACGTCCCCGTGCGCGAGCCGCCCGGCTCAGGCCCGCCCGCAGTAGTCCGCGACGGTGTTCAGCAGGGCCGGAATCTCGAAGGGCTTGCGCAGCATGGCGCACGCGCCCTCCGGCGGCTCCTTCACCGACGCGGACAGCACCACCACGGGGACCTGGGACAGCCCCGGGTCCGCGCGGAAGCGCTCCATGAAGGTGAAGCCGTCCATGACGGGCATCATCAAGTCCAGCAGCACGAGGCAGGGGCGCAGGCCCAGGTGACCCAGCGCGTCGAGCTCGGCCAGGGCGTCCTGGCCGTTCTCCGCCACGTGCACCTCGAAGCCCTCGTCCTCCAGGATGTCGGCGACGGCGGCGCGCAGGTCCGCGTCGTCCTCCACCAGGAGGACGGAATTGACGGAGGGGGCCGGGGACGGAGCGTTCACGAGACGACGTTAACAATCCCGGCTGACGCGGGGCCCGTGCCGGGGCCCACCGGCCGGAAGGCCTGCCCGCCCGGCTCCGCTTCAGCGGGCCTGGGGCGCCTGCACGTGCGTCAGGCGGAGCAGCCCATGGTCCGGCTCCAGCCGGTAGCGGACGCGGAAGCCCGAGTCGAGCACCACCAGCCCGGCGCTTCCCCGTCCGAGCGGCCCATCGAGCGGGAGGCCGGCGGCGAGCGCCCCGAGTTCGTACTGCACCCGCACCCGCATGGACGAGGAGCACCCACAGAGGGTGCGCAGTGCCCGGGGCGCAAGCTGGAGTCGAAGGGCCATGGTCCCTCCAGACTGTCCAGCTCGGGTTTTTCGGGCAAGACGTACCGCGAGTCCAAGGCCCCCGTCACCTTCCGGTGTCATGAGGGGGGCTCTCCACCACAGGCCCTGGGTGAGGGGTGCGGGACACCCCTTTTTCCGTGCGCGCGGCAATGTGCCGTACGTCTGGGTGCTGGCGCGAAATCCGGGCCTGGAGTATCAAAAACCCCGTCCCCCCTGTCGTGC
>NZ_JABBJJ010000253.1 GCF_012933655.1 Pyxidicoccus fallax | reverse complement strand
CCGAGTACCGCCGGCGACGCTTGCTCCCCTCGGCCCCCTCCGGGGCTCCCTCTTGGCTCTTCTTCTCCATCGTCAGACTCGCTTTCTAGCCGAACGAGCCTGTCCGACTCTTCAGGGGGCTACACCACCAGGGTCCACGGCTCGTAGTGCTTCGGCACGCCATACGGCGGGTAGCGCGTGGCCACGTCCTGGCCCGGGTAGCGCAGCAGCGGCCACAGGTGCGCCTGCGGGTAGCCCGGGCCCCCGAGCTGCGTGGCCCGCTGGTAGTAGAGGGGCGCCGACGCCTCCAGTGCCTGGTCGGAGTGGACGAACTCCGGGGCCGCGACGAAGCTGATGAAGCCGAACAGCTCCGCGTCGGAGACGTCCGGAGCGGGGATGTCGTCACAGCTCCAGTAGAAGCCGTAGAACTCCCAGAAGCCGAAGGGCAGCTCGACGACGGCGAACTCCAAAGCCCGGTCCGCGCCCAGCACGTCGAAGGTGAAGCCCTGCTCCGCGAGCGCCTCCACGAAGGGCCGCAGCGCCTCGCGCCGGGTGAGGGCGGCCCGCTGCACCGCCTCCAGCTTCTCGCGGCAGGCCGCGTCGCCCGCCTGCGTGCGGAGGAAGCGCGCATGGCGCTCGTCGGTGAGACCGCGGGCATGGTGCGCCGAGTAGGGCACGGTGGCGACGACGTCTCCCGGGAAGAAGAAGCGGTGGGTCAGCGCGGCCGTGCCGCCCTTGAAGACGCCGGTGGACAGCCAGCGGCCCCGGTACAGGGGCTTGAAGGCCTCGGCGACGCGGTGGGCATCCGCCGCAGCCTGCCACACCGTCAGCTTGCTCCAGTCCAGCGACTCCGGCCGCGAGGTGCCGAAGAAGCGGTGCTCCACCGCCAGTTGGTTGCCCTGGAGCAGGTCGGCGGGCTCGCTGGGGACGGGCTCGGCGAAGAGCTCGGCGCCCTCCGTGTCCAGCACCATGGGCGCCGACGTCGAGCGGTGCATCAGCGACAGGCGCTGCTGGAAGCGCGCCCCCGCCGGGTGGCGGTGGTCCACCGGCTGCTCGTAGTCGAGGATGAAGAAGCGGAACCCGTTCTCCTCCGTGTCACTCAGGATGGTGAGGCCGGGGATGGACTCGAGCCGGACGCGGATGTCCACGGCCTCCGCCGTCCCGGACGCCAGGGGGGAGGCGTCCGTCGAGAGCTCCGCGCCCTCCGCGGGCGCGCCCCCGCAGGCCATCAGCCCCACGGTGAGCAGCGCTCCCACCACGTGAAGCCTCCAATCGAACCGTGTACCGCTCCGCATGCATGTCTCCTCTGTGGGGTCAGTGGCCGTCAGGCAGGCCGGCTGCGGGTGTAACTCATGACACCGGAGTACCGCGGGACTCCAGACGGTCAACTGGACGCGGGAGGTCCCCACCCAGGAGGTTCATCGGCATTCATTCTACTTGGGAGGTTCCCTGCGGGGTGCGATTCGTGTTACCTCATGGGTCCATCACCCACCGATTGACTTCACAGGTTGAGAGGCAGGAGATGAGAACGCCCGAGACGACGACCGAAGAGGTTCCTGGAGGCCCGAGCCGGCCGCGCGTGCTGTTCAGCGTGGGAGGCACGGCGTTCGAGTTCGTGCGCAAGCTGGAGGTGCGCTCCACCGGCGAACTGCTGATGCTGGCGCGGCGGCGCTACCGGGGCGGCCTCGGCGGCCCGGTGGTGGTGAAGCGGCTGAGCAACCCGGCCACCTTCGTGGAGCGCCGGCGCCTGATTGAAGAGGTGGAGCTGACGTTCCGGCTCAACCACCCCGGCATCGCCAAGGTGCACCACCTGAAGCTGTACCGGGGCGCTCCGCACCTGGTGATGGAGTACGTGGAGGGGCGCTCGCTCGACACGGTGCTGAACCTGGCGGCCATGCGGCGCCAGCCGATGTCCCCGGCCTTCGCCGCGTACGTGGCGGCGGAGGTGGCGGAGGCGCTGCACCACGCGCACGTCCTGACGGACGACCTGAACCGGCCGCTGCACATCGTCCACCGGGACGTGAGCCCGCGAAACATCCGGGTGGGCGTGCACGGCGAGGTGAAGCTGACGAACTTCACGGCGGCGATGTCCTCGCTGACGGGGCGCGAGGTGACGAGCCGCCCGCTGGTGAAGGGCGACATCGCCTACGCGTCACCGGAGGCGCTGCGACGGGTGGCGGTGGACGCACGCTCGGACCTGTTCTCGCTGGGGCTGGTGCTGCTGGAGGTGCTGGCGGGCCGGCACCCGCTGATGGTGGCGGACACGGAGCCGGTGCCGCCGCTCACGAACGCGGACGGCACGGAGGCGCCGCCGCTGGAGTCCCAGGGGCCGACGTGGATGCCGGTGAACGAGGTGGCGGCGAGGATGGTGCGGCTGGCGCCCCAGGACGTGGAGCTGCTCGCGACGGGCGTGCCGGCGGAGCTGGTCGTTCTGGTGATACGGGCGCTGCGGCAGGACCCGGCGCAGCGGTTCTCCTCGGGAGCGGAGATGGCGGGCGCGCTGCGGGCGTGGCTGCGTGCCCACGCGCCGGGCTACGGGCGACACGAGGCGGCGGAGGAGCTGGCCCAGG
Organism: Pyxidicoccus fallax; assembly: GCF_012933655.1. Lineage (GTDB taxonomy): Bacteria > Myxococcota > Myxococcia > Myxococcales > Myxococcaceae > Myxococcus > Myxococcus fallax. The sequence continues at coordinate 16,008 of NZ_JABBJJ010000253.1, read as the reverse complement.
CCGCCGCGGCGGCGACGAGCCGGCGCAATCAGGCGGAGCTGCTCGAAGGCGGCCTGCACCCGGCGGAGCTGACGGCCGAGGAGGCCGCGGTGGCGCTGGAGCCCGAGGAACCGGCGCGGGAGCCCGTGGCGGAGGCACGAACGTCCGAGCGTCCGGCGGAGCAGCCCCCGCCGGGCGAGCCCGAGGACTCCGAGCCCTGATTCCTCACGAGCCCAGCACCCCGGTGGCCAGCAGCGCCACGAGCACGAGGAGGAGCACCCCTGCCACCACCGCCGCCACGCGCCACTTGGAGATGGGCGCCTCGCCGAAGACGGCGCCGGCCTCCTGCCCGTGCACCAGCACGCGATACGCCTTGTCGCGGTAGCGGTACGCGAGCACGTACACGGGCAGCGCGAGCCGCGTGGTGTACAGGCTGGAGAGGGCCACGGCGACATGGACGTTCCGGAAGCGGCGCCCCGGAATGACGCCCTGCTGGAGCCGCTCGCGCGACAGCCGCTCCACCGTCTCCAGCACCGTGCGCCGCGCCCCCGAGCGCGTCGCCTCGAAGCGCTCGATGTTGGCGCCCTCGGGCCCTCGCGGCTCACGCTCCTCCGTGTCCCGCCGGTAGTGCGGGGCCAGCGCCTCGCACTCCTTCACCTTCAGCCCGCGCGAGGCCGGCACGATGATGTCGTCGAAGTCGAAGCGCGTGCGCCCCGCGTGCGGCGCCCAGTCCGAGCGCCTTGCCCCCGCGTCCGAGTCCGCCGTCCAGCTCACGTCCACGCCCGCGCGGAAGCTCCACGCCGGCCACCACAGCGGGCGCATCGACTCGACCGAGGCCTCCCGCGCCAGCCCCGACGGACGGAAGAAGCCGCCCTTCCCCAGGAAGCCCATCAGCGCCGCGCGTGCCGCCTCCGGGTCCACGGTGAAGGGCAGGTAGGCCTGCGCCTGCTCCACCGGGTCCACCGTCGTCTCCACCCGCGTCACCGAGCCGCAGTAGTCGCACCTCGGCGCCTTCGCCTCGACGGAGTACTCCACCGACGCGCCGCAGTTCTCGCAGCGCACCACCTTCGCCGTCTCGCGCTCCACCGTGCCGTGCGCCCGCGGAGGCGTCATCAACCCGCAGATGGGGCAGCGCAGGTCCTCCGCCTCCAAGGCGCTCGCGCACCGGCGGCACGGCGCCACTTCCGGCGTGGCCGTGCTCATCGCCCACCTCCCGAGGCCAGCAGGTACCCCACCGCCACCAGCAGGAGCAGCGCGAGCACGGCGGCGGTCACCTTCCACGGGGACAGGGGCGCCTTGCCCACCACCTCGCCTGTCTGTCCATTGACGAGCACCCGCAGCGGCGGGGCGTCTTCCGCGTAGCGCACGGCGAGCACCCAGACGGGCAGGAGGCACACGTCCAGCGCCTCCCATTCCAGACGTGACTGGTGTTCCAAGTCAGTGTGCGAGTCGCCGGGCATGAATTGCGCCAGCTTCCCACCCACGCGCTCCACGGCCTCCTTGCGCGCCAGCTCCAGGCACTGCTCGTGGGTGAGGGACGGCTCCTCGGCCACCCAGCCGGAGATGAGCGCCGGCGTGTACCGGGCCAGCCCGCGCAGGTCGAAGGGCTCCAGCGCTTCCAGCTCCTCGTTGCGCAGGCCCGTGGACGCGGTGACGAGCACGTCCGCCACGTACCCGGACAGCTCGCCGTTCAAGGGGCGCCACTCGGTGCGCGTCACCGTGCGGGTGCGCGTCACCGTCTTGCCGTTCTCCGTCGTCGTGTACGTCTCCTGCTCCTGGTAGTTCTCGCCGATGGACGCACGGAAGCGCGAGTGGGCCAGGACGCTGTAGAGGTACGCGGGCACGTAGACGCCGCGCACCTCCCCGGGCCGGGCGGTGCGGATGCCGGTGCGCGTGAAGCGGCTGCGCGTCTTCAACCAGTAAGCCACGTGCTCGCGGGCGGCCACGTGGGTGACGGTGAAGCCCAGCGCGAAGGTGGGCTCGGGCACGCCCGGCACGGGAGGGCGCTCCAGCACGGAAGGCGCGGCGCAGTACGGGCACCGCATCGTCCGCATCGAGGGCTCCACCACCAGCCGCGCGCCACAGTTGGAGCAGCCCAGGTGGAGCAGCGGCCCCGTGATGGTGGATGTCGTCTCCTCGGACTGCTCTTGCATCGGCGTTCCCCCGTGCGGGCCTCGACCCGCGCCGAGTCTACCCCAGCCCCCTCCACACGCCCGCCTGGAGAGCGGCCCAGGGGACGATGCCCGCCCAAAGACTGGCACCTCGCCACCCAGACAGAAGACACCAGCAACCCAGAAACAGGTGCCAAGCACCTACCGGAAGGACCAGGCGACACGTCGCCCGCACTTGCAAAGACAGCCAATTTGAATGTAAAGTAAAACAATCTTCAGCAGCATGTACCCGCCTCACATTCCGGGCCCGGGCCGACTGCTTCATGACGAGGGGGACATCCACATTCCAGCACTCGATACCAGCCGGCCACGCCTCACTCCGTAGGGAGGCGAAGGGCCGGACTGGGTCCGAAGTCACCGGACCGCCTCCGCGGTAACGGGAGACGTGTCCCTGAGCAGCCGATGAAGCCCCCTGCCGCGAACCGCGGTGTGGGAGGCGTGTCTTTTCCGGACCGCCCGCCGGTCCGTCACGGGAGTCGTGTGCCCGCCGCAAGGGATTGAGCACACCGCCGCACCGCAATGTCACACAAGGAGAAACCATGAAGAAGCCATCAGGCAGTTCCGTCCGTTTCCGGGGAGTGCTCGGGGCCGTGCTCACGCTGCTGTCCGCGCCGTGGATGGGAATGGGCTGCGGCGAATCGAAGCCCGCGGAGCCGCCCGTCGTGGAGGAACAGGGGCAGACCGCCGAGGCCCGCTTCCGCATCAACATCGACGAGGCCACGGCCGAGTCCCGGCCCGGCGGCGTGTCCGCCCAGGCGTTCCGGGCCCAGGACGTGGTCCGCATCGTCGTGGACGTCTACGAGCAGGGACAGGGCCAGACGCCGCTCTTCATCAACTTCGAGCTCACCCAGACGCCCAACACCACCCAGTGGACCGGCACCCTCCCCTTCCTGCCTCGCGGCAAGGTGCTGACCTTCTTCGCCCGGGCCCACGGTGCCCAGAGCACCACGCTGCCGCTGTTCAGCGGCAGCACGGACCAGGAGCTCACCGCGGACTTCTCCGACGTCGCCATCCGCCTGGCCCCCAGCAATGACGGCGCGGAAATCGCGCTGCCGCGCGTCAAGCGCATCAGCATCCCCAGCACCTTCACCTCCGGGCAGCCTGGCAACATCAGCTTCCTCGTCGAGGCGAACACCGGCGAGCGCCTCACCTACGCCATCAGCACGGCCCCGGCGAGCGGCGGCGGCGCCTTCTTCCCCGTCAACGGCGGCATCACCCTGCTGGCCACCAGCGGCACCTTCGTCAGCCAGTACGTGCCGGGCGCCGTGTCCACGCAGTCCGAGTTCGTCCACACGGTGAAGGTGACCAACGAGGCCGGACACTCCGTCACCACCACCTTCAAGACGAAGGTGAAGCCGGGCGGGACGACCCCGGGCGTCAACAACACCGACGTCACGGTGCTCTTCAACCCGGTCATCAACGGCCTGGACGGCAACCGGCTGGTGGGCACGGGCAACGTCACCTTCACGGCGACCGTGGCGGATGACGGCCCGGCCGACGCGCTCACCTACGCGTGGGGCTTCACGCCCGCGGAGGCCCAGGACCCGGCGCCCATCCTCACCGCGCAGACCAACCCCACCGTGCTCCAGAACTACACGACGAGCGTGCGCGGCCTGCTGACCCTGGCGGTGACGGACGGCAACGGCGGCACCACCACGCTGGAGTACACGCTGACGCCGGACCAGTTCCCGGATGACCCCACGGTCGCCAGCCCCCTCACCGGCATCCACACCATCCGCGCGGGTGAAAACCACACGTGCGCCCTCTTCAACAACGGCACGCTGCGCTGCTGGGGCCGCAACCACCTGGGCCAGCTCGGCTACGGCAACACGCTCCCCGTGGGCACCACCTCCACCAACCTGCCCTACATGGCGGGAGACGTGGCGATGCTGAACCCGGGCACGAGGCTCGCCACGGGCGGCAACCACACCTGCGCGCTGCTGGACAACGGCCTGGTGCGCTGCTGGGGCAACAACCAGTTCGGCCAGCTCGGCTACAACACCACCCAGCACCTGGGTGATGGCGAGCCCATCGCCAGCTTCGGCTACGTCAACCTGGGCGGCAACGCGGTGAAGCTCTCCGCGGGCCATGAGCACACCTGTGCCCTGATGGACACGCAGAAGGTGCGCTGCTGGGGACGCAACCAGTACGGCCAGCTCGGCTACGGCAACATCAACACCATCGGCGACAACGAGCAGCCCTGGCGCGCGGGCGACGTGGACGTGGGCGCTCCCGTCCAGGACATCGCCGCGGGCGGCTACCACACGTGCGCGCTCCTCACCGACGGCAACGTGCGCTGCTGGGGCTATGGAGATCTCGGCCAGCTCGGCTACGGCAGCTCCGCCAACGTCGGCGACAACGAGAACCCCTCCAGCGTGGGGAACGTGACGGTGGGCGGCCCCGTGCTGCAGCTCTCCGGGGGCACCTACCACACGTGCGCCCTGCTCAACACGGGCCGGGTCCGCTGCTGGGGCTACGGCCATCACGGCCAGCTCGGCTACGGCCTCAGCGGCGCCGGCGCCAGCGTCTACCTGCCCACCAGCGCGGGTGACGTGAACCTGGGTACGCCCACCACCCGGGCGCTCCAGGTGGCCGCGGGTGGCAACCACACCTGCGCGCTGCTGGATACCGGCGGCGTCAAGTGCTGGGGCTACGGCGAGAACGGGCGGCTCGGCTATGGCAACCGCACCTCGCAGTCCGCGCCGCCCGCCACCACCGTGAACCTGGACGGCGCCACCGCCTACCAGCTCACCGCGGGCGATGCCCACACCTGCGCCCTGCTGAGCACGGGCAAGGCCCGCTGCTGGGGCCTGGGCCTCTATGGCCAGCTCGGCCTCGGCGGCACGGTGGACATCGGCGACAACGAGCTGCCCGCCACCGACGTCCAGCTCCTGCCGCCGACGCCCGCGCCGTAGTCCGCTTCACGTCCATGGAGCGGGGGCCCGCCGCCTGGAGGCTCCCGCTCCCCTCTCGCCCGGCCCGGCCTCGCGCCTCCTCCCGTCCCCGCCCGCGTGGGAACGCGGAGGGCGCCCGAGGCCCGTGCCCGTTTCCCGTGAAGGAGTCCCGCCCATGACGCCCACCACATTCCCCGGCCGCCGAAGCTGGCTCGTCGCCATCGCCGCCCTGCTGACCGTCGCCTCGACCACCCCCGGGTGCAGCGGTCCGGGAGAGTCCGAGGAGCCGCTTCCCACCGCCTCCGTCACCCTCGTCATCACGGCGGCGGAGCCCTCGCAGGAGGCCCGGCCCGACCGCCCCTCGGCGATGTCCACGCACCCGGGTGGCGGCGTGTCCGCGCTGGGGTACTCCTTCGCGGACGTCACCAGCATCCGCGTCGACGTGAAGGACGCGGTGACGAACAACGCCTACTTCATCAACTTCGACCTGGTGCCCACCCCCACCGGCTGGTCCGGTCAGCTCCCCTCGCTCCCCCAGAGCCGCTCCCTCACGTTCGTCGCGAGCGCGTACGACGCGGCGGGCACCCTGCTCTTCCGGGGCACCACCACGCAGACGCTCCTCACGGACCGGGAGACGGTGGCCATCACCCTGGCGGCGGACAACGACGGCGCCACCGTCCTCCTGCCGCGCATCTGGCGAATCAGCCTCCCGGGCGACTTCGTGTTCGGCCAGGGTGGCAACATCACCGTCTTCGTGGAGGCCACCAGCAACGCGCCGCTCACCTACTCGCTCACCGCCGCGTCCGGCGGAGGCTCCTTCCTGCCCGCCAGCGGCGGCTTCACCCTGGCGGGCACCTCGGGCGCCTTCGTCGTCCGCTACACGCCGCCCGCCACGCTCGCCAGCACCACGGAGTTCACGCACGTCCTGAGCGTCACCAACCTGGCGGGCCACTCCGTGAGCACCACCTTCCGCACGCGCGTCGTGCCGCCGGAGACGGGCGGCGATTCGCTCGGCACCACCGTGCGCGTGGTCTTCAACCCCACCATCACCCGCCTGGAGGCCAGCCGCGCGCCGGGCACCACCGAGGTCACCTGGAAGGCCGGCGTCGCGGATGACGGCCCCGCCAGCGCGCTCTCCTACGCGTGGAGCTTCACGCCGCTGGGGACCGCCTCCCCCACTCCCGTCTTCACCGCGCAGACCAACCCCACCGTGCTCCTCCACTACGCCACCGGGCTGCAGGGCACGCTGTCGCTGGAGGTGACGGACGGCGACAACGGGAAGACCACCGTGAAGTACGTGCTCGGCCCCAACCAGTTCCCGGACCTGCCGGTGCAGTCCGGCGGAGGCCATGACATCGCCCAGCTTCGCGCGGGGGACGCGCACACCTGCGCGCTCCTCCATGACGGCACCGTGCGCTGCTGGGGCAGCGGCGCCAGCGGGAGGCTGGGGTACGGCAACACGGAGACCGTGGGTGACAACGAGCCGGCCGCGAGCAAGGGCCCCGTCCCCCTGCCAGCCACGGAGAAGGTGGTGCAGCTCGCCCTGGGAAGTGGACACACCTGCGCCCTGCTGAGCAGCGGCTCCGTGCGGTGCTGGGGCCTGAACAACCAGGGCCAGCTCGGCTACGGCCACACGCGCAACATCGGAGACGACGAGGCCGTGGCCAGCGTGGGCCACGTCAACCTGGGTACCCGCGCCGTGCGCATCACCGCCGGGGACTCGCACACCTGCGCCCTGCTCAACACGGGCCGGGTGCGCTGCTGGGGCCATGGCGCCAACGGCCGGCTCGGCTACAGCGGCACGACGAACGTGGGAGATGACGAGGACCCACTGGTGGACGTGCAGGTCGGCGCCCCCGTGCAGGACATCGTCGCGGGCGGCAGCCATACCTGTGCCCTGCTGGTCTCCGGCAAGGCGCGGTGCTGGGGCCAGGGAGGCTCGGGGCAGCTCGGCTACAACAACCTCAATCACATCGGCGACAACGAGCAGCCCTCCTCCGCGGGAGATATCCCCATGTCCGGGAGCGTGCTCCAGCTCGCGGCGGGAGGCAGTCACACCTGCGCCCTGATGGAGACGGGCACCGTGCGCTGCTGGGGACTGGGCAGCTCCGGGCAGGTGGGAGCTGGCTCGACCACGGGCTCGGTGCTCGTGCCGGCCGAGGTGAACCTGGGCGCCGGCCTCAGGGCCCTCCAGGTCTCCACCGGCAACAACCACACCTGCGCGGTGCTGAGCTCGGGCGGCATCAAGTGCTGGGGGCTGAGCACCTCCGGCCAGTGCGGGCTGGGCAACACCGGCTCGCAGACCACGCCCCCCAACAATCCCATCAACCTGGGTGGCCACCTCGCGAGCTTCATCACCTCGGGTGCCAACTACAACTGCGCCCTGCTCTCGAATGGGAAGGGGCTGTGCTGGGGCGTGGGCAGCTCCTACCAGCTCGGCCACACGGGCAACTCGGGCAACGTCGGTGACGACGAGGTCCCCGGGAGCTTCGAGGGCTTCAGCTTCCCGCCTCCGTGACATCCGGCCCGCGCCGCCTGCCTGCCTGCCCTCCAGACGTCACGGCGCGCCAACAGGTCCCATTGCCGCACGCATTCCCAGGCACGACCGTAGAGGAACGGAGGAATCCATCATGGCCGAGCGCGACAACAAGCAGCCAGGCATCCAGGCCCCAGAGGACTACTACGGGAACGCGAAGGGCCCCCGGCACGAGGCCCAGGAGAAAGAAGGCCACGAGCGCACCGGCACGCGCACCCCGGCCCCCGGCGAGGACCGGCACCAGGAAGCGCACCCGCACACCATCGACCCGACCGAGCGCACCCCGGGCGCCATCCTCGACGAGATTCCGGACGGCGACGGCCCGCGCAGCGACGCCGGCACCAACCCGCTGCCCGACGTCTACTGGTCCGCCTATCCGGATCGCAAACCCGGCGAGGAGTAACTCCCGCACCCCAACGGAAGGGCGCTCCAGGTGTCTGCCCCGCCTGGAGCGCCCGGCCGCCCCACGCCGCACGGCCTCCAGTCCCTGCAATCCCTTTCGGATGATCCGCCCCCTCCGGGGCGATGATCTCCCCCTGGACCTCCGGGGTCCTCCCCTCCTCCATGCCGAAAGCCCGCACGCCGTGGCGCCCCGGCCACCCCGCGACGTCGCGTCTTCCAACCGCGACCGACGTGGCCCGTCAGGCCCGTGATTTCAAGCACTCACGCTGTCTCAAGACTGTCAGACCCCCTCTGTACTGTGTGCTCATTCGCCAGCACCCAGGGGGAGCATTTCCATGGCGGAAATCCGTGAACTGCCGCGTGTCTCAGTCAACAAGCTGGGTGAGTACCTCACCGCCTCGCCCGCGCGTCGGAAGCGCATCATCTACGACCAGAAGCACCCTCCGGAGCAGCAGTACCTGCGCTACCCGGAAGCGTCGCACGCGATTACCGACTTCCTGTGCCGGGGCCTGGACCTGTCCATCCTCCGCGAGCACCAGCGCCGCTTCGCGTGCAGCGTGCCCCAGACGGAGTTCGAGGCGCAGCGCCTGCAGCTGTGCTCGGAGGCGCTCGAGCGCTTCGCGGACCTGGTGCCGTGGCTGAACCTGGAGGACACCGTCATCAGCGCGGTGGGCGCCGAGCCGCCCGTGCTGGAGATGGCGGGCGTCACCATCAGCGTGCGTCCGGAGGTGGTGCTCCAGCGCATGGACAAACACGGCAACGCGCGTGTGGGATTGATGAAGCTCTACTTCGCCAAGCACCACCCGCTGGACGAGCGCTCGGGTCAGTACATCGGCACGATGCTGCAGCGCTTCGCGGAGCAGCACCTGTGCCAGCTCGGCCCGTGTGACCACCGGCTCATCCAGGTGGTGGATGTCTTCGCCGGCACCATCTACACCGCGCCCCGCGCCCACATCCGCCGGCTCAGTGACGTGGTGCTCGCGTGCGAGGAAATCGCCGAGCGCTGGTCCGTGCACTGACTCGGCACGCGCGCTTCACGTCCCGGGCTCAGTGGCTCGGGACGGAGGGCAGCCGGTGCTCCACGGGCCGGGGCGTGCCGGTGGCGCCCACCTCCACGGGCTCGCAGGACACCGGGAGCTGGCTCGCCCCGTCGCGCACGCGCTGGACCCAGGCCGGGTCATCCAGGTTGCCGCGCACCGGCACCACGCACAGCGTGTAGGCCCCGGGCACCAGCCGCGTCGCCGTCAGCGGCTGGCCATTCATCAGCAGCAGGATGCGCGTCTGCCCGGCGCCACGGCTCGCCAGCACCGTCTCGAGCTGGCCCAGGGTGGCGGCCCGCAGCGGGCCCGTGCTCAGGTAGACCTGGGCGTACTGGAGGGGCCGCCCGTCCGCTTCGAGCACGCGGATGGGCAGCGACTGCGTCCCCTGCTCCACGCGGATGTCCAGCGGCGCGCCGCGCCCGTCCACCTGCGTCAGCACGCTCTGGAGCAGCTGCCCCGTCGAGCCCTCGCGGAGCGCCGCCGTCACCACGTACTCGCCCTGGGAGAGGCGGTCGAAGCGGTAGCGGCCGTCCGCCTGCGTCACCACCATGAAGCGGCCCGTGCTGCTGCCGCGCGGCGCCGCCACCACCGCCACGTTGCCCGCGGGCTGGCCCTCACTCGTCACCGTCCCCTCCAGGCCCGCGAGCGGCCTCAGCGTCAGCTCCAGCGAGTCCGAGGCCGCCCCCGCCGCCACGGCGAGAGGCAGGGAGCGGCCCAGCGTGGCGTGCTCGGCCATCACCGTCAGCGCCTCCTCGCCGCCTCCCGTGAGGACGAAGCGGCCCGCCTCGTCACTCTGGCCCCGCATGGGCGCGGGCCCCGGCTGGCTGCCATTGCCGAGCAGGTGCGGGCCAGCGAGCACGGACGCCCCGGGGACGGGCGCGCCATTCGCGTCGAGCACCACGCCAGCGAGCCTGCGCCCCGGCTCCAGCACCACGAGGCCCAGGTCCTTGTCCTCGCCCGCTTCCACCCGCACGCCTTCCACGATGCGCGGCGCGGCGCCTCGCGCCAGGACGGTCAACGTGTGGCCGCCGGCCGGCACGTCCGGGAGCACGAAGGTCCCCTGCGTCCCCTGGAACTCCACGGGCGGGGACAGGGAGAGCGCCACCGAGAAGTGCTCGGGCGCCTGGCCGTCCTTCAGCGCCACCCGCCCCCGCACGGTGCCCGGCGTTTCGAGGGTGAGGCGCACGTCCTCCTGCCCCACGTCGGCCACCACGCCCGTCGACAGCCAGAAGGCCGAGGAGCGCACCGAGTGCTGGAGGGAGGCGCGCAGGCGGTAGCGCCCCGGCGCCAGTCCCTGGAGCCGGAAGCGGCCCTGCCCATCGCTCACGTCCGACGCGTACCGGCCGATGCGGGACTCCGCCAGCTCCCACCGCGCCACCCGGTCCTCCGGAATGGCCACCACCTGGGCCCCCGTGACGGGAGCGCCGTCCGAGGCCACGACGGTGCCCGCGATGACGCCCTCCACCTCCAGCCGCAGCGTCACCTCCGCCGCGCCCGAGCCCAGGTCCACGTCCAGGGGCAGCGACGAGGCGCGCTCGCCTCGCGCCTCCACCTTGAAGCGGGCCCGCGGCAGGCCGTTCAGCTCGAAGCGTCCATTCGCGTCCGCGAGGGCCGAGTGCCGCGTGCCGAGCAGCCCGCCCGGCCCCTCCGGACGGGCGTGCACGCGCGCGAAGGGAGCCGGCGCGCCCGAGCGCTCCACCACCTGCCCGGACAGGACGGCGCCCGGCCGCATCACGATGTGGACGGACGGCGGAGAGCGCACGCCGTCGAGCGTCACCGGCTCCGACAGCGAAGGGGCGAAGGCCGCATGGGTCGCCGTGAAGCGGAAGGTGCCCGCGGGCAGCGCCTTCAGGGACCAGGTGCCGTCCGCGCCGGTGAGCACCTGCTCCAGCAGGCCCTCCGACTCGGGCAGCGCGCTGTCCGCGCGGAGCGCGCGCACGCTCGCGCCGGAGACGGGCTGTCCCGCCTCGTCCACGACGCGGCCCGCGACGGGGGCGCCAGCGTGCAGCAGCAGCGTCACCCGGGTGGCGCTTCCCCCCTGGGGCGAGTGGAACACGGTGGCGCGCTCCGGCGCATGCCCCTCCGCCGAGGCCCTCACGACGTGGCGTCCGGCGGCGAGCCCCTGGAGCAGCGCCTTGCCGTCGGCGCCGGTGACGGTGGTGAGGTCCTCGTGTCCCTCGACGTCCACCCGCGCGCCCTCCACGGGGCGGCGCTCCCGCGCGTCCAGCACCGACACCTCCACGGGCACCGAGGGGCGGAGGACCAGGATGACGGGCTCCGTCGTGGGCATCAGCCGGACCTCCACCGGGGCCGCCACCCGCGAGCCCTGCCGGGCCTGCAGCGTGTACATCCGGGGAGGGAGCCGCTCGAAGGAGAAGGTGCCGTTGCGCTCCGTGAGCACGGTGCGGGCGGGCACGGTGCTCAGCGTCACCCGCGCGCCCTCGACGGGCAGCTGCTCGGCGTCGATGACCTGGCCCTCCAGGCGCAGCGCGCCCTCGGGCTCCTCGCCCTCCATGTGGAGGAACGAGGGGGCGCCGTCCCCATGCGGAGCCCCCGGTGCCCGGGCCAGGGGCCGGGCCTCGTCCTGGCGCGCCGACGCCTGCTCCGGCGTGGGAGACGAGACGTGGGCTTCCTCCTGCTGACTCAGCACGAGCCCCGCGAGCGCCGCGGCGAGCACCGCGACGGCGGTCACCAGCTTCCGGTTCATCTCTCAATCCCCCCGCACAGCCACGACGGTTTCGCTCCCGCTCATCGCGAGCGCGACGGCGAGCAGCAACAACTGACACACCACCCGCGCTCCACGCGGGCGGATGAAATAGGTGAAGGGCACGAGGGCCCCCGCCCCGGCCAGGGTCGCGAGCCACGTCCAGCGCCCCCATCCCACCAGGGCGCAGAGGGCCAGCGCGGGCACGAGCGCCGCCAGGCCCCACACGGCCAGCAGCCGCGCGCGGAGCACGGCGCCCCTCGGCGCCAGGCGCAGCCGGTCCGGCATGGAGAGCTCCGGCTCGAGGACGAGTTCCAGCACCGCGCTCACCCCCTGCACCGCCAGCAGCGCGCAGAGCGCCCGGCGCAGCGAGGGCTGGCCGTACCCCACCACCGTCACGGGGACGAGGGCCAGCAGCGCGAGGCCCCATGACGAGCGCCCCACGAGCCGCGCCCAACCTCCGCGCCCCCACGCCGGCTCGGGCGCGGTCCGCGGCGTCTCCGTGCCGCGCAGCATGTCCAGGAAGGCGCGCAGGGCCCGCTCCCAGAGCACCGGCAGCAGCAGGGGCGTCAGCACGAGGAACATCACCAGCGTGGGCGTGCCCAGGTCCAACCGGACCAGCGCGCCGAAGGCCATCATGGACATGAAGGCCAGCCAGCCGGAGAGCGCGGCCAACACCCGCGCCCCGCGCTCCTTCCCCAACCGCTGGCCGAGCAGCGTCGCGAGGGAGACGGAGCCCAGCAGGGCCCACCCCAGCGCGCACACGCCCGCCACCACCATGCTGGCGGCCACCGCCGGTGCCACCCGCGACGCCAGCAGCGCGAAGGGCAGCCCCACGAGTGTCACCGGACAGAGCGCGGCGAGCAGCGTGGGCGCGAGCGCGACGCGCAGCGCGGACCGCTCCCCCATGGGGGACAGCGACAGCAGCCACAGCCCTCGAGGCCTCGCCACCAGTCGCGAGAGGCCCACACCCGCGGCGCCGGTCGCCAGCAGCAGGTTGAAGCCCATGAAGCCCGCCACCACGCCCACCTCCAGCGGGCGCGGCGAGGGCGGCGCGATGAAGAGGACGAGCACGGACAGCCCCACCCCGAGCGCCAGGACGAGCAGGACGAGCAGCCACCGCGCCCAGCGCCAGGGAAGGAGCTGGCGCAGCGCGTGACGCGTCTCCCAGGTGGCGGCGGCAACCCAGCTCATGCGCTCTCGTCCCGGACCGCGTGCGGCCCCTCGGCTCCACGGACGCGCTGGAAGACCTCCCCCGTGCCGCCCCGCCGCGCCACCTCCGCGCGGTCGAGCAGCTCCACCACCCGGCCCTGGTGCAGCACCGCGAGCCGGTCCACCAGCGCGTCGAACACCTCGGGCTGGTGCTGGCTCAGCAGGATGCAGTCTCCCGCCGAGGCCCGGGCGCGCAGCAGCTCCCGCAGCCAGAGCGCCGCGCCCATGTCGAGCCCGTTGAAGGGCTCATCCAGCACCAGCACGGAGGGCCGGTGCAGCAGCGCGCAGCAGATGGCGACCTTCTGCCGCATGCCGCGCGAGTAGCCCTCCACCCAGGCGTTGCGCTCCTCCCACAGCCCCGTCTCGCGCAGCAGCGCCTCCGCGCGGGGGCGCGCCTCCGCGGCGGGGACACCCCACAGCACGGCGAACTGGTTGAGGTTCTCCAGCGCGCTCAGCCGGGGGTAGAGCAGCGGCTCGTCCGGGACGAAGCCCAGCCGGCGGCTGGCCTCGCTCCGGTTCGCCACCACGTCGACGCCGCCCACCCGCACCTGCCCCACGCGCGGCTTCAGCAGGCCGGCGATGAGGCGGAAGAGCGTGGTCTTCCCCGCGCCATTCACGCCGAGCACGCCCAGCACCTCGCCGGGGCGCGCCTCCAGCGAGAGCTGGTCCAGCACGTCGGGACCGCGTCCATGACGGAAGGACAGGCCGCTCAGCTCCACCCCGGACATCAGCGCTCCTCCGCCGCGGCCCGGGCGGGCACCGCGCAAGCGCCCTCACCGCACGCCCGCGCGTCCGGGACGATGAGCCGGCGCGAGGCGAGGAAGTCGTACAGCCGCTGTCCCTGGCCGGACGCCCGGGCCAGCCACAGCAGGGGCAGCAGGGGCCAGAGGGAGAGCATCCGCAGGGCGAGCGCCTCCACCGCGTCGAAGCCCGCGAAGACACGCCCACTTCGTGGCTCCACCAGATGCATGCGCAGCTCCAGTGCCTCCGCGCTCAACCCCAGCCGCCGGAAGCGGTCGTCTTCACGGAACGAGACGACCTCCAGCCTGCCACGCCAGTCCAGCCGCCGCAGCGTCTCCCCCGTGAGCCGGCAGTACGAACAGAAGCCGTCGATGAAGAGCACCGCCGTGGGCTCCGGGACGCGCAGCCGCTCCCTCACCTCCGAGCGCAAGCGCTCCCACCCGCCCGCCAGCCACGTGTATTCCTTGTCAGTCACCAGGAACAATTCCAGCCCCATCATCGCCAGCGAGAAGCAGATGAGGCCCATGAAGCCGGCGATGCCCACGTGTAGGAAGAGGCCGAAGGCCAGGAAGGGCAGCCGCAGCCGCGTCAGCACGGCGACGGGAAACCACAGCTGGTAGAAGAGCGTCGTGTAGCTCGCGAGCGTCGTCAGGTAGGGGTTGTGGAAGAGCTGGCGCATCGCCGGATGGGAGAACCACTCCACCTGGCTGACGAGGTACAGGGCGGTGCCGTTGCTCCACTTGTCGCCCGTGGCCTTGAGGAAGCCCGAGGTGAGGTAGAGCACGCCAATCTGGAGCCCGATGGCGAGCATGGCGATGTTGTGGAGCCAGACCTCCAGCGAGCCGCGCTTGGGGACCTTGTGGGCCGGCAGCGCGAACAGCATGTACGTCAGCACCAGGCGGGCCACGTTGTCGCCCCCGTCGCCCAGCTCCGGCAGCCGCGACGCGAGCATCAGCGAGGACAGGAGCGCGACGGCCGTCGCGATGCGAGTGGACCAGCCGAAGATGAGGCAGATGGCCGCGCCGCCCAGCAGCAGCACCAGCGCCATGGGGCCCACATCCACGGTGTAGACGCGGTCCGCGAGCCGCGCCACCGGCGCGCTCAGGAAGTCGATGCTGGAGCCCTCGCCAATGCCTCGCGGGCCCCAGAGGTAGGACGCGAAGCGGCCTTCCGTGCTGGCCCGGAACAGCAGCATGAATCCCAGACACACCTGCAGCGCCCGCAGGCCCCGCCGCTGGTGCGGCTCGAGCGCGAGCCAGTCCCATGCCTGTCGAAGCAACGTCTTCATGTGCCCTCCGCCTCGTAGAAGCCGGGAAGCGAGACCGTCTCGTCGAGCTTGTAGAGGCCCAGCTCGAAGTCCTGCAGCTTGGGTTGTCCGTCCGCCCGGGCCGACCAGGGCACCGCGCCGCGCTCGCGGAAGCGGAGGGCGACGGCGCTGAAGGTGGCGTTGGGGAAGGCCTCGCGGCAGAAGGCGGAGCCGATGCGGCGGAACATCCGCGCGGCCTGCTCGCGGCGGGGCTTGAGGGCGGTGTCGCGCACCTTGCACGCCTCGGCGTCGCCCTTCGCGCAGGCGTCGTGGAAGGGATACAGGTCCGGCCCGCCGTTGAGATAGGTGCGCAGCGAGTTCTGCAGCGGGCGCACCAGCCGCTCGTACGAGGAGAGGCGATGCCGCTGGGCCTGCTTGAAGTGCGCGGAGGAGACGTCCTCCCAGCCTTCCGTGGGCAGGGGCTGGCTCGGGTCCGCGGGCACCTCGTCCGCCTTCAGGCAGCGCACGAGGAGCTCCTGCGTGGTCTGCACCGGCGTGGGCGCGAACAGGCTCCAGTTCTGCGGGAAATAGGCGCCGATGGTGAGGTTCGCGAGGAAGCCCAGCTCCATCTTCACCGGGTTGAGAGGGAACACGTACAACAGCGTCAGCGCGAAGTGGGCGACGAGTCCCGCGAGCGTGAAGACACGCACGGCGAGCCCCACGCCACGAGCGGAACGGGCGAGCAGACGGAGCATGGCGGACCTGCCTGGGAGAAGGGACCGGCCCCCGTGAGAGCGGGCCGGTCCCCGGGTTCATGGAAGCGGGAGCCTCAGTCCAGCGCGGTCAGCGGAGCGATGGAGCCGGTCGGCGCCGGCGCGACGCCCACCAGGTAGTTGTACGCCTGCGTTCCGGCGTAGTACGCGCCGCCGGACACCGCGCCGGACACGCCGCCGACCACCGCGCGTCCGGGACGATGAGCCGGCGCGAGGCGAGGAAGTCGTACAGCCGCTGTCCCTGGCCGGACGCCCGGGCCAGCCACAGCAGGGGCAGCAGGGGCCAGAGGGAGAGCATCCGCAGGGCGAG
>NZ_JABBJJ010000252.1 GCF_012933655.1 Pyxidicoccus fallax | reverse complement strand
GCGCGGGGCGTGGGGGCCGGGGCCGACGGGACGTCCTGCTTCGCGGGCCCCGGGCTGGGCGCCTGGGGCGAAGCCTCCTGCCTCTTGGACACCGCGACGGGGGCCTGGGCAGCCGCCTGCGTCGTGGGCACCGCGACAGGAACCTGGGTGGGAGCTTCCTGCTTCGCGGGCTCCGCGACGGGAGCCTGGGGCGAAGCCTCCGGACCACGGGCCTGCTCGGAAGCAGCTGCCGCCGACACGAGCACGGCGGCAGACGCGCTCGAGAGCACCTGGGCGGTTTCGACGGGAGCGCTCGTCACCGGCACGGCGGGCGTGCTCGCCGGGGTGGGCGCGGACACGCTGGAGGCCGGCTCGGCGGGAGCCCCCGTCACCGGGACCGCTGGCGTGCTCGCCGGGGTGGGCGCGGACACGCTGGAGGCCGGCTCGGCGGATGTGCTCGCAACCGGCGCGTCCGGCGCGGCAGCCGTGCTCGCCGGGGTGGCCGCCACGGTGGAGGCCGGCACGACAGGCGCGGCGTCGGCGGCGCCAGCCCTCTCGGCGACGGGCGTATGCGCGTCAGCCGCCGATTCGCTCGCCACGGAAGCGGGAGCCGAAGTGGCGACGTCCTGCGCGACGGGCGCGCTCGTCGTGCCCGGAACCGGCGTGCTGGAGGTCGCCTCCGCCGGCGCCGTCGTGGTGGGAACCCTCGGCAGGCTCACCGCGCTGCCCACGAACCGCGTGTCCTGGAGCGAGCTGGACACGTACGCGAACGAGAACCCGCGGAAGAACGTGGCGCGGAAGTCCTCCGGCCCCGACGAGGTCGTCGCGGGCGGCTCGGGCGGAGGCGTCGCGCTCGACTCCTCGCCCTTCCCCACCGCCGCGCTGGCGAGCGCCTCGGCGGCGCGGGCCACCGTGCCCGCCTCGGGCGAGGCCGCGGACGACGGCGCACCTCCGGCCGCGACGGCCTCCACCATCCGCTGCGTGGGCAGCCCCAGGTCCCTGTCGTACTCGGCGCGCAGCCGCGCGTCGGTGAGGATCTCCACCGCCTCCGTCATCCGGGCGCGGAGCGCATCCACCTGCTCCGGCTCCACCAGCGCGTACACCGCGATGGAGTCCGGCGCATACAGTTCCATCAGCCGCGAGTACGCCGCGCGGATGTCGTCCACCGGCGCGGTGACGGGAACCTCCAGGAGCTCGTAATAGGTCTGCTTCTCGAAAGGCTTCATGGCGAAGAAGAATCCGTGGTGCCGTCGAGGGCGAGAAGACGTGCTGCGATGCGCTGGATGGCCATGGAGGCCGGAGAGTCGGGCCGCTCGATGAGCACGGGCCGGCGCTTGCGCACCGAGCGCCAGGCCTCGTCGTCGTAGCGGATGGCCCCCAGGTCATCCATGTCGATGCCGAAGAACTTCTTCCACGCGGAGGCGACGGCGGCGCCCACGTTGAGGTCCGCGTCCGTGCGCGCCTGGTTCACCACGAGCCGGATGCGGAAATCCGCCAGCTCGCGCTCCAGCCGCTCCGCGGCGGCGGCGTCCTTGCTCCGCACCTGCGCCATCACGTCGTGCAGCGTGCGCAGCGAGCCCTCGCGCGTGGTGAGCGCGCTCTCGACGATGTCCTCGATGCCGTACTGCGACTCCACCTGCTGGAGTCGCCGGAAGAAGGCGGCCTTCGCGAAGCGGTAGGCGTTCTCCACCGACGTGGGCTCGGGCAGCACCACCAGCAGGCCGTGGTCCGCGAGGATGAAGAAGTCGATGGTGTTGAAGCTGGTGCCCGCGCCCAGGTCGATGATGAGGTAGTCCGCCGAGGCGCCCATCAGCGTCTTCAGCAGCTTCTGCTTCTGCGCGTACTTGAGGTTGGCGGCGTCCAGCGCGTCCTGCGCGCCAGCGACGAGCGACAGCCGCGGCACGCCGGTGGGGACGATGACCTCATCGAGCTGCGCCTTGTTCTTGCGCAGGAAGTCGGACAGCGTGGCCGTGGGCTGCCCCACGCCGAGGCACGTGTGCAGGTTGGCGCCACCGAGGTCCGCGTCCACCAGCAGCACGTTCAGCCCCGCCTGCGCGAGCGCGACGCCGAGGTTGGCGGACACCATGGACTTGCCGATACCGCCCTTGCCACCGCCCACGGCGATGATGCGCCGCGGGCGGGGACGGCGGGACAGGCCGGGCGGTCCGGAAACCGCCGGCCCCGGAGCCGTGGGGGCCGGCGACGGGGCTTCGGCCCGAGGCGCTCGCAAAGGTTCGGACATGGGGGACAGTGGGACGGGCTTCAATGGAGCTCCCATCAAAGCCCGTCCTATCGCTTGAGTCGACTCCCCGCCAGTCCGTGTCCGTCAGGTGCTGATCAACCGATGATCACCACGCAGGAGCAGGGCTCGGTCCCCGTGCAGCCGTTGCCTCCGGCCGTCTCGCACGACAGGCCGAAGCAGCACGGGGTGTTCGTCGAGCACGCCTGCCCGGCGGCCGAGCAGGTAGCCCCGGCCTCGCAGGTGCCCGAGGTGCTCCCACCCGGGATGCGGCAGCCCAGGCCCGCGCAGCAGTCCGAGGCCGAGGTGCACACCGTGCCCTGCGGCTGGCACGCCTGCGGTGCCTGGCACTTGTTGCCGGAGCAGATGCCCGAGCAGCAGCCCTGACCCGAGGTGCAGGTGTCTCCGTTGGGCGCGCAGGTGGTGCCCGCGTCCGTCCCGCCACCGGTGCCTCCATCCGTGCCTCCCCCGCCCGGAGTGGAAGCAGGGCGGCAGGCGAACTCCAACTCGCCCACGCCCACGCACGAAGTGCCCGCGCAGCACGCGGAGTTGTTCGGGTCGCACGCGGCGCCCACCGGATCACACGTGGGGGCCGGCTGGCAGGTGAAGCCGCCGCCATCCGCGCCCGGCAGGCAGCGGTTGCCGCCGCAGCACTGGTCGCTGAACTGGCACGTGCTGCCCTGGGGAATGCAGCAGCCCTCCTCGCCGGTGTAGCCGCTGGGGCAGCCCGTGGGGCACTGACCGCCGGGGCAGCCGCCGAAGCAGCGCGGTACGCCGGCCGAGTCCACCTTGCACACGGCCCGCTGGCCGTCGCAGCACGCCTCGCGCGCGTTCACGTCGATGATGCCGCCGTCCGGCAGCGAGCCGGTGCCGCAGATGTTGCCCACGGGGTTGCAGCCGTTGGGCTTGTCGCAGCGGTTCTCACGGCAGTCCACCGCGTTGGAGAGCTTCTCGCCACCGCAGCACGCGCCGTCGGACGTGCAGTAGTTGCCCGTGGGGCGGCAGCCGTTCACCGGCTGGCACACCGTGGCGCCGTAGCCCAGGTCCACGCAGGTGCGCGAGCAGCAGGTGCTGGCGCCGGAGCACGGGTTGCCGTCCTGCACGCAGTTGCCACCGCCAGCGCCGCCCACCGCGAGGCAGCGGCCCGGGGTGCCGGTGCCATTCTGCGAGCACACGCCGCCGCAGCAATCCTCGTTCTTCAGGCAGATGTCGTCATTGGCCTGGCACGAATACGCCGGCTTGCAGATGCCGCCCTGGCAGTTGGTGGAGCAGCAGTCGCCGTCGACGCCGCAGGCCTGGCCCGGCACCTTGCAGGACGTGGTGCCCGCGGGCAGCGGCGCGCACTTGCCGTCACCGCCACAAATCTTGGTGCAGCACTCCTCCGCGCGGGTGCACGCGCCGCCCACGTCCAGACACTGCTGGGTGGAGCACGTCCCGCCGAGGCAGCTCTGGGTGCAGCACTCGATGCCGCTGGAGCAGGCCTGGCCGGCCGGGGTGCACTGCTCGCTGGGCTCCGGACATGTGCCGTCCGCGCCGCAGACGCCCGTACAGCACGCGGCGCCCGTGTCGCGGCTGCACGCCGCGCCCACGTCCAGACACTGGGTGCCCGGGCCTCCATCCGGCAGGGGCGTCCCGGAGTCCTCCGAGCCGGCATCCCCGCCTCCCGTGCCCGCGTCGGCGGGTGGATTGCTCGGAGGCGTGTTGTTGTCGTCACAGCCCGTCCCCGCGACACCCAGGGACAAGACCATCCCCACCAGCACCAGCCAGCGGTTCGCTTTCATCCGGAGACTCCCCTTCCGGTCCGGTGCCCACACGAAGGGGGTCGGGGCACCGGGCCGCACATGAGCGCGCGGAAGCCCCGCGCGTGCGGGTGGACCCGGCCCACCCCTGGGGTGGCCACGGACTTTCGTCAGGGAGTCGTCACACGACGACAGGGGATTCTTCTACTCGTCGAGAAGTTCGACGTTCCAGTACGAGGCATCCGCCAGGTGCAGGAAGGGCAACCACTCCCGGTACGTCACCTTGCGGGTGGCGCCGCGGAACAGGGGCGTCCAGCGGGGGCGCACGGGCTTCTTGAGCAGCCGCATGTCGGCCTGCTCCGGGGTGCGTCCGCCCTTCTTCAGGTTGCACGGCACGCAGGAGCAGACGACGTTCTCCCACGTCGTCTTGCCGCCCTGGGAGCGCGGCATGACGTGGTCCAGGTTGAGATCGCTGCGCGGCAGGTTGCGGCCGCAGTACTGGCAGGTGTCGTTGTCGCGCGCGTAGATGTTGAGTCGTGAGAAGCGCACCCGTCCGCGGGGCAGGTGGTCATACGCGCTGAGCACCAGCACGCGGGGCACGCGGATGGTGCGGTTGATGGTGGTGATGCAGTCCTGGGTCGCGCTCAGGGCCGCCCAATCGTCGAACTCATAGAGCCGGTACTGCGCGTCGATGGCCTTGGCCACTCCCTGGTACAGCAGCGAAAACGCCCGCTTCACCGAGGTGACGTGCACCGGCTGGTAGTACCGGTTGAGGACGAGGACGGCGCTGTTGATCATGGCGGGTTCCCTGGAATGGCCGCCGCGACCGCCTGGGCGACCGACTCGAGCTCCTCCTCCGAGAGACAGCGGACGTCGAGAACCGCCTCGCCGTCCGTGATCCTGCCAATAACCGGCACGTCTCCGCCGCGCAGGCGGTCGAGGAATGTTTCCGGCTTCTCTAGGTTGAGGATGCAGGCGAAGGAAGGCAACCGGGCCAGCGGCATGGCACCCCCGCCCACCTGTCCCACCACGCCCTCCACGCGAGCGGCCACGCCCTGCCCCTCCAGCAGCCCCTGGAGCTTCAGCGCGCGGGCGCGCAGCTCCTCGGGCTTCTGGGTGAGCAACCTGTACGTGGGGACGGCCCTGGGGCGGCCATCCCGGTACAGCTCCAGGGTGGCCTCCAGCGCGGCCACCGTCATCTTGTCCACGCGCAGCGCCCGGGTGAGCGGATGCGCCTTGATGCGCGACAGCAGCGCCGCGCGTCCCACCACGATGCCCGCCTGGGGACCGCCCAGCAGCTTGTCCCCCGAGAAGGCGACCACGTCCGCCCCGCCGCCACCGCCTGGTGCACCGTGGGCTCCCCGGTGAGCCCCTCCCCTTCCAATGGCACCAGCGCGCCCGAGCCGAGGTCCTGGAACACCGGCACCCCGCGCTGGCGGCCGAGCGTGGCCAGGGCCGCCACGTCGACCTCCTCCGTGAAGCCCACCAGCGCGAAGTTGGAGCGGTGCACCTTCACCAGCAGGCCCGTCTCCGGACCCACCGCGGAGGCGTAGTCCGACAGGCGCGTGCGGTTGGTGGTGCCCACCTCCACGAGCTTCGCGCCGGACTGGCGCATGACGTCCGGCACCCGGAAGCCGCCGCCAATCTCCACCAGCTCGCCGCGCGACACCACCCCCTCGCGGCCGGCCGCGAGCGCCGCGAGCACCAGCAGTGCCGCGCCCGCGCAGTTGTTGACGACGAGCGCGTCCTCCGCGCCGGTGAGCGAGCGCAGCAGGCCGACGACGGGGGCGTAGCGGCTGCCCCGCTCCCCCTCGTCCAGGTCGTACTCGAGGTTGGAGTAGCCCCGCGCCACGGCGGCCACGCGGGCCACGGCCTCGGCGGCCAGGGGCGCGCGGCCGAGGTTGGTGTGTAGCACCACGCCGGTGGCGTTGAGCACGGGCCGCAGGTTCGGCGTGGCCAGGGAGCCCAGGGCCTCGGCCACGTCGGTGTCCGAGAAGGGCCGGAGCTCCCCGCGAAGAAGCCGGGCGCGCGTGCGGTCGACCGCGAGCCGGAGCGCGGCCACGGCGCGTGCCCGGGGAACCGAGGCCAGAAGGGGCTCCAGCGACGGGCGGCGCAGGAGCTGCTCGATGGAGGGGAGCGCGCGCAACAGCGCGTTCTTCCCACCGTCTCCGCTGTTGGACGGTGCGCCCACACCCGGAGTCTAGGAGAACCGCCAGGGAGCGCCAAGCCGGCGACCGTGGCCGGGAGGTGACAAAAAGGAAAAGGCCCAGCCTCCCTCGGGGAGACTGAGCCTTCGTTACTGAACGCGGCTAGGCGCGCTCAGCGCGGCATCAGATCGGGCGAACGTTCTGAGCCTGGAGACCCTTGGGGCCCCGGGCCACATCGAACTCCACCTTCTGGCCTTCCTGCAGGGTGCGGAAGCCCTGGATCTGGATCGCAGTGTGGTGGCAGAAGAGGTCCTCGCCCCCGCCGTCCTGCGTGATGAATCCAAAGCCCTTCGCATCGTTGAACCACTTCACGGTACCAGTCGCCATTACTCTTCTCTTCTTCTTTCTCTGCCCAGCCTCATGAATTGAGCTGGATGCCGCCCCTGGTAAAGAAGCGACCCCCGCCGGTGTGGCACGTTTCCACCCGGTTGCATAGGGCCCTACCTCACCCAGGTGCCCTTTTTTGTCAGGGCGTTGATAGAACACGCACATTCTGCGCCGAATTCCGGACGAATTTGCCCGTCCGGAACCTGACAACGCAGCGCGTTACTGCGGAATCGGGGTACACGCCACGCAGGAGTACTTCACGCCCTCGTAGCGGCACTGGCCGCTCGAGTCGCAGCACACGGTCCACTTCTCGTGCTGCTCGCCCGCGCGCCCGGTGGACGTACGGCAGCCGCCACAGGCGCTGGTGATGATCTCATCCAGGTAACAGCCGCCGCTGCCCCCCACCGGGCCCAGCTCCTGCTCCTGCTGAGCGGGCGCGTCCGTCTCGGGAGTCGCATCGACACCACAGGCACTCAGGGCCAGCAGCACACAGGCGGACAACCCCAGCTTCCAACGCATCATGGCTCCTCCAGCGAAGTGAGACGCCGGAGGAGACCACGGGCCGCAACCGCGTGGCAAATACAGGGAAGACGCGACAGTTACTTGGCGGCACTCTTCAGCACGGGCAGCTTCGGCGCCCGGCCGTAGAGGAGCTGGTACGTGTTGAACGAGCGCAGCACGCGCTTGATGTAACCGCGCGTCTCGGAGATGGGAATCTCCTCCACCCACGCGTCCAGCGGCAGGTCCGGCTTCTCCGAGCGCCAGCGGTTCACCGCGCCCGGGCCCGCGTTGTAGCTGCCCACCGCGTACGGCGTGTGGCCGTTGAACTTCTTCAGGAGCCCGCCGAGGTAGTGCGCCCCCAGGCGGATGTTGAGGTCCGGCTGGAGCAGGTGGTCCACGCTGAACTTCTTGAGCTTCAGCTCGCGCGCCACGTTCTTCGCCGTGGACGGCATCAGCTGCGTGAGCCCCAGCGCGCCCGCCCAGGACAGGGCCTTCGGGTCCAACGCGCTCTCCTCGCGCATCAGCGCCTGCAGCAGGTCCGGCTCCACGCCCGCGTCCGCGGTGTGCTTCTCGATGAGGTCGCGGAAGGCGTTGGGATAGGCCACCTCCCACACCACGCGCGTCTGCGGCGTGATGCGCCCGCTCAGGTCCTTGCGCAGCGCCAGCCGCGCCACGCCGTGCGCGGAGCGCTCGTCACCGGCCTCGTGCAGCATCAGCACCAGCAGGCGCACGGACTCGGCGGGCAGGTTCGTGCGGTTCACCGCGAGCATCTCGGAGGAGACGGCCTCGTTGAAGCCCAGGCGGAACAGCTCCACGCCCGCGCGGAAGTGCGGGTCCTCGCCCATGGGGCCTGCGAACAGCGGCCAGGGGCTGGCCGCCTCCGGCACCTTGAAGATTTCGGGAGCCACGCGCTCCAGCCGCGCCGGGTCCACCTTGGCCAGCTGCGAGCGCGCCATCAGCCCGTAGTACGTGGCCGGGTGGTCCACCGCGAGCTTCTCGAACAGCTCCGCCGCGCCCTGGATGTTGCCCTTGTCCTGGAACGTCCGCGCCCGCCAGTAGCGCGCGCGCTCCACGTCGTAGCTCTCGTCCGCCTGGGCGAACTGCGCCTCGATGCGGTCCAGGAACGACAGGCCCGAGTCCTCCGCCCCCGTCGTGCGCGCAATCCAGTACGCCTTGAAGAGCGCCTCGCCGAGGAAGTCCCCCTGCGGGTACAGGCGGGCCAGCGCGTCCAGCTGCGCCATGGCCTCCTTGGGACGGCCCGTCTTCAGATACAGGTCCGCCGCGTAGAACAGGCCGTCATCCGCGAAGGAGTGGTCCGGGAACTCCTTCGCCAGCCGCTCGTACGTCTCCGTGCCGCGCGCCTGGTCCACGATGGAGCGCGACGAGCCGAGCACGTACAGCGCGCGAGCCAGCAGGTCGCGCTCCTGGCACTTCTCCACCACGGGCGTCAGAATCTGGATGGCGCGCGTGTGCTGGCGCTCCTTGCGCTGCCCCTTGCCGTAGGCGAAGTGCGCGCGGCAGGCCAGCGGGTCCGGCAGCTGGAGCTGGCCCAGGAGCGGCTCCAGCACGGCCAGGCCCTGCTTGTTGCGGTGCAGCTCCACGAGCGCCTCGCCCCGCCCCACCTTCGCGTCCGTCGGCGGCGTCAGGCCCTTGAGCCGCTTCTCGGCCTGCTTCGCCAGGGGCGACAGCGGGTGCGCGGCCCACAGGCGCCACAGCGCGGCGCGCTCGGCGGCCTTGTCCTTCTTCTCCGCGGCGATGTCGGCGATGGCCATGAGCGCCTCGGCGCCCACGTTGCGGCCCCAGCTCGGCGCGGCGCGGCCGGTGAGCGGCTCCAGCGCGGCCATGGCGCCCGCGGCGTCCTTCTTCTTGCGCAGCACGCGCGACAGCGCCAGGCGCGCGTCCACGTACAGCCGCGACTCCGGAGACACCTGCTGGAGCAGCGCGGCGGCCTCGTCGAAGCGGCGCAGGCCCTCCAGCGCCACGCCCGCGTGCGTGAGGCAGCGGTCCTTCAGCGCGGGGTAGTCCGGCGCCAGCGCGGCGAACTCCTTCGCGGCGGCCTCGTCGTCCCCGGCGCGCACGGCGGCCAGCGCGCGCAGGTAGCGCACCGGCGCGCTATCGCCCTCGTCCTTCAAGAGCTCGCGGGCGCGCGTGTACTGGCCCTTGTCGAAGGCCTCGCGGGCCGCCTTCTTCTTCCCGTCCGCGAAGTACGGGGCGATGTCCTCCAGGCCGTAGCGGCGCCCGCGGTGCACGACCGGCGTCGGCGGCGCGGGGTTGGGGAACGCGGGGTTGAGCACCTCCACGTAGCCCGACGGCGTCGGCGTCTTCTCCGAGTCCGGAGGAGGCGTCAGCTGGGCTTCCGAGGGCGCGCTGCCCGGATGCTGGGCGGGCGCCTCGGAGGCGTCCGTCGGTGTGGGCGACTCGGAGACGGGTGCCTGAGGCGCGGGGGCCTGGGGCGCGGGCGCCTGCCCGGAGAGGAGCAGCGCGGAGGCAAGGAGGGCGAGCTTGGGGAGGAAGGGCTTCATACGCGGGGGCTGACCCTGGGAGATGCGCCTGGGCGCGACACAGGACAACCGGGAGTGCATGGAAAATTTCCGACGGTGGACACAGGTTAGACTGTCCGCCTGCATATGGACATCCGGACTCAAAGCGCTCTGCTGGCATCCATCATCGGGCTCGCGCTCGGCGTGTCCATGTTGTTGCGCCCCAGCCGGCCGAGGGTGCTGACGCTCTACTCCGTCTTCGCCCTGACGGTCGCCGGCTACTACCTCTCCCTCTTCTTCCACAGCATCTTCCCGGCGGAGCAGTTCTGGTGGCCCTCCCGCATTGCTTTGGGCTCCACCGTTCTGCTGGCCTCCCTGGTGCCCGGGGCGGCCATCGCCTTCTTCCTGGAGTTCCTCGGCGTCAGCAAGGGAACACACCTGCTCGGCCGCAGGCTCGCCCTGCTCTCCGCCGTGCTGGGACTGGCCGTGGCCGTCACCCCCCTGGCCGACAAGGGGTGGGCCCGGGTGGCCATGGGCGTGTGGGTGCTGGGCACGTTGCTGACCTCGGGTTCGTTGCTGGTCCACCGGGTCCGCACCACCGAGTCGCGCATCGAGCAATTGCGGCTGACGTACCTGGCCATCGGCGCGGGGGCAGCCACGCTGTTCTCCGCGCTCGACTTCCTCAGCCGCTACGGGATTCCCTTCCCCACGCTGGGGCCGGTCTTCTCCACGCTGTACCTCTTCTTCCTGGCGCAGACGCTGCTGCGGCTGCGGCTGATGGACCTGCACGAGCTGCTGGGGAAGATTGCCTCGCAGACGGTGCTGGCCGTCATCCTCGCGGCCGTCTTCACGGTGCTCACCGCGTGGGTGGACGAGGACACGGGCCTGTTCGTCTTCAACACGGTGGTGGCGGCCTTCGTCATCCTCATCCTGTTGGACCCGCTGCGCACCAAGGTGGAGGAGATGGTGGTGCGCATCTTCTTCCGCGAGCGCTTCGCGCTCCTGGACTCGCTGGGCTCGCTGCGCGCGCGCATGGCGAACGTCATCGAAATCTCCGAGCTGGCGCGGCTGGTGCTGGACACGCTCCATGAGACGGGGCGCGTGACGCACGCGTCGGTGTACCTGCTGGCGGAGGACCGGCCCGGGTACCGGCTGCTGGACTCGCGAGGCCCCCTGCCGGTGGCCTTCCTGGACACGGCGGTGGCGCGCGGCCTGCTGTTCGCCGCGGCGAGCGGGCAGAAGGCGGTGCTGCGGGAGAACGTGGAGCGGCGCATCGCGACGATGCGGCTGCAGGTGGTGGAGGGCAAGCGCTACCGCGACGAGCTCAAGCGCCTGAACGACACGCGGGCGGCGCTGGTGCAGGTGAAGGCCGGCATCACCGTGCCGCTGATGGGCAATGACCGCGTCATCGGGTTCCTGAACCTGTGGGACGAGCGGGTGCCGGAGGCGTACGCGTCCGACGAAATCGCCCTCATCCTGGAGGTGGCCGAGCGGCTGGCCACGGTGCTGGAGAACTCGAAGCTGTACGAGAAGATCCGCGAGCGGGACCGTCTGGCCGCGCTGGGCGAGATGGCCGCGGGCCTGGCGCACGAGATTCGCAACCCGCTGGGGGCCATCAAGGGCGCGGCGCAGTGCCTGGACCCGCGGCGGCTTCAGGGCGAGGACAGCGAGTTCCTGGAGGTCATCATCGAGGAGGTGAATCGCCTCAACGGCGTGGTGACGGCGTTCCTGGACTACGCGCGGCCGATGAAGCAGAGCTTCGGGCCCACGGACCTGAACGAGGTGGTGACGCGCACGATGCGCCTCATCCAGAACGACGTGCCCCCGAACATCTCGCTGGCCGTGGAGCTGGACCTGCTGTTGGCGCGGGTGGACGGGGACGCGGAGCAGCTCAAGCAGGTGCTCATCAACCTGGTGCAGAACGCGGTGCAGGCGCTGGGCAGCCGCGAGGGCCGCATCACCGTGCGCACCGACAAGCCGGAGCGCTTCGGCGAGATTCGCAACGCGGGCGGCGAGTTCGTGGAGGTGCACGTGTCCGACACGGGCCCGGGCATCCCGGCGGATCAGCAGCAGCACATCTTCGTGCCCTTCTACACGACGAAGCAGAAGGGCACGGGGCTGGGGCTCGCCATCTGCCAGCGCATCGTGAAGAACCACGGAGGCAGCATCTCCGTGCAGAGCAAGGTGAACGAGGGCTCGTCGTTCATCATCCGCCTGCCCGCGCTCCCCTCGGAGCAGCCCGCGGAGCCGGTGGCGGCGGACGGCACGCCCTACCCCGCCACGCGCCCCTCGCTGTCCCTCCCCATGCCGGACGAGCTGAAGGACCTGCCCAAGTCCCCGCCGCCGGAGCCGAGCCGCAAACGCGAGCGGCGACGGAAAACGCTCTGAGCACCGCCTGACGGGCGCTCGGACCGGTGCGAGTGACAGCCTGTCACTCGCGCGGCCGGCCTCCGTGACAGCGGGTCCTCCTCCGGACCCGCATGGAGGCTCCGTCCCGTCGAGGCCCGGCGATGGCACCCGGCTTGCTCAGGGCGCCTCTCGTCTCTGAACGAGAGGAGCCACGACGATGGAGCGCTTCAACCGCAGGACCCCTTGGCTGTTGAGCGGAGCCCTCATCCTTCTCGCCGCGCCGGTGGCGGCGGGCACGATGAACCTGCTCGACGACTTCAAGCTCACCCGGCTCATCCCCGGCCTCGCACCCGAGAAGGAGCGGACCGCCCGCGCCTCCGAGGAGAGCGCCGTCGTCATCGAGCGGGAGCGCATCATCATCCCGGCCAGCGTGCATGGCGCATTCGGCGACGCGGCGGAAGCGCACGGTACACAGGAGCCCGCGCGGCCGCGCGTGTCCGCCGGCAACCCGGCGTTCCTCTGTGGCATCCGCGCCGTGGGCGAACATGCCTACGAGGTTCCGCGCGCGGACGTGCACGACGCATTCTCGCGCCTGGAAGAAGTGGCGATGCAGGCGCGGGTGGTGCCCGCCTTCCGCGACGGTGAGCCCCAGGGATTCAAGCTGTTCGCCATCAAGCCGGAGTCCATCTACGAGAAGCTCGGGCTCCAGAACGGTGACGTCCTCCAGCAGGTGAATGGGATGTCGCTCAAGACGCCACAGAGCGCGATGAACGCCTTCGAGAGCCTGCGCGAGGTGCGGCACATCGAGGTCGACCTCGAGCGCGGAGGCACGCCGCTCCGCAAGGTCTACGACGTGCGCTGACTGCGCAGCCCATGACGCCATGCGTCTGCCGGATCGGTGTTGTCCCGCTCGTCAGGCTGGGACTATACGGGAAACCCCGCAAATTCAGTTCCAACACCGTCCGTGGACCAGGGCACGTCTGGTCGACCCGAGGAGTATCCATTGTTTGCGAGAAAGCTCGTACTCGCGGTGGGATGCAGTGCGCTGATGTTCGGATGCGCCGGCCAACCCGATGAGACGCAGGAGATTGTCGACAACCTGAGCAAGGCTGGCTTCCCGGCCGACGACATCATGGTCGTCGACGGGAAGGTCTACGTCGGGCGGGACGCCGAGGTGTCCCTGGCCGCGTCTCGCGAGCTGCTCGGGACCGGCGACACCTCCGAGGAGCAATACCGCACGACGAACCTCGTCAGCCCGTCGGTGACGAAGATCTGCATCAACGGCTCGACGTTCACCGGCGCGTTCAGCACGGCGCTCGACCTGGCCATCCAGAACTACGACGAGCTGCCGCTCTCCTTCGCCATGGCGCGCACGCCGAGCACCGGCTGCAGCTACACCATCAACGCGGTCATCCAGCCGGGCGTGGTGGGAGGATCCGCCGGATTCCCCTCGGGCGGGCTGCCGTACCACACCATCAACATCGGCAGCGGGCTCTCCTCCTACAGCGTCGACGTCATCGAGCACGTCATCACGCACGAGATTGGCCACACCCTCGGGTTCCGCCACTCGGACTACTACAACCGCAGCATCAGCTGCGGCAGCGGCGGCGACGAGGGCGACGCGGGCATCGGCGCCATCCACGTCCCGGGCACGCCGACCAACGCGGTCGTCGGCGGCTCGCTCATGAACTCCTGCTTCCGCTCGGTCGAGACGGGCGAGTTCTCCTCCAGCGACCTCACCGCGCTGTCCTACCTGTACGCGCAGCAGGTCTACGCGACGCTGAACTTCGAGAACGGGGATGCGCGCCGCACCAGCTCCACCGGCGACTGGGCTCCCGGCTACTACAAGGCCGAGTGCGCCAGCGGTGAGTCGGTGACGGGTCTGTCCCTCAACCCCACCTCGCGGCATACCCGCGTCGCGCTGTGCCGCGCCAGCGGCGACTCGCGCTACCCGCACGACGGCTGCTACACGCGGAGCTTCTCCACCGGTGACAGCCGCGGCACCTCCGCCACCGGTGACTGGGACCCCGGCTATTACAAGGGGGAGTGCGGCACCAACGAGTTCGTCGCCGGTGTGGCCCAGAGCACCACGCACGAGATCACGGCCGTGCTCTGCTGCCCCGGCACCGTCACCCACACCTCCTGCTCCGCCCGTGTCTTCGACGGCCAGGATTCACGCGAGTCCTCCGCCTCGGGCGACTGGGACTCCGGCAACTGGAAGGGCGAGTGCGGTCCCGGCCGGTACGCGGCGGGCCTCTCGCGCAACATCTCCGGCGGCGCGCCCCACGCGCTGCTCTGCTGCAGCCCGTGACGAAGCATCCGTAGCTCTGGGTTGAGACACCCACGCGGGCCGGCACCGGTGAACTCCGGAGCCGGCCCGCGCCGTTTCTTCGCCGCGGCGTCCAACCTCCGCGCCCCGACAACCCTGTCGAGCGGCGGCTGCGCGGCCTCGTGATGGGCAGCAAGAGCCACTACGGCAGCAAGTCTCAACGAGGCGCCGAGGTGGCGGCCCTCGCGCCCGCGCGGCGAAGCCCCCTGCCCGCTTTCGTCGCCATCTTCGCTCCGGCCTTGCGGCCCGCCCTCGTCGCCTTCTTCGCTCCGGCTTTGCTCGCGGCCTTCTTCGCTCCTCCGCGCTCGGGCTTCGCTGTGGGCTCGCTCGCCGCGGCCGCGTCGTCCTGTGAAAGCCACGCGCGGCCGAGGGACTTCAGGTCGTCGAAGTCGATCAACTCCGAGCCGTGCCAGTCCGCCGCCTCGAGGTAGCGGAGGGCGAATAAATCGGACATCCCACGACGATACCGCGAGTGACACCCGGCCACTAAGCGGCTCGCATCACTCGAGTTCACGCTGCAATGCAATTACAATTACCCTGCCGCATCAATGACAATCACGATGCGGAAGCCTCACTCCTCCCACCCAATCGCAGCGCGATCGCGAGCAGCGAAACCCCGTCGGTCTTCAGTAAATAAACCGAGCTGACCTGGCACAGCGGGTGATGACAGACCCTCACGGTGTGAGACCTGACCTGCGAGCGGTTTGGAGAGGACCTGCATCCAGACACCTGAGCCAGGCAAGACGTGGATTGACGAACAGGGGAGCTGACTCGTCATTTTCTGATGACTGGGGACTTGTGCAAAAGCTTCACGTTCTGTAAATGTCTGTCCATGTCGAACACCAAGAGGGGGATGGTGGCGCTCCTGGGGGCAGCGCTACTGGCTTTGGTTTTCCTGGGGGTGCGCTCCAGCGATACCGAATCCCAGACAATACCCCCGCCGCAGGTGCAACGGGCCAGCCCCGGACCGGACACCTCGCAATTGGTCTCCATCTCTGCGCCCCAGTCCCGGCAGCGGTACGGCTCGAACGTGGAGACTCCGTCCGGGGCTGCCGCCGCGGCAGCCGCCGATCCGTGGGACGACGCGGACCAACTGCCCCCGCCCGCCCGACTGAAGACGCTGCGTGTTGCCGCGCCTGGCGTCCTGTCGTGCATCGCGGCGAGCGGGGTCGAGCTCCCGAAGCTCGACCCTCGAATGCACGGACGTCTGCACGTCGAGTCCGACGCCCAGGGGAAGGGCCGGGTCGTCGCTGTCGAGGTGGTGGGCGGAGAGACCGCGCCGAAGCCCTTCGTCGACTGCGTGGACCGCGTCCTCAAGCAGCTCGAGCTCGACCTCGAGCCCGGCACGAGCGGCCTCGTCGTCACGCCGCCGTTCGCGGGTGAGCGGTAGCTCCAAGCGTCCCTGATTCGTTGATTCCTTTCACCCGCGGGGGCCGAAGGCCACCCGCCGGGTCAGCCTTTGTCGTGCGTCGACTGTCGTAGCCGTTCAATCGCAGAGGGGGATTTCATGAAACGTCTGAAGTGGGGTTTGTCTCTTTGTATTTCGCTGGCGGCGGGTCCGTCCCTTGCCGCTGGCACCGTCAATTTCGGGTTTGAATCAAGGACCCTGACCGGCTGGAGCAACCCGAGCGGTGGGGCGTCGGTCGTCACGGCTCACGGCAACTACACCGCGCGCGAGGGCTCGTACTTCGCCGTCCTCACGGGCGGCTGCTACACCAACTCTCTCTCGCAGACCATCACGCTCGCCCAGGGTGAGACGATCTCCGGGTGGGCGGCGTTCAACGCCTCGGATTACCTGCCGTACAACGACAGCGCGCGCGCCACCATCGTCGCCGCGCAGACCACCGAGACCTGGTACAGCAACGTCCAGATGGTGGGCAGCTACGGCAGCGGCCCGTGGACCCGCTGGTCATTCACCGCGCCGAGGGCCGGCAGCTACCTCGTCCAGTACAGTTCCACCAACTCCGGCGACTGCGCGGGGTCGAGCTATGGCCTGTTCGACGCCGACCAGACGGTGGTCGACAGCGACGGTGACGGCGTGCCGAACGGGCAGGACAACTGCCCGACCGTGCCGAACGCCAATCAGGCGGACCTCGACGGCGATGGCATGGGCAACGCCTGCGACCCGGACGACGACAACGACGGCGTGCTCGACAGCAGCGACAACTGCCCGTCGACCCCGAACGCGGACCAGGCGAACCAGGACGGCGACGCGGTGGGCAACGCCTGCGACCCGGACGATGACAACGACGGCGTGCAGGACGCCGCGGACAACTGCTCGCTCGCGTACAACCCGAACCAGGCGAACAACGATGGTGACGCCCAGGGTGACGTCTGCGACAGCGACGACGACAACGACGGCGTGTTCGACACCAGCGACAACTGCGCGTTCGTCTCCAATGCCGACCAGGCGGACAATGACGGCGACGCGTCCGGCGACGTCTGCGACTTCGACGACGACAACGACGGCGTGCAGGACGCGTTCGACAACTGCGTGTTCGCGGCGAACCCCGGCCAGGAGGACCTCGACTTCGACGGCCAGGGTGACGTGTGCGACGGCGATGACGACAACGACGGCGTGCAGGACTCCGTGGACAACTGCCCGAGTGGCGCGAACCCGCTGCAGGAGGACCTCGACCTCGACGGCACGGGTGATGTGTGCGACGCCGACGATGACAACGACGGCGTGGCGGACACCGCGGACAACTGCCCGACGGTCGCCAACATGAACCAGGCGGACCTCGACGGGGACAACCTCGGCGACGCCTGCGACGCGGATGACGACGGCGACAACGTGGCCGACGTGGCCGACAACTGCCCGGTGACGGCCAACACCGACCAGGCGGACAACGACGCCGACGCGGCCGGCGACGTCTGCGACAGTGACGACGACAACGACACCATCGAGGACAGCGCGGACAACTGCCAGTTCGCCGCCAACGTGAGCCAGGCCAACAACGACGGCGACGCGGCCGGCGACGTCTGCGACAGCGACGACGACAACGACACCATCGAGGACAGCGCGGACAACTGCCAGTTCGCCGCCAACGCGGACCAGCAGAACACCGATGGCGATGACCTCGGCGACGCCTGCGACCCGGACCTCGACGGCGACGGCGTCCAGAACGGGGCGGACAACTGCCCGTCCACCGTGAACGCGGACCAGGCGGACCTGGACTCCGACGGCCAGGGTGATGCCTGCGACGCGGACTGGGACGGCGACGACGTGGCCAACGAGGTCGACAACTGCCCGATGACCAGCAACGCGAGCCAGGCGGACCTCGACGGCGACGGCATGGGCGATGTCTGCGACCCGGACAGCGACGGCGACGGCGTGGCCAACGGCGCGGACAACTGCGTCATGGTCGCCAACCCGGACCAGGTGAACACCGACGGTGACAGCCAGGGTGATGCCTGCGACGTCGATGACGACAACGACACGGTGTCCGACACGGCGGACAACTGCCCGCTGGTGGCCAACGCCTCCCAGGCCGACTTCGACGGTGACTCCCTGGGTGACGCCTGCGACAGCGACGACGACGCGGATGGCGTCGCCGACGCGAATGACCAGTGCGCGTGGACGCCGCTGGCGACCGTGGTGGATCCGTCCACGGGCTGCTCGGTGGCCCAGCTCTGCCCGTGCTCCGGTCCTCGCGGCCAGTCGGTGGCCTGGAAGAACCACGGCCAGTACGTCTCGTGCGTCGCGAAGTCGACGGACACGCTGGTGAACGCCGGGGTCATCTCCACCAGCCAGAAGGACGCGTACGTGTCCTCCGCGGCTCAGAGCACCTGCGGCAAGTAGTCGGACGGACTGAGCAGTGACTCGCGGCCCGGTGTGCTCCGTGCACACCGGGCCGTGTTGTTTCCGCTGGCAACGGGTTGATGGATGCACAGCAGAACAACGCTTCGCGCGTGACGTAGGTAGTTAGCCTGATGTCAGACCCCATGGGTAGGGTGGCGCCGATGACATCCATGAGGCACGAAGGGCTGCTGCTGCTGTTCCGCAACCGCCCCGCGCTGGCGGCGGAGTTGCTACGCGACGCGCTGGGAGTCGGACTGCCCGCCTGGTCCGAGGCACGGGTGGAGTCGGCGGAGCTGACGGAGGTGGTGCCCACCGAGTACCGGGCGGACCTGGTGGTGCTGCTGTGGGAGGGCCGGCCCGTCTTCGCCATCGTGGTGGAGGTGCAGATTTCAAGGGACGAGGCCAAGCGCAAGACGTGGCCGCTGTACCTCACCAGCCTGCGCTCACGGGTGGCCTGTCCCACGGCGCTGCTGGTGGTGGCGCCGGACGCCGCGGTGGCGCGCTGGTGCGCCCGGCCGATTGAGCTGGGGCACCCGGGCTTCGTGCTGAAGCCGCTGGTAGTGGGGCCGGACGCGATACCGGTGCTGACGGACGTGAAAGAGGCGCGAAGAGAGCCGGAGTTGGCGGTGCTGTCGGCGATAGCGCACGGGAAGGAGGAGGTGGGACAAGCGATTGCCCAGGCGGTGATGGGGGCGGTGGTGG
>NZ_JABBJJ010000251.1 GCF_012933655.1 Pyxidicoccus fallax | reverse complement strand
GGACAGGCGCGCTGGGGTGGGGCAGATGCCGGTTACGGGGCTGTCCGCGACGACTGGGAGACGGACGACATGAGCACCGATGACATCAAAGCGAGGCCCCCGATCCGCCTCGTCCTCGCCGATGACCACGCCCTGGTGCGCCAGGGCCTGCGGAGCCTGCTGGACCTCACCCCGGACCTGCGCGTGGTGGGCGAGGCGGCCGACGGCGAGGAGGCCGTGCGCCGGGTGGCGGAGTTGAATCCGGACGTGGTGCTGATGGACGTGCGCATGCCCCGCATGACGGGCCTGGAGGCGCTCCACGCCCTGCGCCGCACCGACCCGTCCCGGCGCGTGGTGCTGCTCACCACCTTCGACGAGGACGCCGCCATCATCGAGGCCCTCCGCGCGGGCGTGCAGGGCTTCCTCCTCAAGGACGTGTCCATGGAGGAGCTCGCCGACGCCATCCGGCGCGTCGCCGCGGGCGAGACGCTCCTGCCTCCCGGCGTCGCGGAGCGCGTGGCCCGAGGCGTGGCCGAGCTGCCCCGGGACTTCCCCCACGCGGATCTGCCCGAGGGCCTCACCCGCCGCGAGGTGGAGGTGCTGCGCCTCATCGCCCGGGGCATGAGCAACCGCGAGATTGCCCAGGCGCTCGGGACGGCGGAGGGCACGGTGAAGAACCAGACCTCCAGCATCCTGTCCAAGCTGGGCGTGAGGGACCGCACCCGCGCCGTCCTCCGGGCCATGGAGCTCGGCTGCCTGTAGGCCGGACATACCACTTGGAGAGTGGGCCATTTCTGGGGCAACCTGCTGCATCAGGTGGCGCCCGGCGTTATGCCTGCCGGACGCACGATGGCACCGCATCCCGGTGCCTTCCCGCCGCAGGAGACGTCCCATGGCCCAGCAACGAGGACCCGCCCAGCTCGACCTGTTCACCGGCGCGCCCGTCGAGGCTTCCTCCCGGGGCCGAAAAGGAACCCAGCCGGTAGGGCCCGCCCCCGCCTCCGAGCACCTGT
This sequence comes from Pyxidicoccus fallax, assembly GCF_012933655.1. Classification (GTDB taxonomy): domain Bacteria; phylum Myxococcota; class Myxococcia; order Myxococcales; family Myxococcaceae; genus Myxococcus; species Myxococcus fallax. The sequence continues at coordinate 17,864 of NZ_JABBJJ010000251.1, read as the reverse complement.
CCGCGGTCGGCCAGCACCTGCCCGCGGGCACCTACCTGGGAACCTCCTCGTGGACCTTCCCCGGGTGGAGCGGCATCGTCTACGACCACCCGGCCGCCGCCTCCCAGCTCGCGCGCGAGGGCCTGGCCGCGTACGCCCACCACCCGGTGCTGCGCACGGTGGGCATCGACCGGACCTTCTACGGCCCCATCCCCGCCAGCGCCTTCGCCGAGTACGCCGAGCAGGTCCCCGACGGCTTCCGCTTCCTCGTGAAGGCCCACGAGGTCTGCACCATGGCCCGCTTCCCCCTGCACGAGCGCTACGGCGCCCAGCGCGGGCAGGCCAATGACCGGTTCCTCAACGCCGCGTACGCCGCCGAGCACGTGGTGGCCCCCTTCGTGGAGGGGCTCGGGGACAAGGCCGGGCCGCTCGTCTTCCAGTTTCCTCCGCAGGACCCGCAGTCGCTCGGCGGGCCCGCGCGCTTCGTGGAGCGGCTGCACGCCTTCTTCGCCGCGCTGCCCCGGGGCCCGCTGTACGCGGTGGAGGTGCGCAACGAGGAGTTGCTCACCGAGGGTTTCGCCCAGGCCCTGGCGGACGTGGGCGTCAGCCCCGTGCTCGCCGTGTGGCGCGACATGCCGCCCGTCGCGCAGCAGGCGAAGCGCACCCGGGCCTTCGAGTCTCGCGCCCTGGTGGTGCGGTGGATGCTGCCGCCCAACCTCGGCTACGAGGAGGCCCGCGCACGCTACGCCCCCTTTGACAAGCTCGTGGACGAGGACCTGTCCACCCGCGACGTCCTCGCCCGCGTCTGTCTCGCGGCCGAGCGCCGGGGGAAGCCCGCCTTCATCACCATCAACAACAAAGCCGAGGGCAGCGCCCCCCTGTCCGCCATCCGACTCGCGGAACGTATTGTCGCGCGCAGGACGGAGGAGGGCAGGCAACAGAGCGTTTCCTCGTGAACGACTCTTGCCCTTGTGCACGGCTCTTGCTTACGTGAGGTGTCATGAAGTCCATGGCTTTCGCGGCAGTGGTGGTTCAGCTCATGACGGCGGGTGGCGCCGGTGCGCAGGGTGAGCGTGCGACCGAGCGCCAGGAAGCCGGCGACGTGGGCAAGGAACTGTCCTCGCTCAAGAACGAGCTGTCCTCGCTGTCCGCGGAGTTCAATGCGGCCAAGGAGCGCCGCCGGCTCGAGGCGGAGCGGAAGAAGCGCGAGGAGGAGGAGTGGCACCATGGCCCCAAGGCGCCTACCGCCCCACGAGCCACCCCTCCCACCGGAGGGGCCGGAACCCCCGCCCGCTGAAGACGAGGCTGTAGAAATTCCCATCGATGGGAACCTGGACCTGCACCTCTTCCATCCTCGGGAAGTGAAGGAGCTGGTCACCGAGTACCTCTGGGCGTGCCGCCAGAAGGGGTTGCTCGACGTGCGCATCATCCATGGCAAGGGCTCCGGGGCGCTGCGGCGCACCGTGCACTCGCTGCTGCCGAAGCTGCCGGAGGTGGAGTCGTTCCGCTCCGCCTCCGAGGCCGACGGCGGCTGGGGCGCGACGTGGGTGCGGCTGCGGCCGGCGGAGCCGAGCGGGACGTAGCGCCGTCACGTGCCCGGAATAAGGGGGGCGGGCAGGCGTTCGTGCCCCAGCTCCGAGACAACATCCATCCAGTTACAAACGCCACACCCAAGCCAGGAGGACGCGATGACGCGGTTCGACGGGAGTGCATGGCCGTGGAGGGCCTGCTTCACTCTGGTGCTTGCGTTGCTGGTACCCGGGCGGTGGGCCGAGGCCGCGGAGGTGGCTGTCGCGCGCCGGGCAGGGGACGTGGTGGTGGAGACGGGCTCGGCGACGACGCCCACCGGAGAGGTGCTCCCGTACGAGGTCGGCACGCTGTTCGTGCCCGAGAACCGGACGGCGCCGAAGAGCCGCCTCATCGGCGTCGGGTTCGCCCGCATCCGGGCGGCGAAGCCCACGGGGGCCCCTCCCATCTTCCTGTTGCCCGGAGGCCCCGGCCTCAGCCTGCTGGACACCCTGACGGACAACAGCGACCCGGCCTCACGCCGCCATCTGGCCATCTTGGCCCAGTACCGCACGGCGGGCGACGTGGTGCTGGTGGACCAGCGGGGCTACTCGCCGCGTGGTGACTTCATGGAGTTCACCCCGCCAGCGCAGCCACTGGAGCGCCCCGGCTCCCTGGAGGCGGACGCCGTCATGCTGGTGAAGCAGGCCCAGGCGGCCATCGCCGCCCACCCCAACAAGGACCTCTCCGGGTACACGATCGAGCAGTGCGCCGACGATGTGAACGACCTGCGCAAGGCACTCGGGTACGACAAAATCACCCTGTACGGCGGGAGCTTCGGCTCGCAGTGGAGCTTCGCGGTGATGCGGCGCCATCCCGAGACGGTGGCACGGGCGCTGCTGACGGACGTGGAGCCGCTGGACTCCGGTTACGACATGCCGTCGCACGTCCTCTCGGCGCTCCAGCGCATCGCCTGGGACGCGGACAGGGACCCGGGCCTCGCGCCCTACCTGCCCGCGGGCGGAGTGATGGGGGCGCTGCGCGCCGTCCGCGAGCGCCTCGCGAAGGGGCCCATCCAGGTGAAGGTCGACAAGGCGGTGGAGGGCAGGGCGGCCACCGTGACGCTGGGGCTCCAGGACTTCCGCGACTCACTCATCCGTTCCGCGGTGACCTGGCCCGCCTTCGTCCTGTCCCTGTACCACCGGCACTATGACGGCTGGGCGCGCGAGGTCCTCGAGCAGCGAATGAAGCCGGGGCCCTGGGCGCTCATCGGCCCGCTCATCGACACGAGCCTGGGCGTCTCCGCCGAGCGCGAGCACCTGCTGCGGACCGACCCGGGCACCGAGCTCCTGGGCATGGGCGGCTTCCATCCCTACATCGCTTCCGCGTCCGCCTGGCCCACGCCGGACCTCGGAGACGCCTTCCGGCGCCCCGTCCCCAACCCGACGCCCGTGCTCTTCCTCCATGGAGACTGGGACACGTCCACCCCCATCGAGAACCTGGTGGGCGTGCTGCCGTACTTCCCCAACAGCCACACGATTCGCGTCCACCGGGGCACTCACGGCAATCGCAGGCCCCTGTGGGAGCAGCACCCCGAGCTCCTAGCGCGGTTCGTCGGCTTCTTCGCGAGCGGAGACACCCGGGGCCTTCCCGTGGACGTGGAGCTCGGCGTGCCCGCCTTCCAGCGGCCCGCCTTCCCTCCACCCGCGAAGCCCGTCCGGCAGGTCGCTCAGGACAGCCAGAAGTAGGCGGAGGCGATGAGGGAGCGCTTCTCCGTCACCTTCGCCTTCTGCGCCAGGTCCGCGAGCTGCCGGTCCTTGGCGGCGTAGCGCTTCTCCTCCTCGTTGCGCAGCGAGGACAGCTTGCGCCGGTACTCGCGCTCCAGCCGGTCCGCGTTCGCGCGCGCCTTCGCCTTCTCCGCCACGTCCTCGGCGACGGCGGCGACGGCCTTGCGCGCCTCGAACCACTGCTGGCGCGCGGTCTCCACCGCCTCGCGCGACTCCAGGAGGCAGTCCTCGACGTAGCGGTCCGCGCGCTCCTTGGCCTTGTCCAGCTCCAGCGCGTTGCGGCGCTCCGCGGCCCGGACGATTTCCTCCTTGGCCGACACCAGCGCCTGCTCCTGCATGAGCTGCACGGACACCGGCGCGGGCTGGCGGCGCTTCTCCTCCTTCGCCGCCAGCTTCACGAAGTGCGCCCCGTCCTGCAGCGGCAGCGCCCGGAAGCCGCCGTCTCGCTCGCGCACCAGCACCAGGTGCACCAGCTTCTCCTCCGGCTTCAGGCCCGTCGTCTCGAACTTGTAGGCGAACCACCAGCCCTCGCAGCCGGCCAGCCGCGCCAGACGGGAGGGGAGCCCGGACGCGTCCAGCTGCAGGTAGCTCACCGCGTCCTGCGTGCGCTCCTTCACCGCGTACGCGGCCTTCGCGATCTCCAGCCGCCCCGAGGCGCGGCTGCCCAGCACGGAGCTGGTGAGCGCGCGCGCCTCCTGCTGCCGCTTCGCGAGCGCTTCCTTCGTCTGGTCCTGCTGCCCGCGCAGCCGCCGCCGCACGTCGCCGTCGAAGCGCTCCAGCACCACCGAGCGCATCTCCGTCATCCGCTTGCTGATGCGGCCTTCCAGCTCCTCGCGCAGCTTGTCGAACGCCGCGTTGATGTCCTCCGGCTTCCGGCAGGACTGGTAGATGTCGAGGATGCGCCGCTCGAAGTCGACGCCGCTCTCCAGCGCGCCGAGGATTTCGTCCGACGCGCCGAAGACGCCGTCGAAGAGGTTGAGCTTCTTCTCCAGCAGTTCGAACAGGCGCGCGTCCGCCGCGTTCTGCCGGTTGAGGAAGTTGATGACCAGCACGTCCCGCTGCTGCCCGTACCGGTGGCAGCGGCCGATGCGCTGCTCCACCCGCTGCGGGTTCCACGGCAAATCGTAGTTCACCACCAGGTTGCAGAACTGGAGGTTGAGCCCCTCCGCGCCGGCCTCGGTGCAGATGAGGATCTGCGACTTGTGGCGGAACTCCTCCACCAGCGCGCGGCGCTCCTCCGGCGTGCCGGCGAGGTCACCGGCCAGCAGGGAGATCTTCCCCTTGTAGCCGGCCTCCGACAGGAGGTTGAAGAGGTACTGCTGCGTGCGGCGGGACTCGGTGAAGATGAGCGCCTTCTCCGGCCAGCCGTGCGCGCGCATCACCCCGAAGGTGCGGTCCAGGCCGCGCACGAGCGCCTGGCCCTTGGCGTTGACCTTGATGGAGTCCGCGAGGTCCGCGTACTGCTTCAGCTCCCAGACCTCCTGCTCCAGCACGCGGACGTTGGGGGACTTGGCCGGATCATCCGACCACTCCTCGCCCTCCTCGACGAACTGCTTGGCCTCCTCGGGCTCGAACATCGCCAGCGCCTGCTGGCCCAGCTTCGCCGCCTGGAGCCGCTTCTCCAGGTTCTCCGCCAGCCGGCGCAGCGTGGGGGCGATGGCGTATGTCGAGGACGCCAGCAGCTTGCGGTAGCAGAGCGTCAGCAGCGTCTTCTTGCCGGGCTCGATGGCCGCGGCCTCGGAGCGCTGGAGGTACTCGCTGACCTTCTCGTAGAGGTCGTGCTCCTCGGGGGAGGGGGTGAAGTCCTCCACGATGGAGCGGCGGTTGGTGTAGCGGACGTACTCGCGCACCTGCCGGCGCAGCGTGCGCTGCACCACGGGGGCCAGCCGCTCCTTCAGCTCGGCGACGGCGGCCTCCGTCATGCCGCCGCCCTCGTCCACGCGGTAGCGGCTGCGGAAGGCGTGCTCCGGGCCGAGGATCTGCTCGTCCAGCAGCGACATCAGCCCGAACAGCTCCATGATGTCGTTCTGGAGCGGGGTGGCGGTGAGCAGCAGCTTGGGGCGCCCGGCCAGGGCGGACTTCAGCGCCTGCCCCATCTTGTTGTTGGGCCGGTACGCGTTGCGAAGACGGTGGGCCTCGTCGATGACGACCACATCCCACGGAATCTCCGCCGCCAGCGCCGCCTTGTTGGCCGCGAAGGGGTGCGAGCAGATGACGGGGAAGGGCTGGTCGAAGCAGTTGCCGGAGGCCCGCACGGTGCGGCCGTCCACCAGCACGCTCTCCAGGTCGAACTTCTCCCGCAGCTCGCTGTTCCACTGCGCGCGCAGCGTGGCCGGCGCGAGGATGAGGATGCGGCTCTTCCCCTCGGCCATCAGCTGGGCGATGACGAGGCCGGCCTCGATGGTCTTCCCCAGGCCCACCTCGTCGCCCAGCATGCAGCCGCCGCGCGACAGCGAGTCGAGCGCGAACATGGCGCCCTCGACCTGGTGCGGGTTGAGGTCCACCTTCGCTTCCGACAGCGCGCCGGCCAGCCGCTGCTGTGAGTCTCCACTCTTCGCCAGCAGCTCTTCCGCCAGCAGCCGCTCGTGGAAGGGAGTCAACGACGCCTTCGCGGGCTCGGACTCCACCCGGGACGCCATCGCCGCCGCCGCCGCGTCGACCTCCACCTCAACCCTCAAATCCCTCGCGCCCTCCGCCAAGACCGTCTCCATCCGTGATGTTCGAGGTCGCCCGCCGCTGAGGCGGGCGAGAGAGACCGGCCATTTTGTTGACGAAGACGTGTCTGTAAAGGGGGTCGTTTCCGGAGCCTAGAATTCGGCCTCGGAGCGATTGGCACGCTTCTTCACGAGCGACGCGCGGGCGCGGTGAAAACACGCTCCGCACAAACTTTTCGCTGGACTTGACGGAGCGGCTCAGAGCAGTCCACGTGATTTCACGTCGAGGTACGCGTTGAGCGCCGCCGCGCCGAAGCCCCGGGCGGGGGCGCGGACCACCAGGGCGCCGGCGTCACGCAGGGTGGTGGCGGTGCGGCGGTACTCGGCCTCCAGACGCGCCGCGGCCTGGCGGGCGTAGGCGTCCTGGGCCTCGCGGGGCACCTCGGTGGCGGCGGCTTCCAGGTCCTCGTCCAGCAGCGAGGCGACGACGGGCAGGTGCCGGGGGCGCAGCGCGAGGGTGCGCGTGAGGAGTCCCGCGGAGGCGTCCGGGTCCACCAGGTCCGTGAAGAGCACCACCAGCGCGCGGCGCGTCTGCCGGGCGAAGGCGAAGTCGAAGGCGCGGCCGTAGTCGCTCTCCTCCAGCGCGGCCTCGGCGCGGTAGAGGGACTCGGTGATGAGGCGCAGGTGCTCGCGGCCCTTGCGCGGCGGGAGGAAGGCGCGCACGTCGCTGGCGAAGGCCAGCACGCCCACCACGTCCCCCGCGTCCAGGCTCACCCGCGCCAGCCGCAGCGCCGCGTCCACCGCGTGGTCCAGCTTGCGCCGGCCCCGCACCCGGCCCGCCATGTGGCGCCCGCAGTCCAGGAGCAGCAGCACCGGCTGGTTGCGCTCCGGCTGCCACGTGCGCACCAGCGTGCTGGCATGGCGCGCGGACGCCTTCCAGTCGATGTGGCGGTAGTCGTCGCCCGGGCGGTACTCGCGCAGGGACTCGAACTCGCGGCCTTCCGCCACGCGGCGCCGCTGCGTGCGCGCGGAGGCCGCGTCCGAGGTGCGCGCCAACGTCAGCGCCTCGCGCGAGAGCGCCGTGAGGTCCGGGTACACCTTCACCGCCTGCGCGGCCGGCACGCGCACCTGGCGCCAGCACAGGCCCAGCGGGCCCGCCAGTCTCAGGTGCACGTCCCCGAAGCGCGCGTCCCCGCGCGCCGGTGGGGTGACGAGGTACGTGAGGCTCGCGGGGGCATCCGCCGGAAGCGTGAGGGCCTGACGGTGGCCGGTGCTCTCCAGCTCGACGGGTGGCTCGTCGCGCACGTCGAGGCGCAGGGGGGCGGCGGCGCCGTCCGTCCGCTCGAAGTCCAGGCGCACGGCGTTGGGCGTGCCGGACGAGAGGATGGGCTCCACGCGTCGCGACACCTTCACGGCCTCCGCGCGCGGGGCGAGGAGGAAGTCCACCGCGCAGAGCGCGAGGATGGCCACGTCCACCGCGAGCGCGAGCCAGCCGAAGGTGGGGCTGGCCACCGCGAGCGCGGCCGGAAGCAGCCCCGCCGCCAGCAGCGCCACGGCGAGGCCGGTGGGAACGGGACGGCCGGCGCTCACCGCGGCACTCGCACCCGCTCGAGCGTCTGCCGGAGGACGTCGTCCGCGGTGACGCCCTCCACCTCGGCCTCGGCCTTGAGCAGGAGGCGGTGGTTGAGGACGCTGAAGGCCACGGCCTTCACGTCGTCCGGGGTGACGAAGTCGGTGCCATTCAGCGCCGCGCGCGCCTTCGCGGCGGCCAGCAGCGCCTGCGACGAGCGGGGGCTGGCCCCCAGACGCACGCGGGGATGCGAGCGCGTGTCGCGCACCACGTTCACCACGTACTGGAGGATGGAGTCGTCACAGGTGACGCGGGCCGCGCGGGCCTGCAGCTCCGTCAGCGTGGCCACGTCCAGGATGCGCTCCAGGCCGGGGGGCCTGCCCTCGCGCTGGTGGTACGCGCGCAGCATGGTGGTCTCCGCGTCCGGCTCCGGGTAGCCCACGCGCACGCGCATGAGGAAGCGGTCCAGTTGCGCCTCCGGCAGCGGGTAGGTTCCCTCCAATTCCAGCGGGTTCTGCGTGGCCACCACGAAGAAGTGCGGCGGCAGCGCGTGCGACACGCCGTCGATGGTGACCTGCCGCTCCTCCATGGCCTCCAGCAGCGCGGCCTGCGTCTTGGGCGGGGTGCGGTTGATTTCGTCCGCCACCACCACCTCCGTGAAGATGGGGCCCTTCACGAGGCGGAAGGCGTTGTCCTGCGGCTGGAAGACGTTGGTGCCGAGGATGTCCGCCGGCATCAGGTCCGGGGTGAACTGGACGCGGGTGAAGCGCAGCCCCAGCGCCCCGGCCATGGTGCGCGCCGTGAGCGTCTTGGCCACGCCGGGCACGCCCTCCAGCAGCACGTGGCCCCGCGCCAGGAAGGCCGTCACCAGGTCGGCCAGCACCGCCTGCTGTCCGAAGACGACCGAGCCGAGCGCGGAGGTGAGACGGGAGAGGGGAGAGGCGTCGGACATGGTGGCGCGGGAAGGTAGCCCGCCGCCGCGAGGCGCGGCAGCGGTTTCGTGGGGCTCGCGTCTTTAGCGGGCGGACTTGCCCTTCAGGCCCAGCAGCGTCCCGCCGAGGGCGGCCAGCGAGCCCAGCAGGGCGAGGTAGACGCCCAGGCTGGGCGACGAGTTCACCACCTCCGCGTTGCCGAAGCCCGAGGGCACCTTCGTCGAGTCCGACGCCGTCTTGATGTAGATGACGCACCAGACGAGGCAGATGAAGGCGCACAGCAACTGCCCCATCCACGGCACCACCGGGTTGACGTTCTGCAGGGAGCCCTTCACGCGCAGGCTCACGGCGGTCATCACGAGGATGGAGAGCACGAAGGCGCCGACGCCCATGCTCATCAGCCCGAGGATGTCGCCGTCCGCGGCCGTGTCCTTCCACGGCAGGAAGCAGGAGAGCAGCACCAGCGCCGCGCCCCAGAAGGCGACCTTGTCACCGCCGGTCAGCAGGGCGAACAGCTCCTTCGCATCGCGGATGAGCTCCTCGGGGTCCGCGACGGCGTTGCTCTCCTCGCCGGCGCGGGCCGAGCGGTCCCACGGGTCCGGTCCGTCGTCCTCCGGAGGAGGCTCCGGCGCGCGGCGGGGCGGAGGGGCGGCGCGGGCAGCCGGCGTCGCGCGCGAGCCTCCAGCGGCGGCCCGGGCGGCGGGACGCGGCGGCGCGGCTCGGACGATCTCGTCCATGCTCCGGATGTTGGTGGAATCCGAGTCCGGTGGCGGCACCGCGGCACGGGCTCCCGTCTTCCCCTTGGGGCGCGCGGCGGCGGCGGGCTTCGCGGCGGGGCGAGGCTCCTCCGGCGCGTCGTCGGCCTCCTCGCCGTTGTCGGCGGGGGGCTCGTCCGACAGGAAGGAGCCGTCGATGATGTAGTCACAGACGGAGCAGATGGACGTGTTGGCGGCTACCTTCGAGCCGCAGCCAGGGCAGTTCAGGACCAGCACTCCCGCGGAGAGAAACGGGCCGCATCTTCGGAGCCCTGGCCCGGGGCTGTCAAACCCCGTGCAGCCTAACCCCTGGATTTTCGCGGGAAATTGGCCTACGCCCCGGCGCATGAGCCGACCGCGCACTGCTCGTGGACTGTCCGCCTGCCTCGCCGCCCTCACGCTGTCCGCCGGCTGTGTCCGCGGCGTTCCCTCGCCCGAGCGGGAGCCGATCGACGCGGCGACGCTGGCGCGCATCCAGGACTGGGAGGACCGGCGCTCGCTGGGGGATGGGGCGCTCGTGTCGCTGGCCACGGGCGCGCCGGATGCGCGGGTGCGCGCACGGGCGCAGCGGGCCCTGGCGCGCATCCAGGACGTGGCCACGCTGGACGTGGTGCGCGCGGGACTGAGGGATGCCGACCCGGGCGTGCGGGACGAGGCCGCGTTCGCGGCGGGAGAGCTGGCCCTGTCATGGGAGCCGCTGACGGACGCGGAGCGCACGGCGCTGGCGGAGGCCCTGCTGGCGGCGGAGCTCGCCGAGCGCGAGCCCCGGGTACGCTCCACGCTGATGGACTCGCTGGGGAGGACGGGCGCTCCGGCCGCGCTGGCGCGACTGACGGAGCTGCTGCAAGGCGGTGACGTGGAGGTCGCGGGCCGGGCGGCGCTGGCGCTCGGCGTGGCCGCGCGGCGGGGTGGGGCGGCGCTGGTGGCGGGGGTGCCGCTGGCGCCCGCGGTGGCGCTGCTCGCGGCGGACCGGCCGGTGGAGGCGCGCTACGGGGGCGCATATTTCCTGATGACGGCGAAGCGGGCGGAGGCGCTGCCCGCGCTGCGCCGCTGCCTGGAAGATGCGGACGCGGACGTGCGCGGGCTGTGCGCGAAGGCCTTCGGCGACGTGGGCGGGCCGGAGGACGCGGTGGTGCTGGGACGCCTCCTGGAGGACCCGGTGCCGCGCGTGGCGGCGGAGGCGGCGCGCTCGCTGGCGAAGCTCGCGGCGATGTGCAGCGGCCCGTGCACCGCGGTGGAGACCCTGGAGGCGCTGGCGGCGCGGGCGAAGCGCGTGGCTCGCGGAATGGAGACACCGGAGGCGAGCACGGAAGCGGGCGGGGCGAAGGCACCGGCGGCGACGGGCTCGGCGGCGGGTGGGGTCAAGGCACCGGCGACGGGCGCGGACAGCCCGGTGGAGACGCTGGCCCGGTCCGCGGACGGCCACGCGATTCTCGCGGTGGCGCAGCAGGGGCTGCCCGGGTTCGCCTCCCCCCTCTTCGTGTCGCTGCGGCTGGCCCTGGCGGACGCGGAGCGGGGCGCGGCCTCGGACCTGGCGCGCGCGGACCTCGGCTGGCTGGACTGCCGGCTCGCCGCGGCCCTGGACCGGCAGCGCGGCACGCTCGCCGACGTGACGAGCTGCGGCTTCGGCCAGGTGCAGGACGAGCGGCGGCTCGCGCTGGGCCTGCGTGAGACGGCGCAGGCGCGGGACAAGGGCACGGCGGGCTTCGCGGTGGGCTACCTCAGCCACAAGGACGCGCGCGTGCGCGGAGCCGCCGTGGAGGCCGTGGGCGCCCGGCCCGTGCCCCGCGCGGCCACCGCGCTCAGCCCCCTGCTGCGAGGAGACGACCTCGTGGTGGCCGGAGCCACGGCGGCCGCGCTCGGGAAGATGAAGGCACAGCTCCTCGCGCCCGCCCTCGAGCCGCTGGCCGACCGCGTCCCGAGGGAGCCCGGAGACCTCGCCGAGCCCGTGGCCGGAGCGCTCGTCGCGCTGCAGGGCAGGGCCGCCGAGCCCCGCTTCCGCGAGTGGCTGAAGCACCCGCACGCCAACGTGCGCCGCGTGGCCGCCGAGGCCCTCACGCAGCTCACCGGTCAGCCCGTGCGCTCCGAGCGCGTGGAGCTGCCGCCGGACACCTTCCGCCCGGAGCCCGCGCCCGCCGGCGCCGCGCTCGTGTTCCGCACCGCCAAGGGCGACATCACCGTGCGCCTGGACGCCGACGAGGCGCCCCTCACCTCGGGCAACCTCTACACGCTGGCCCAGCGCGGCTACTTCAACGGCATCTCCTTCCACCGCGTGGTGCCGGACTTCGTCGCGCAGGGCGGAGACCCGCGCGGAGACGGGGAGGGCGGCCCGGGCTACTCCATCCGCTGCGAGATGACGCGCCGGCCGTACCGCCGCGGCACCGTGGGCATGGCACTGGCCGGAAAGGACACCGGCGGCAGCCAGTTCTTCTTCACCCACGCGCCGCAGCCCCACCTGGACGGCCGCTACACGGCCTTCGGCGAGGTGGTGTCCGGAATGGAGGTCGTGGACGCGCTGCTGGAGGGAGACCTCATCCGCGAGGTGCGCGCGGTGCGGCTGACGCCGTGAGGCGGTGACTCACGCCCCGCTGGCGCGCGCCAGCGAGGCCGGCGGCCCGAGCGGGTGGCCATGCCACCGCGCGCTCTCCGCCTCCTCCATCGCCTCGACCTCCTGGCGGATGCGCTGCCACTCCGTCTCGGGGATGCTCAGGAAGGCGTCCGCCAGCGCCGGGTCGAACTGCGTGCCCGCGCAGCGGCGGATTTCATCCCGCGCCACGCTCATGGGCCGGCCCTTGCGGTAGGGCCGGTCGGACGTAATCGCGTCCACCGTGTCCGCGATGCAGAAGATGCGCGCGCCGATGACGATGTCCTCGCCCGCGAGGTTCTGCGGGTAGCCCTTGCCGTCCCAGCGCTCCTGGTGCTGCAGGACGATGAGCGCCGCCTCGTGCAGGTACGGCATCTTCGCCAGCATCCGGTAGCCGAACTCCGGGTGCTTGCGCATCTCCACCCATTCGTCCGGCGTCAGCGGCCCGGGCTTGAGCAGGATGGAGTCCCGCACGCCAATCTTGCCGATGTCGTGCAGCAGCGCTCCCTGCTCCACCACGTCCAGCGCGGCCCCCGTCAGCCCCACCTCCTGGGCCAGCCGCCGCGAGTAGAGCGACACGCGGCGCGAGTGCCACTGCGTCTCCGTGTCCCGGTAGTCCAGCGCGCTGATGAGCCCGTCCAGCAGGCCCGCGGTGCGCTCCACCACGCGCCGCTCCAAATCCCGGTTGATGGCCACCAGCTCCGCGTTCTTCTCCGCCACCTCGCGCGTCAGCCGCTCGTTGGCGTCCACCAGCCGGTAGTGCTCGAAGGCCTGGCGCACGCTGCTGGTCAGCTCGCTGAGCGACCAGGGCTTGCCCAGCAGGCGGAACACCTCGCCCCGGTTGACGGCCTCGGACGCGGTGCGGAAGTCCGCCGCCGCCGTCAGCATCAGCCGCACCGCCTTCGGGTTGCGCTCGCGCAGCGCGCCCAGCAGTTCGATGCCGTTGAGGTACGGCATCATGAAGTCCGTCAGCACGACGTGAAAGCCCACCTCGCGCGCCGCGAGGGCCGGGTCGCTGTGCGTCACGACCTCATATCCTTCCGCCTGGAGAATGCGGGACAGCGCGGCGAGGATGAGAACGTCGTCATCCACCACGAGGATGCGGTCCATGTCTACGGGATCTCCACAGGGAGGCGTGCCTGGCTTCCTTATACACGCCTCGCTCGGTGCCAAAACAGGGCCCCCCCGGGCGATATATGCCGCCAAACCCTGGAAATCCTTGGAGGTTCTCTCAGTCCGGAAGAGTCGCACATCCAAGTGACGCTTGCCTGCCCGCCAAGGTGTGATTTAAGGTGCTCCCGCAGGACGGACTGTGTCGCTAACCCCTTGGAATCCTGGAGCAATCTCCGATGGCTAGAGCCCCCGAAGGGCCGGTGCCGGTGGTGGTGATGGGCTTGGGGTTCATCGGTCAGGAGATTGCCAGGGCCGCCATGTCCTCGCCGGAAGTGGAGCTCATCGGCGCGGTGGACATGTCGCCGTCGTTGGTCGGGCGTCCCCTGGGAGACGTGCTGGGGGGGCCTGCCCCTCGCGTCAAGGTGATGGACTCGCTGGAGAAGGCGCTCGGCAAGCGCAAGGGCGTGGTGCTGCTGCACGCCACCGGCTCGCGGCTGCCGCAGGTGGTGGATCAAATCCTGGCGGCGCTGAAGCTGGGGATGCCGGTGGCCAGCACCTGCGAGGAGCTGGCTTTTCCCTACCTGAAATACCCGGAACTAGCGGATAAACTGGATCAGGCCGCGCAGCGGGCGGACGTGGCGGTGGTGGGCACCGGCGTCAACCCGGGCTTCGTGCTGGACCGGTTGGTGGCCGTGGCCGGGCAGGTGTGCGGGCCGGTGCGCCGCGCGGTCGCCACGCGGGTGGTGGATGCGCGCACGCGGCGTGAGGCCCTGCAGCGCAAGGTGGGCGCGGGGCTGACAGAGGAAGAGTTCTTCGAGCTGGTGGACGGCGAGCAGCTGGGGCACGTGGGGTTGGTGGAGTCCGCGGCGCTGGCGGCCCTGGGACTCGGGCTCGATTGCGACGACTATGAAGAAGAAGTAGCCCCCGTGTTCGCGGAGGAGGACATCTCCGGCGGCGCATTTGCCGTGAAGAAGGGACGGGTGGCGGGCATGTTCCAGTCCGTGGTGGGTTTGGAGGAGGGGCAGGAGCGGGTGCGGCTGGAGCTGACCATCGCCGTGGGGGCGGACGACCCGAAGGACCGCATCGAAATCGACGCGGACCCGAGGCTGGTGTTGGAAATCCCGGGGGGAGTGGCAGGCGACCGGGCCACCGCGAACGCGCTGGTGAATGCCGCGCCACGCTTGACGGCTGCCGAAGCGGGGCTGCTCACGGTCCTCGAGCTTCCGGCCGGACGTTAGAGTCAGGAGAGGGAAATGCTGGACAAGAACGCGATCGGCCGCGCCTCGCCGCCGACGCTGAACGAGGTAGAGAAGGGCGCCATCCGCCGCTTCGCGGAGGCCATCGGGGACTACAACCCCATCTACTACGACGAGGAGTACGCGCGGGCGTCCGGCTATCCCACCATCATCGCGCCCCCCACGTTCCCCGCGTCCTTCCACTCCGCGGCGGACCTGCGGGAGCTGCTCGGGGTGGGCATCAAGAGCCTCCTGCACGCCGAGCAGGGGTTCGACTACGAGCGCCCCATCTTCGCGGGCGATCGCATCTACGTGTCCACCCGTGTGTCGGACGTCTTCGAGCGCCCCGGCATCTCCGGGCGCATGGACATCGCCGTCATCGAGGACGAGGGCCGTGACGAGGAGGGCAACCTCGTGTTCCGCGCCCGCCGCACGCTGGTGGTCCGCGCCGCCAAGGAGACCCCGTGATGCCCGCGCGCAAGCTCTACTTCGAGGCCATCCGTGTCGGCGACGAGCTGCCGGCCCTGGCCAAGGCTCCCGTCGACCGCGTGCAACTGTCGCGCTACGCCGGCGCCTCCGGTGACTACAACCCCGTCCACGTGGACGAGGTCTACGCCAAGAGCGTGGGCATGCCGAGCGTCTACGCCCCCGGCATGCTCGTGATGGGGATGCTGGGCCAGCTCATCAGCGACTGGGCCCGCGGCGGCCAGATGCGGCGCTACAACGTGCGCTTCATCAAGATGGTGTGGCCCGGCGACACCGTGGTCTGCAAGGGCCGCGTCAGCGACCGTCACGGCTCCGGCGGCCGCTACTTCGTCGAAATCGACCTGTGGGCGGAGAACCAGCGCGGCGAGCTGGTGATGAAGGGCTCCTCGCAGATCCAGCTCTTCTACTCGCTCGAGGACGAGAACCGGCAGCGCTCCGGCCAGTCCCCCATCGTCGTGGAGGTGCCGCGCGAGAGCCTCGCCACCGCGCAGCAGGCCTCCGCCGGTGGCGCCGCCGCCACCAGCCCGTCCGCTCCCGAGGAGGGCGAGGAGGACGACGAGCGCCGCACGGGTGCCTCCTCCAAGAAGACGGCCCCGCGCGAGAAGCCCGCCGCCAAGACGGCGACGCTTCCCACCGCCAAGAAGGCGAAGAAGTAGGCATTTTTCCCAGGGTTGACGGGCGGTTCTGACCGCCCCTCAACGCGGGGTGTCATTCAGGGTTGACTCAAAAATCAGTCGCCGCCACACTTCTTGCGTCTCATCCGGGCCGCTGACCCCACTTGCCCTCTTGCTGGGCGGGCAGCGAGCCGTCACGCAGGAGTGGCCATGTCCGCCGGCATCAACACCTACAAGACCGACCTTCGAGAGATCTTCTTCACGCTGTTCGAGCAGTTCGGCTTCGGCCAGGTGAGCGGCCAGGCGCCATACGAGGCCTGGGGCTCGGACGAGGCGAAGGCCGTCCTCACCGAGACCTATCGCTTCGCCCGTGAGGTGCTCGGGCCCCTCAACGCCACGGGAGACCGTGAGGGCTGCCGGGTGGAGAACGGCGCCGTCTATACGCCCACCGGCTTCAAGGACGCCTGGAAGAAGCTGTACGAGCAGGGCTTCAAGACGGTGGCGGTGGACCCGGAGCACGGTGGCCAGGGCGCGCCGATGATGCTCCAGGTGACGGTGGAGGAGCTGCTGTCGGGCGCCAACACGGCGTTCAACATGTACCCGGGCCTGGCCTTCGGCGCGGCGGAAGTCATCGCCGAGTGCGGCACGCCCGCCCAGCAGAAGATGTACGTGGAGCGGATGCTGAACGGCACGTGGGGCGGCACCATGTGCCTCACCGAGCCGCACGCCGGCTCCGACGTGGGCGCGGCCAAGTCCACCGCCCGCCGCAACGCCGACGGCACCTACAACATCCGCGGCACGAAGATCTTCATCTCCGGCGGCGACCACGACATGGCGGAGAACATCATCCACCTCGTGCTCGCGCGCATCGACGGTGCCTCGCCGGGCACCAAGGGCCTGTCGCTGTTCATCGTCCCCAAGCTGCGCATCAACGCGGACGGCAGCCCGGGCAAGCCGAACGACGTGGGCGTGGGCTCCATCGAGCACAAGATGGGCATCAACGGCTCGGCCACCTGTGTCCTCAACTTCGGTGAGAACGACGCGTGTGTGGGCGAGCTCGTGGGCACCGTCGAGCACGTCGGCATGAGCCAGATGTTCAAGATGATGAACGGCGCGCGCATCGCCGTGGGCATCCAGGGCCTCGGCCTCGCCTCCGCCGCGTACTACAACGCGCTGGACTACGCGAAGGACCGCAAGCAGGGCTCGCACTTCACCAAGTGGAAGGACCCCACCGCGCCCCGCGCCGCCATCATCGAGCACCCGGATGTCCGCCGCATGCTGCTGGACATGAAGGCGCACGTGGAGGGCATCCGCTCGCTCATCATCAAGCTGGCCATGCACCTGGACAAGGCGAAGCAGCTGGCCGGCAAGGACGATGACGCGGCCACCTACCACCGCGGCCAGGTGGAGCTGCTCACCCCGCTGGTGAAGGCCTTCGGCTCCGACCAGTCCTTCCGCATCTGCGCCCAGGCCATCCAGGTCTACGGCGGCGCCGGCTACATCCAGGACTACCCGGTGGAGCAGTACACCCGCGACTCGAAGATCTTCTCCATCTACGAGGGCACCAACCACATCCAGGCCATGGACCTGGTGGGCCGGAAGATGGGGCAGGCGGGCGGCATGCACTTCCAGCAGTTCATGGGCGACGTGGGCTCGTTCATCGAGGCCAACCGCGAGCACCCCGTGTACGGCGAGGCGGTGAAGACGCTGGCCGCGGCGCAGGAGGCCCTGATGGCCAGCGCCATGACGGTGTTCGGCTGGTCGCAGGACGGCAGCAAGTTCCCGCTGATTCCGCTGTCCGCCAACCGCTTCCTGCAGATGATGTCCGAGGTGGCGGTGGGCTGGCTGCTGCTGGACGCGGCCGTCATCGCGGAGAAGGCCAAGGGCTCGCTGTCCGGTGAGCACCCGGACCGCGCCTTCTACGAGGGCAAGAAGTACAGCGCCCTCTTCTTCGCCCGCAACGTGCTGCCCGGCGTGGAGCAGGCCGCGAAGATGCTCGCCTCCGAGGACACCTCGCCCATGGACATCTCGGACGGCGCCTTCGCCTCCGTCTGATGTCCGTGTGACTGAAGCGGGCGCCCCTGGATGACGGGGGCGCCCTTCGTATTTCTATTCGCCCTCGCGCACGCCGATGGCGAGCTGGCCGAGGCCGGCCTTCTTGGCCAGCTCCATCACCTGCACCACGGTGCCGTGGGGAACGCCCTCGTCCGCCTGGACGATGACGACGGTGTCGGGGTCCTTCTCCCGGGCGTCGTCGAAGGACTTGCGCAGCTCGTCCTCGGAGACGACGTTGCCGGCGAGCACGAAGCGCCCGTCGGCGAGCACCGCCACGGCCAGGTCCGTGGTGCGCGCGGTGACGTCCGCGGCGCCGCCCTTGGGCAGGTTCACCTTGAGGCCGGCCTTGGCGCCGCCCCCGGGCCCCTGCTGGACGATGACGGAGCTGGTCACCATGAAGATGATGAGCAGCACCAGGAAGATGTCCGTCAGCGGGGTGATGTTGATTTCGGCGAAGACGCCCTCGTCGCCCTCGTTGTCCCCCGGTGTCTTTCCCATGGCCATGGTGCGTGTCCTCCGGGACTAGGCGGGCTTGGGGTCCGTGCTCGTGACGGTGGACGGCGGGGACTCGCGCGTGGGCGCGGGCTCGGGGGG
>NZ_JABBJJ010000250.1 GCF_012933655.1 Pyxidicoccus fallax | reverse complement strand
GAGGGAGGGCGGGTCCAGCTTCGGGGACGCCTCTACTTCGACCTCGCCCGTCTCATCGATGGGCGACGGTCGGTGGACCGGCTGCTCCAGACGCTCACCCGGAAGTACTCCGCGGCGGAGGTCCACTTCGCGCTGGAGCGACTCGTGGCCCTGGGCGGCCTCATCGAGGCCGAGCCGGAGGTGCCCGAGGGGCTCGCCGCGCACTGGCACGCGCTGGGGGTTTCCGCGCGCGAGGCCATGGCGACGCTGAGGAAGGCCCCCGTGGAGGTGCGGACGCTCGGCGACGTGCCCGTGCGGCTCGTGCGCGAGGCGCTCCAGGCGGAGGGCTTGCGCACCGCGCGGCGGGGCGTGGCCCTGACGCTCGTCGTGGTGGATGACTACCTCCAGGCGCCGCTGGAGGCGCTGAACCGCGAGGCCCTGCGCACGGGCACGCCGTGGGTGCTGGCGCGTCCCGGTGGCGCGGTGGCGTGGCTGGGGCCGCGCTTCGTCCCGGGGACCACCGCCTGCTGGGAGTGTCTCGCCTGGCGCCTGCGCGCCAACGTGTCCTCGCGCGAGGCCAGGAGCGGCGAGCCCGAAGGTCCCATCCGCGCCGCGGCCCACCTGCTCGCCTCCGCCCTCGCGAGGCTGCTCGTCACCGGAGATGACGGGCTCGCGGGAACGCTCGTCACGGTGGACTCCGTCCGCCTGCGCACCGAGCACCACGCGGTGGTGCGACGTCCGCAGTGCCCCGCCTGCGGCTCGCCGGGGCTCGTCGCCGCGGGACAGCGACGCCCGCCGCGACTCCAGTCGAACCCCAAGGTCTTCACCTCCGACGGCGGCCACCGCGCCCTCGGCCCCGAGGCGATGCTGGCCCGCTACCAGCACCACGTCAGCCCGATAACGGGCGTGGTGCACCTGCTGGAGCCACTGCCCGGCGTGCAGGACGAGCGCCTCCCCGTCATCAACGCCGGCCTCAACCGCGCGCGCCGTGTGACGTCGGACTCGCCCCTCCACACCGCGCGCGCCCTCAGCACCGGCAAGGGCGCCACCCTCCCTCAAGCCAGGGCCAGCGCGCTGGGCGAGGCGCTGGAGCGCTACTGCGGCGTCTTCCAGGGAGACGAGGCCCGCCGGCGCGCCACCCTCCGCGCCCTCGGCGACGTCGCGGTGGAGCCGCACCGCCTGCTCCTCTTCAGCGAGCGCCAGCACCGGGAGCGCGACGCCTGGAACGCCACCCACCCGCGCCATGAGCACGTCCCCCTGCCCTTCGACGCGTCCCTCCGCATCGACTGGACGCCCGTCTGGTCGCTGACGCACGACACCCGCCGCTACGTGCCCACCGCGTACTGCTACTACGGCTACCCGGAGGCGGACGCGCCCTTCTGCGGCGCGGACTCCAATGGCTGCGCCGCCGGCACCACCCTGGAGGAGGCCATCCTCCAGGGCTTCCTGGAGCTGGTGGAGCGCGATGCCGTCTCCCTCTGGTGGTACAACCGCGTCCGCCGTCCCCGCGTGGCGCTGGAGGGCTTCGGAGACCCATTCCTCCGGCAGCTCGTGGACGCGTACCACCACCTCGGGCGCGAGCTGCACGTCCTGGACCTCACCACGGACCTGGGCATCCCCGCCTTCGCCGCCGTCTCGCGCCGCACCCGGGGCCCGGAGCGCCTCTGCGTGGGCTTCGGCGCGCACCTGGAGGCCCGCCTCGGCGTTCAGCGCGCCATCACCGAGATGAACCAGTTCCTCCCGCTGGCCGCCCAGGAGCGCCGCGCCGGGCCGCCCGGCGACGCGCAGCTCACCCGCTGGCTGGAGGAGGCCACGCTGGAGAACCAGCCCCACCTCGCGCCCGCGGACGTCCCCGCGCTCGACGCCCGCGCGTACCCCGGCATCGCCACGAGCGACCTGCGCGACGACGTGCGCGAGTGCGTGGAGCGGGTGCGGCGGCGGGGCCTGGAGACGCTCGTGCTGGACCAGACGCGGCCCGACGTGGGCCTGCGCGTGGCGCGCGTCATCGTCCCCGGGCTGCGCCACCTGTGGCCGCGCTTCGGGCCGGGGCGGCTGTATGACGTGCCCGTGAAGCTCGGGTGGCTCTCCCGCCCCACGCCGGAAGAGCGCCTCAACCCGCTGGGGGTCTTCTTCTGATGAGCCGGGCCCTGGCCTCCCTCTCGCCCTGGCTCGTCCTCGCTCCCGGCGCGAAGCTCGTCCGGCCCCGGGGAGGGCACCTCCAGGCACGGAGCGATGAAGGCGAGGTCACCCTCGGTCCCCTGCCCCCGGCCACCGCGAGCGCCCTCCGGATGCTCCAGGGGCGCGGCGCTCCCGAGGACGCGGTGCTGGAACGCGCGGGCGCGGGAGGTCCGGAGGCGGCGGCGCACCTGCACCTGGTGCTCCGGAGCCTCGGGCGGCGGGGCCTCGTGCGCTACGCCATCCACGACCGCGCGGGCACGCTCGCCACGCTGGAGCCCCTCTCGGAGCACTTCGAGCTGGAGCCCGTGCCGCCTCGGCCGGAGCAGGCGCTGCGGCTCTCCCGCTTCGCGTACCTCCGCCAGGACCGCGGAGCGCTGGTGCTGGAGAGCTCCCGCGTCCGCGCGCGCGTCCACCTGGCCCCCGAGGCGCTGCCCCTCCTCGCGGCGCTCGCCACCCCCACTCCGGCGAGGGCCGCGGCGGGCCACGCGCGGGGGACCGGCCGCGCGGCGAGGGCACTGGTGGCCCTGCTCGCCCGGGCCCGACTGCTGGTGACGGTGGACGCGGAAGGAGCCACCGAGGAGGAGCGCCACCCCGCCCTGCGGCTGTGGGAGTTCCACGACCTGCTCTTCCATGACCGCACGCGTCGCCCCCGGCGCGGACAACTCCTGGGCGCCACCTACCGCGCGGCGGGCCAGGTCCCACCGCTCCCGGCCGTCCTCCCTTCCCGAGGCCCCGTCCTCCCGCTGCCCCGGCCGGACCTGGACGCACTCACCCGCGAGGACCCGCCCTTCGCCTCCGTGCTGGAACACCGCCGCAGCGAGCGCCGGTACGGCTCCCCGCCCCTCGACGTCGCCCAGCTCGGCGAGCTCCTCTTCCGCGCGGCCCGCGTGCGCGAGCTGCACCCCGCTGGCCCCCAGGAGCGCTCCCTGCGCCCCGCCCCTTCCGCTGGCGCCCTCCATCCGCTGGAGGTCTACGTGGCGGTGGGGGCCTGCGGCGGGCTCGAGCCCGGCCTCTACCGCTACGAGCCGCGCTCGCATGGCCTGGAGCCTCGCGCCGGGCTGACGGCCCCCGTCAGGGCGCTGCTCGCGGACGCGCGACAGGGCCGCTCACCCGTTCAGGTGCTGCTCGTGCTCGCCGCCCGCTTCCAGCGCGTGGCCTACAAGTACGAGGGCTTCGCGTACGCCTGCATCCTCAAGGACGCGGGCGTGCTGCTGCAGACGCTCACCCTGGCGGCGACGGCCATGGGCCTGGCCTCCTGCATGGTGGGCTGGGGCAACCCCGATACCTTCGAGCGCGCCGCCATCACCCCGGGGATGGAGGAGACATCCGTCGCGGAGCTGGTCATCGGCAGCGCGCCGGCACCCGGCTCACGCCCCGGGGCCCGGCGGCGGTATCCTCCTGGCGTTCGAAGGAGAGGCCAGCCATGGAACCGGTGAAGACAGGCAGCACGGGCTCGGACCGCACGGGGCCCGACACGGAGCTGCTCACGCCCGGGCAGCGCCTGGGCCGGTACGAGGTGGTGGAGCGCGTGGGCGCGGGCGGCATGGGCGTCGTCTACAAGGCCCGTGACACCGTGCGCGGCAACACCGTGGCCCTCAAGACGCTCCACCGCCTGGAGCCGGGCGCGCTGCTGCGGCTGAAGAACGAGTTCCGCTACGTCGCCAACGTCACGCACCGCAACCTCGTCTCCCTCCACGAGCTGATGGAGGCGGACGACAAGTGGTTCTTCACCATGGAGTTCATCGAGGGTGAGAGCCTCTGGTCGCTCCTGCACCGCGGCGCCCAGCAGGCGGCGAGCACCTCCGACGCGGCGCGCTCCCGGTCCGAGGACACCGTCACCGTCACCCGCGACGCGCAGGCGGTCTCGAAGCCCACCGTCACCTCCGAGCGCCCCTCCGGCAACACGCCGGCCACGAGCACCACGGACGTGACGGTGACGCAGGGGAAGCTGTCGCCAAGCGCGCCCCTCGTCGTTCCTCCGCCCGGGCCCACCCTCCGGCCCGCGCAGCCCGTGCTCCCCATCGACGAGCTGCGGCGCATCTTCGGCGAGCTGGCGCTCGGCATCTTCGCGCTGCACTCCTCGCGGAAGTTCCACTGCGACATCAAGCCCCGCAACGTCATGGTGGAGAAGACGGGGCGCGTGGTGCTGCTCGACTTCGGCCTCGCCAGCGACCGCTCGGAGCCGTCCACCGGAGAGCTGGCCGGGACGCCCGCGTACATCTCCCCGGAGCAGCTCATGGGCCAGCCCAGCTCGGAGGCCACCGACTGGTACGCCTTCGGGGTGATGCTGTACGAGGCGCTCGCGGGCGGGCAGTCCTTCCGGCGCGGCAACCTGCGCGAGCAGGTGCACCACGCGCCGCCGCCGCTGGAGCCCTCGCCGCTGGTGCCCGAGGAACTCCGGACGCTGGCCATGGACCTGGTGCAGGTGGAGCCCTCGCGTCGTCCCACGGGCCCGGAGGTGCTGCGGCGGCTGGGGCTGACGGTGAGCGCGCCGGCCGCGCCGCGCGTCAAGTCGCTCGTCGGCCGCGAAGGCCCGCTGGCGGCGCTCCTCTCCGCGTACGACGCCATGGCGGCGGGACGGACGGTGGTCGCCCACCTGCACGGCCCCTCCGGCATGGGCAAGACGGCGCTGGTGCGCAGCTTCGCCGAGGGGCTCGGCGCGAAGCGGCCGGGCAGCGTGGTGCTGAGCGGCCGGTGCTACGAGCGCGAGTCGGTGCCCTACAAGGGCTTCGACAGCCTCATCGACGCGCTCACCCGCTACCTGCGCACGCTGCCGCAGCCGGTGATGAAGACGCTGGTGCCGCAGCACCTGCCGGAGCTGCTGCGCATCTTCCCGGTGCTGCGGCAGGTGGAGTCCTTCTCGAAGGTGGCGCCCATCTCGCTGGAGGCGAGCCGCGAGCAGCAGGAGCTGCGCCTGCGAGCCTTCCGCGCGCTGAAGGAGCTGCTGGCGAAGCTGGGCAACACGGCGCCCCTGGTGCTGCACCTGGACGACCTCCAGTGGGGTGACGCGGATACCGCGCAGGCCTTGAGCGAGCTGCAGGAGGCGCCGGGCACGCCGCGCATGTTGCTGCTGTGCGGTTACCGCACCGGCGAGGGCATCGCGGCCGGGCTGCTGGAGGCCCACCGCAAGCTCGCCACGGCGCCGGGCAACGCGCTCGACCTGCGGGAGCTGGTGCTGGACCCGCTGTCGGAAACGGAAGGCCGCGAGCTGGCGGCGGCGCTGGTGGGCACGGACGCGGCGGACGCGCGCGCGGCCACGCTCGCCCGCGAGGCGCGGGGCAGCCCCTTCTTCATCGAGGCGCTGGCGCAGTACGTGCTGGAGCAGGGCGAGGCGGCGCCGCTCGCACAGGGCGGGTTGGTGACGCTGGAGCAGGTGGTGCAGGCCCGGGTGGGGAAGCTCGCGCCGGAGCCAGCGCGCCTCCTCGCGGCGGTGGCGGTGGCCGGCCAGCCGGTGCCGCGCGGGCTCGCCTTCCGGGCGGCGGCGCTGGACATGGACCCCCACACGCCGTGGACGCAGCTGCGGGCCTCGCACCTGGTCACCACGCACGGGCCCCGGGACGAGGACCTGGCGGAGTGCTACCACGACCGCATCCGGGAGACGGTGCACGCGAGCCTCGCGCCGGACGCGCTGAAGGCGAACCACCTGCGGCTGGCGGAGCTGCTGGAGGAGACGGGCAGCGCGGAGCCGGACCGGCTGGCGCGGCACTACAAGGGCGCGGGCCGGCTGGACAAGGCGGGCCCGTACGCGGCACGGGCGGCGGACCGCGCCGCGAGCGCCCTGGCCTTCGACCGCGCCGCGGCCCTGTACGCCGAGGCGCTGGAGTGCACGCCGGATGACGCGGACCTGCTGGAGAAGTGGGCGGACGCACTCGTCAACGCGGGCCGTGGCGCGGAGGCGGCGCCCCTGTACGTGAAGGCGGCGTCGCTGGTGCGCGGCAACGTGGACCGGGCCTTCGACCTGCGCCGGCGCGGCACCGAGCAGTACCTCGTCAACGGGATGCTCGACGAGGGCGCGGCCCTGCTGAAGCAGCTGTTGGCGGAGGTGAAGCTCCCCTACCCGGCCAGCCCGCCGCTGACGCTGGCGGGCATCATCTTCCACAGCATCCAGTTCGTGCTCTTCGGCAAGCGCGTGCGCAACGTCTCTCCAGGCGCGGTGCCGCCGCTGCTGCGCCGCCGGGTGAACCTGACCTGGAGCGCGGCCCGCGGCCTGGCGGTGCAGGACATGCTGCGCATGGGCTACTTCGCCGTGCGCAACGCGCTGCTGTCCGCCCAGGCCGGGGACGAGGTGCGGACCACCTATGGCCTGCTGGGGCTGACGGCGGTGACGTTCGCCCGCGGCTCGGCGGGCGACGAGAAGCGCGGCCACCGCTACCTGGAGGAGAGCACTCGCCGGGTGGAGGCCGCGAACAACCCGGCCCTCACCGGGTTCTTCAAGTACGTGCACGGCTCCATCGAGATGATGCTGGGCAACTGGCGCCGAGCGGACACGCTGCTCGCGGAGGGCATCCGGATTCTGGAGGACGAGTGCACCGGCGTCATCGCGGACCTGGACCAGACGTACTCGTGCCGCGTGTACGTGCTGCGGATGCTGGGTGAGCTGCGGGAGCTGGCGGCCATCGGCAACCGCTGGCTGCGCTTCTCGGAGCAGAACCAGAACCGGTACGCGACGGGGTGGATGCACATCCACCTGACGTCCACGCGACTGGCGGAGGACGCGCCAGCCGAGGCGCTGTCGAAGCTGGAGCCGCAGGCCAACGGGTGGAATGACAAGCGCTTCACGCCGCAGCACCTGTACGCGGTGCTGGAGAGCGCGCGGTGCGAGCTGTACCAGGACGCCCCGGCGGCGGCGTGGACCCGGCTGGGGAAGGCGTGGCCGGTGGCGGAGTCGAACTTCGTGCTGGGACACCTGTACTTCCGCATCTACGCCCTGCGGGTGCGCGCGGGGACGGCGCTGGCCATGGCCGCGTCGCGCCCGGCCGAGCGGGAGCGGTTCCTCGCCATGGCCCGGAAGGACATGGTGGAGCTGGAGAGGACGAGCCACCGGACGGATGCGCGAGTGGAAGCACGGCTCCTGCGGGCGACGGAGGCGGCGCTGGTCGGGAAGACGGCGGATGCCATCCGGCTCCTGGAGGGGGCCGAGGCCGACTACCAGCGCCTGGAGATGCCGCTGCACGCGGCTTCGCTCCGCAGGCGCCGGGGGCAGCTCACGGGTGGCGAGGCGGGAGCGCGGCTCATCACGGAGGCGGATGCCATCCTGAAGGCGGCGGGCATCCGCGACCCGGCACGCTGGGTCACCATGGAAGCGCCCGGCTTCCCGGCGAAGTGAGCCGGGGCAGGCGCAACGCGGAACGGGGCGGACATCCGCGGCCCGGAGTGCCGGGGCGCGAGGGTGCGCGTCTTCGCGGCGAAGCCGGGGCTCGGTGGAAGCACGGCGAAGCCTCTCTGCGAGCAACGGAGGCGCTGCTGCGCGGAGCGGCCCGTGCCTCCGATACGGCCCTCTCAGCCTGGGAAGGCCCTCCTGGCCAGTCCGTCATGGCGGGGTTGCTCGCGGCGGCGGACGCGGAGCTCGGGCGCGACCTCGCGCGGACCCGGGCGCGAGTGCTGCCCTCCGCGCGGCGCGACCTGGTGCTCATCCTCTCGGGCCGGCTCATGCGCGCGTGCCTGAAGATGCTCGCCCTGGAGTGGCGGAGCCACGAGGCGCTCGGGCTTCGCGGCGGATTGGACCCCGGCGTGGACACGTGGCGGGAGCGCTTCCGCGCGTACCCCGTCCTCGCGGAGCAGATGGGCGGCATCTTCCTGCGCTGGCGCACCCATGTCCGGGAGCTGCTCTCGCGGCTCGCGACAGACCGCGAGGCCCTGGGACGCGCGATGTGGCGAGGCCGCGCGCCGGGCGCCCTCGCCCATGTGGACGGCGACGCGGGAGACCTGCACGCGGGAGGCCGCGCGGTCGCGGTGCTGCGCTTCGAGGATGAACGCCGCGTCGTGTACAAGCCGAAGGACCTGCGCATCACCCGCGCGGTGCTGGACCTCTACTCGCTGCTGAACGGCGCGGGGCTCCCCCTGGGGCTCCACGTGCACACCGTGCTGTGCCGCCGGGGCCATGCCTGGGAGGAGTACGTCGCCGCGACCCCCTGCGAGACCGCCACGGGAGCGGAGCGCTTCTACCTGCGCGCGGGCATGCTCGCGCGGCTCATGCAACTCCTGGAGGCGCAGGACCTCTGGCTCGACAACCTGGTGGCGCACGGCGAGCACCCCGTCCTCGTCGACCTGGAGATGGTGCTGCAACCCCGTCCGGCGGGCCGAGCCCCCGGCACGGCGAAGCGAGCGGCGGAGGATTTCCTGTCCGAGTCCGTGGCCCCCCTGGGCCTGCTGGCCGCGCCCTTCGGCCTCGCACCGGGTCTGCCAGCGGAGGACCTGGGTGCACTGACGCCCGCGCGCGAGTTCCTCATCCCCCGTCCATGCGAGCCAGTGCGCGACGCGCTGGAGGGCCGGCACCGACCCTGCCGGGACGGCTACACGGTGGAGACGCACACCCGCCACGTGCCCTTCTTCCAGGAACAGCCAGCGCGAGCCTCGGACCACCTGGAGGCCCTGCGCGAGGGCTACCGGGCGATGCACGCCACGCTGCGCGCCAACCATGCCCGCCTTCCCCTGCGCGAGCTGGCCCGCCTGCCGGTCCGCTACGTCCACCGCGACACGTGGACGTACCACCGCATCCTGGAGGTGCTGACCGAGCCGCGCGTGCTCGCGAGCGCGAAGGTCCACGAGAAGGAACTCGGGAGCATCCTGCGTACCAGCGAGGGCCAGCCACGCGCCCGGGCCCTGAAGGCGGCGGCCCGGGAGGAACAGGCCGCCCTGCGCGCGCTGGAGATTCCGTACTTCACCTGCCACCCGGGGGACGACGCGCTCCTGGGGCCGGGAAGGCAGCCGGTCAGCGCGCGCTTCTTCGAGGGCACCGCGCTGGAGCGGCTCCGGGCGCGGATTGAAGAACTGGACGCGTTCCCGCTCGCGCGCCACGACGCCCTCCTCCGCTCCACGCTGGCCAGCGGTCGCCACGAGGCGGTGCCGCCCCCGCGTCCACTGCTTCGGTCCGGTGGAGGCGTCCCCGACTGGCTGGCCGAGGCCATCTCCATCGGGGACCTCCTGCTGCGCGAGTCGTTCACGGGAGACGGCGGGCTCGCGTGGCTTGGCCTGAGACACGAGCCTCATTACAAGCTCCGCCAGCTCGACGTGCTCGGACCGGACCTGCTCTCGGGCTCGGCGGGTGTGGCCATCGCGCTGGCGGAGCTGGCCGCGGCCAGCCGGCTCCCCCGATTCCGGGACGCGGCGCTCGCGGCGCTGGCGCCAGCGCGGGCCGCGCTCGCGAACGACAGCGACGGGCCATGGACACGCGCGCCGGATGGCACCGTCGAGGTGGGCGCGTTCCGGGGCATCGGCGCGCGGCTCTACGCCCTGCACCGCTGCGCGGCGGCGCTGGAGCTACCGGAGCTTGCCCGCGAGGCGCGAGCGCGGGCCCGGACGCTCCCCATCGAGCAACTGGCGGAGCGGGCCTCGCTCGACCTGGTGACGGGCGCGCCAGGACTGCTGCTCGCGCTGCGTGCCTGTGGCGCCACCGAGCCCGCGCGCCGGCTGGCAAAGACGCTCCAGGTGCGACTCCAGCACGAAGCCACGCCAGTCCCCCTTCACGTCGCGGGATTGCCAGACACCCTCAGCACCCTCGTGCTCTGTGGGCTCCAGGCCGCGCGGGGGGCTCCGGCGGAGTTGCCGCCGCGGACCCCGGCTGTCTCCAGCACCCGCGAGCACCGGCACATGCCGGGTCCGAGGGTTGCGGAGTTGCCGCCGCGGACCCCGGCTGTCTCCAGCGCCCGCGAGCACCGGCACATGCCGGGTCCGGGGGGTGAACGCGCGAAGGGACCACCGGACGTGACCCGTGCCCTCGCGACTCCAGGTCTCCAGCGGGAGGAAGCACCTCCGGCCGAACGGAAGCAGGCATCTTCCCCGTCGGAGACCGAGACGCCCGGTGCCCTGCTGTCATGTATCGCCCTCGCCGACGGAACGGCGCACCCCGCCCTGCCGACGAGCATCCGCCGTGTGCTTCGACGAGCGGCGACAGCCTCCACGAGCCTGGAAGCCGTGGAGCTGGCACTCACGGCCGGGCGCGAGCTGCGCGAGCCCTCACTCTTCAAGGAGGCCCTCCGCCCCGGCCGGCTGCTGGTCGCGGGACAGCGTCTCCACGGACGCTGGTTCCCGGACCGCCTCACAGCGGATGAGCACGACCTGTCCGTGCTCAGCGGGCTCCCCGCGCTGCTCCGTGCGCTCCTCGGTCTGCACCAACCCGAGACCTGGACCTCGCTCCGGCTGGTGCAACCCGCCCCCCGCGCGCCGTGACTCCCGCTCGGCGGCACGGGGCGGTGATATGACGCCCGGCGCATGCGGCCCTTCCCGCCCAGCCCGAAAGTCGGACCGCTCTCCTCCCGCACCGTCCGAGCCGAGGAAACAGAGACACGGGTGCTCGCCATCCGCGCGAAGGTCCCCATCACCCGCGTCTCGGACCTGACGCCGCTCGACTCCATCCGCCTTCCGGTGTTCACGGCCGTCACCCCGCTAGCCCGGGACCTGACCACGCACCTGGGCAAGGGCGTGGACGCGGCGAGCGCCCGGGTGAGCGCCATGATGGAGGCGGTGGAGCGCGTCTCGGCGGAGCAGGCCCCCAAGGGCTCCACGCGGAGCGGCAGCTTCACCCGGCTCTCCCGCGCGAGGTCCGCGAGGCCCATCGACCCGGTGACGCTCCACCTCCCCCCGGACACCCGCTACACGCCCGACGAGACCTTCACCTGGGTCGAGAGCCATGACCTCGTCTCCGGCGACCGCGTGCTGATGGCGGCGGACCTCGCGCTCAACCCGCCCTCCGAGGGCCTCCTGCGCGACGTGGACACGAACGGCCTCGCCTCCGGCAACACCCTGCTCGAAGCCATCGTGCACGGGCTGTGCGAGGTCATCGAGCGGGACGTCCAGAGCCAGCTCGACTTCACGACCTCGTTCGGCGACACCGGGACGCCACTGCCACCGCTGGCGAACGTCAACCCCGCGAGCCTCCCCACCGAGGCCCGCGCATGGCTGGGCCGACTGCGAGACGTCGGGCTCGACGCCTGGGTGCAGGACGCGACCGGAGACCTCGGGGTCGCCACCTTCCGGACGTGGCTCGCGGACTACGACTATCCGACGCCCGCCGGCCCCGTGCCCATGCACTTCACCGGCTGGGGCACGGCGCCGCATGCCACCGCCGCGCTGCTGCGCTCCATCACCGAGGCCGTGCAGGCGCGGCTCGGGTTCATCCAGGGCGCGCGGGACTCCTTCAACGTCCGGTGGGAAAGCTCCCACGCCACGAGCCGGACCCACCGGCTCCGGGAACGCGACCCCACCCGCGTGTCCCTCTTCCCGAGCACGCCCTCGTTCGAGTCCGAGGACCTGCGCGAGGACCTGGAGTTCCTCCTGCGCCAGCTCCGGGCCGCGGGCTTCGAGCAGGTCATCGTGACGGACCTGACCCGGAAGGACCTGGGGATTCCCGTGGTCCGGGTCCGCGTCCCGGGGCTCTCGTGCTTCACCGTCAACCAGCGCCGCGTGGACTGGCGGTGCCTGCGCCATCTGCTGTGAGGACCCGCGCCATGCCCGCGCCCATCGTCCATCTCGGTCCCAGCCTGTCCCGCCGCGAGGCGGAGTCCCTGCTGCCGGGCGCCGACTTCCGCCCGCCGGTCCGTCGAGGCGACCTCTACCGGGCGCGCGAACAGGGAGGCGAGGTCTTCCTCGTCATCGACGGCGTCTTCATGCAGGAGCACGCCATCTCCCCGCGAGAGGTCGTCGACGTGCTGCGGGACGGGGCACGCATCATCGGAGCCTCCAGCATGGGAGCCCTGCGCGCCGCCGAGTGCTGGCCCGCGGGCATGCACGGGGTCGGCGCCATCTACCGGCTGTTCCGCCGGGGACGGCTGACCTCCGATGACGAGGTCGCCGTCATGTTCGACCCGGAGGGCGAGCGCCCCGCCTCCCTCGCGCTGGTGAACGTGCGCCATGCCGTGGCCCGCGCGCTGCGCCAGGGCCACCTCACGCGCCCGGAAGCGGAGCGGCTCGTGCGCGTGGCGGAGGAGACCTTCTACGCGGAGCGGAGCTGGCGGACCCTCGTGAAGAAGGCCGGACTCGCGGACGCGAGCCGGCTGGAGGAACGGCTCTCCGGCTGGGACCTCAAGGCGGACGATGCGCGGCGAGCCCTGCGCTACCTCGCGCGACAGCTCGCGAGCCCGCCCCACCGCGCGCGCGGCTCGCATGCGAAGCCCGCGAAGTACGAGCGTCCCGAGGAGCCCCCACGGAAGCCCTCGAACGCGCGCGGCTCACGCCCCGGACGCACGAAGCCAGGACGCCTCACGGCGCAGCCCCCACGCGAGCGGAGCCCGGATGCGCTGGCCGGACTGAAGCCCACGGATGTCCGGCGGGCCCTCGCGCGATGGCACCTGGTGAGCGGGCGCTACACGCGGCATGCGCTCGCCATCGCGGCGGCAAGCCCCGAGCTATCGCTCCCCGAGCGGCTCCGGGAAAACGAGCTGGCGGCCCTGGTCCTCTCGGCTCCACTGCGGGACCGGACGGTACGGAGCAGGACGGCACGACTCGCCGCCTCGAAGAGGGAGCAGGAGGGAGTGCGGTCCCTGCTCGCGCTGCGGCTCGCGCTGGCCGAGCTGTGGGCCCTGTTCACCGCGCACGAGGCCCTTTTCGCGGACCGGCTGTGGCAGCAGCTTCACCTCTCGCATGAACTCGACGCGGAGGTCTTCCGCTGGCGCGCGATTCACGAAGCAGCCTCGCGGGCGCGAGCCTCCGGCCTCGTGGCGAGTCCCCGCGACTGGCACTTCGCCCGCGAGGAGGTGGCCCATGCCCACGGCTTCGATACGTGGGGAGAGCTGGAGCACGCCGCGCGGGCCCGGCCCGGGTGGCCGTCCTTCCTCGCCTATGTCGAGACCCGCGCCCTCTCCCGGCGGATGCGGGAAGCGCTTTAGCCGTCCCACTCGCGGCCGTACGCTCGGCCGCCCACTCAGCCAGGAAAGGACCCTTCCATGAAGCCCCAGTCCGCACGTCCCGTGGAGAAGAGCGGCACCTTCACCCTCGGAGGTGACCTCACCTTCCACCGGCTCGGCTACGGCGCCATGCAGCTCACCGGCCCTGGCATCTGGGGTCCGCCGAAGGACCCCGCCGAGGCGGTGCGCGTGCTGCGCCGCTCGGTGGAGCTGGGCGTGAACTTCATCGATACAGCCGACTCCTACGGACCCCACATCAGCGAGGAGCTCATCGCCGAGGCCCTGCACCCCTACCCCAAGGGCCTGCTCATCGCGACCAAGGGCGGCCTCGCGCGCACCGGCCCCAACCAGTGGCACCCGGTGGCCCGGCCCAAGTACCTCCGCCAGCAGGTGGAGCTGTCCCTGCGGCGGCTCAAGCTGGAGCGCATCGACCTGTACCAACTCCACCGCATCGACCCGCAGACGCCGGTCGAGGAGTCACTCGGCGAACTGAAGGCGATGCAGGCCGAGGGCAAGATTCGCCACATCGGCCTGTCCGAGGTCTCCGTGGCCGACATCGAGCGGTGCCGCCGCGTGGTGCAGGTGGTGAGCGTGCAGAACCGCTACAACCTCGTGGACCGCGTGCACGCGGAGGTGCTCGCGTACTGCGAGCGGGAGCGGCTCGGCTTCATCCCGTGGTTCCCGCTGGCGACCGGCACCCTGGCGAGGCCGGGGACCGCGCTCGACGCGGTGGCGAAGAAGACGGGGGCCGGGCCCGCGCAGGTGGCGCTGGCGTGGCTGCTCGCGCGCTCGCCGGTGATGCTGCCCATTCCGGGCACGTCCTCGGTCAAACACCTGGAGG
Organism: Pyxidicoccus fallax; assembly: GCF_012933655.1. Classification (GTDB taxonomy): domain Bacteria; phylum Myxococcota; class Myxococcia; order Myxococcales; family Myxococcaceae; genus Myxococcus; species Myxococcus fallax. The sequence continues at coordinate 4,844 of NZ_JABBJJ010000250.1, read as the reverse complement.
AGAATCTCGCGGCCGCGGAGCTACAGCTCTCCCAGAATGACGTGGCCGAGCTCGATGCCCAGGGCGCGGCGAACCAGGGTTCCTGAGCACGCCCCCCTCGCACGCTGGAGAGGTGTCCCCGACATGACGACCACGATGCTTGCCGGACGGCTGAACCTGCGCACCCGGGCCTTCGCCGTCGAGCGGGTGCCGGTGCCGGACCCCGGCCCGGGACAGGTGCGAATCAAGGTGATGGCCGCCGGCATCTGCCTGTCCGACGTGCACCTCATCGAAGGCAGCCTCAACCCGCTGTTCAACCCGTCGGAGAAGGTCACCCTCGGCCACGAGGTCTCCGGTGTCATCGACGCCATCGGCCCCGGCGTGCCACCCGTGTGGAAGACGGGCCAGCGCGTGCTGCTCCAGGCGGGTGAGCGGTGCGGGGTGTGCCCCGGGTGCGTTCGGGGCGCGGCCTGCCTCCAGGTGCGCACGCGCGGCGTGGACTACGACGGCGGCTGGGCCGAGTACGCGCTCGCCACGCACTACACCCTGGTGCCCATTCCGGACGACCTGCCCTTCGAGCAGGCCGCCATCATCCCGGACGCGGTCTCCACGCCGTGGGCGGCCATTGTCGCCACCGGGCAGGCGCGGCCCGCGTACCCCGCTGGCGTGTGGGGCGTGGGCGGGCTGGGCGCGCATGCCGTCCAGTTGCTGCGGGCCATCGGTGCCGCGCCCATCATCGCCATCGACCCGCTGGAGCCGGCGCGCACCCGGGCCCTGGAGTTCGGCGCGGACCTGGCGCTGGACGCGATGGCGCCGGACGTGAGGGAGCGCATCAAGGCGATAACCGGTGGGCGCATGCTCGACGTGGCCTTCGACATGGCGGGCGTGGCGCCGGTGCGCGAGCAGGCGCTGCGCTGCCTCGGGCCGGGTGGGCGCCTGGTGCTGGTGGGGCTCACGCCGGCACCGCTGACCATTGGCGACAGCATCGGCTTCAGCTACCGGCAGCAGAAGCTGCTGGGCCACTACGGCTCCGAGCCCGAGCACGTCGAGCAGCTCGTCAACCTCGCGCGCGGGCACCGGCTCGACTTCGCGCGGTCCATCAGCGGGCTCGTGCCGCTCGCGGACGCCGCCGATGGCGTGGAGCGCCTGCGCCAGAAGCACGGCAACCCCATCCGGCTCATCCTCAAGCCCTGAAGCCGGGGCTCACCTTCTCAGACGCCGGCTCCCGGGGAGTCCACACTCGGGAGCCCCAGCTGCCGCTCGGCCTCGCGCATCTTCTCCTCGCGCGCGGGGTCCTGCTCGGCGGAACCTCCGGCACCGGCGTTCGTGCCCACGTCCTCCGCGAGCCCGCTCCCACGCCAGCTCTCCATCGGCCCGGCATTCAGCGTGTCCGCGGGGCCACCGGTCCCCAGGCTCCGCCGGGTGCCCGTGCCAGCCGGCGCGGCATACGTCTTCACCAGGGCCTGTAGGTCGATGGCCGCCATGCCCAGTGCCGCGAGCGTGCTGGCGAGCTGCCACCGGAAGTCCCTCGTCCTGCGCTGGAGCGCCGAGCCGAGGAAGGCGACGTCAATGACGTCCCCGACGCTCCGGGCCCAGAGCCAGCGCCGCCTGTCCGCCCCGGTCAACAGCCCCAGGCTGGTGGCGAGCTTCGCGCCGGCACAGGCGAAGCTGAGCGCCCCGAATCGGGGGCTCAAGCCCAGCATCCGGCGCGCCGTCCTGGGGAAGGCGAGCTCCGTCAGCCCCAAGCCGACCTTGAGCCACGCGACTCCGCGCGGCAGACGAGACACATCCATGAGGAAAGCCATGTCTCGACACTGGGGGCGCCTGCCCGCGACGCCAACCCGGCGGGCGGTCGCCGCGAGACGGGCGCTCGCCTGGTCGGGAATCGCCGAAGCGACCGCCTCTCATTCCACAGGCGGCGCCTCGCGGCGGAAGCTCGGCGGGCCGCTCCTCACGGTAAAGCAGCGGTATGCATGGACACGGCCTGGACGCGGAAGGCGCGTGGGCCGCGTCACGTACGACGCGCTGCCAGAAAGACACTGAAGGGATTCGTCTGCTCGCCGGGGCGCCCGAGTGCGGGGGCCATTGCAGCTCGTCGCTCTTACCGTCCGGAAGGACGGCAGTGGGCACGCGGCGGGACTCTCCGGGAGAGGCCACGCTGCTTCGCGCTCTCGGTCGCCCGAGGATTGCTACCTTAGGACCCTATAGTTGGGAGGCGTGTCAGACCCGTGCGGCCGGGCACCCCGGCGAGCAGACGAATCAACCAACGCGCATTCAGAAGAGCATGGCCCTCCTGACGCGCGCGGGCCGCGACACCTGACAACGCCCCTACCGGCGCTCGCTGTCGAGGTGGTTCATCTGCTCCTTCCCGTAACGCTCACCGGAGATGGTGACGAGCTTCTCGAGCGCCGCGACGTCCTCCTTCGCCAGCGGCCGCGCCAGGGCGCCGAGCGCATCCTCCAGCTGCGCCACCGTCTTCGCGCCGATGACAGGGACGAACTTCGGCTGGCGCGCGAGCACCCAGGCGATGGCGAGCTGGCCCGGCGTGAGCTGGCGCTCGTGGGCGAATCGCTGGAAGGCGCTCACGACGTCCTCGTTCTTCGCGCCGTTCTCGCCGGTGAAGCGGGGCAGGTACGCGCGGAAGTCGCCCGGTCCCTTCGGCTTGCTGCCGGTCAGCAGGCCCCGTGAGAAGACGCCGTACAGCGTCGCGCTGATGCCCAGCTCGTGGAGCGTGGGGAAGATGTTCCCCTCGGGCCCCCGGCTCGCGACGGAGTATTCAATCTGCAGGTCGGCGATGGGGTGCACGCGGTGCGCGCGGCGGAGGGTCTCCGCGCCCACCTCGGAGAGGCCGATGTGGCGCACATAGCCCTGCTTCACGAGGTCGGCGATGGCACCGATGGTCTCCTCGATGGGGACGGCGGGGTCGAGCCGCGCGGGCCGGTAGATGTCGATGTACTCCACGCCCAGCCGCTTCAGGCTGTAGGTCGCGAAGTTCTTCACCGCGACGGGGCGCGTGTCGTAGCCGCTCCAGCTCCCGTCCGGCCCCCGGAGCGCGCCGAACTTCACGGAGAGCTGGACCTTCTCCCGGCGCCCGGCGATGGCGCGGCCCACGAGCATCTCGTTATGGCCACTCCCATAGAAGTCTCCGGTGTCGATCAACGTGACGCCACGGTCGATGGCGGTCTGGATGGTGCGGATGCTCTCGGCGTCATCGGTGGCGCCGTACATGCCCGACATGCCCATGCACCCCAGGCCGAGCGGGAATACTTCCGGACCCGTGGAGCCCAGCTTCACCGTGCGCTGCGCCTGCTTCGCTTCGTTCGTGCTCATCGTGCGTCCCTCCGTTGCACGCATAAGTTCATGCCGGGACACCCTGAAATCCATTGAATAGGATGCATCTCACGCATGAATGACATCTATGGGAGGAACCTCGACCTCAACCTGCTCCGCGTCTTCATCGTGGTGGCGGAGACGGGCAGTGTCACGGGCGCGGCGAGCCGCCTGTACCTCACGCAGCCGGCGGTGAGCGCGGCGCTGCGCCGCTTGACGTCAGCCGTGGGCGCACCGCTCTTCGCGCGCGCCGGAAGGGGGCTCGTGCTGACGGCGCGTGGGCAGCGCCTGCTCGCCACCGCGCGGCCGCACCTGGGAGCGCTCGTCGAGGCGGCTCTCTCCCCCGCCACGTTCGACCCGGCGACGAGCGAGCGGACCCTCCGGCTCGGGCTCTCGGATGTGAACGAGAGCCTGCTGCTCCCGCCGCTCCTCCGGGTGCTGTCCGAGCAGGCGCCACGCATGAAGCTCATCGTGGTGCCGGTGCAGTTCCGCACCGTCGTGGAGGCGCTGACCTCCTCGGCGGTGGACCTGGCGGTGACGGTGGCCGACGAGCTCCCGGCGGGCACGCGGCGGCTCCCGCTGTTCACCGGGGGCTTCGTCTGTCTCCACGACCCGAGGCACGCGAGGGTGGGCAAGCGCCTGACGCTGGAGCGCTACCTGGAGCACGAGCACGTCATCGTCTCGTACAACGGGGACCTGCGAGGCATCGTCGAGGACATGCACGGGGTGCGGCGGCGGGTGCGCGTCTCCGTGCCGACGTTCCAGAGCATCGGCGCCATCGTGGATGGCAGCAGCCTGCTGGCCACGGTGCCCCTGCTCGTTGCTCGGGAGGTGACGGCACTGCGGCCCCACCTGAAGACGACGCCGGTGCCGCTCCCCCTGGGCAGCGCGCCCATGGAGTTGCTGTGGCGCAGCGCGGTCGAGGACGACGAGGCCATCCGCTTCCTCCGCGAGAAGGTGGTCGACGTGGCGAAGCGCTTCTAGGGGTCAGTCCCCTCGCGTGACGGCGCGCGCGGCCTCGGCGAACAGCGCGTCTGGAAGCATCCTGCCGATGAACCACGCCTCCGGGAAGGCCCACTCCGCTGAGGCCGCTATGAGCGCGCGCTGAACGTCGCGTACGGCACGGCCTCCGGTGTCCGCCTCGCGCTCCAGCTCCCGCGCAGCAGGGGCGCGAGGAGCAGCAGGCTCGCCGCCGTCATGAGGATGCCCGACTCGCCCAGCCAGATGCTCTGGGACGGCTTCGTGGCCGACGCGAGCGACGAGAGCGCCTCGTTCCACACGCCATGCAGCACGATGGGCGGCCACATGCTGCCGGACTCCAGGCGCAGGCGCATCATGGCCACGCCCAGCGCGATGGTCAGCACGACGAAGAGCGACTCCGTCACCAGATGCTCCAGCCCCAGGGGCCCGCGGATGCGAAGCAGGAGCGGCAGGTGCCACAGGCCCCAGATGAGGCCGCTGAGCGCCTGCGCCCACGGCACGCCCGCGTCGAGCAGGCGAGGCGCGAGATAGCCGCGCCACCCCAGCTCCTCCCC
>NZ_JABBJJ010000024.1 GCF_012933655.1 Pyxidicoccus fallax | reverse complement strand
GTGCCGCTGCCGGGGGCGGTGGCGCCTCGTGGTGCACCGCCGGCTCCAGGCGCCGTTGCTTCACCGGGACAGGCGCCCCGGGGCGCGCCCGTGCCGGCGCCGGTGACCATGTTCAGCCCGACGAAGGGCGCGACTCCGGCGGCCCGACCGGCTCCGCCTCCTGCCCCGCCGGGCATGGCCGTTCCCGCTGGGGGCGTACCCCTTCCGGCGCCCAAGGCGGCTGCCCCTGCCCAGGCTCCCGCGGCTCCTGCCGCCCAGCCTCGTCGGAGCCCGGCCCCCGCGGCTCCTGCTCCGTTCGCCCTGGAAGGGGCGGATCCGTTCGCGGACCTCCTGGGTGGCCCCGGGCCCGCCGGGGCGGCCGTGCCGGCGAGTGCCTTCGATGATTTGCCCGCGCCCAGGGCGCCCACGGCGGCCGACGCGCTTCGTCGCGCCGCGGCACCTCCGCCCGTTGCCGCGCCCACCGGGGCGGTGGCGCTGGGTCCGGTGCGTCCCGCTCCCGCCGGAGGACTGCCTCCCGCGCCGACGGCCTCGTTCCAAGATGCCGACCCGTTCGGAGGCATCGACTTCGGCGACGTGGCCGTGGCCCCCAAGGCTCCGGCGGCCTCCGCGCTCTCCCTGCCCGAAGGGGAAGATCCGTTCGGGGCCATCGACATCGACATGGCGGCGGCTCCCAGGGCTCCGGCACCTCCGTCGTTCCCGGTGACCCCTCCGTTTGGCACGCCCTCGGGAGAGGACCCGTTCGCGTCCATCGACATCGATGACGTGGCCAGCATCTCCAGGGGCCCCGCCGCCGCGCCCTCGGCAGTGGCCGGCACCTCGAGGGGGCCCGCCGCTGCGTCCACCGGCACGGGGGGCACCGCCCCCCAGGGAGCGGCCACGAGGCCCCCCGGGATGGTTGCCGCCAGCCGGGCCCCGGCCGCCGTGCCTTCGGGAGCGGGTGTTCCCGCCCGGGCTCCGGTCGCATCGCCCGGTGGCGTGGCTGGTGCCTCCCAGGCGCCGTTCGCTTCGCCCGGCGGCGCCGCGAGTGTCGCTCAGGCTCCGGTTGCTTCGCCCACCGGTGCGGCTGGTGCCTCCCAGGCCCCAGGGGCCGTGCCCATGGGAATGGGTGTTCCCGCTCGGGCTCCGGTGTCGGCACCCGTGGGGGCAGCGGGTGCCTTCCAGCCCCCGGCCGCGGTCCCCACGGGAGCGGGTGTTCCCGCCAGGGCTCCGGTGTCGGCACCCATGGGAGCGGCGGCTCCTTCCAGGGCTCCGGTGGCCCCCGTGGAGATCGACCCGTTCGGGACCATCGACATCGACGACATTGGCGGGCCGGACCTCCCGCCGGCCGGTGCGCCCCAGGCCGCTCCCGCCCACGACCCGTTCGACCTCTCGTCGGGTCCGGACCCGCTCGGCGAGCCCGCCGGCATGCAGCCGACCGACACCGGCCGTGCCGCGCTGCTCGGAACGACGCCCGCCCCCGTGGACGGACTGGATGATGCCTTCGCTCCCGCGCCCTCGGGGAACGCCCTGCTGACGGACGTGCCCCCAGCGGACGAGGCCCAGGAGTTCATCGTCACCCTCGGCAAGGTCGGAGCGCCCGCCGGTAACGTCACCCGCGAGGTGGTGGACGTTGGCTCCGTGGCGGACGTGCCCGCCGTCTCCGTGGCGCGCCCCACCGCGCGCCCCGAGGACGTGGGCATCCCCCAGAGCCGCCCGCCCAGCCGCGCCCTCAAGGTGACGGCGCTCGTCGCCAACCTCGTCGTCGCCGCCGTGCTGCTCGTGGCCCTGGGCGCCGTGGGCCGCGTCTACCTGCGCGAAGGCCGGGTGGACTTCTCGGTGCTGTCCCCCGAGCACCTGCGCACGCTCGTCTTCCCCTCGGCCCGGCCGCTCGTCGCCGTGGACGTGTCCAACGCCCTCTACGAGACGCGCGAGGGGCGGTCGCTCTTCATCATCCGCGGCGAGGCGGAGAACCGCACCGACTCGGCCACCCGCGTGCGCGTGCGTGCCGCGCTGTACGACGGCAGCCAGCGGGTGCGCTCCGCGGAGGCGCTCGCGGGCGCGCTGCCCACGCCCGAGGACCTGTACGCCGTGGGCAACTCGGAGTCGGCCGCGGCGCTGAGCCAGCGTCTGGACGCGGCGGCCACCCCGGTGGCTCCGGGCGGGAAGGTGCCCTTCCTCGTCATGTTCCACGAGTACCCGGCGGACCTCGGCAGCTTCCGGCTGGAGGTGACGCTGGAGCCGGTGTCCTCCGCCCAGGCGGAGGCCGGCCGCACGGAGTGAGTCAGCCATGCCCACCCTGGAGGATGCCCGCACCGTCGCCCGCTTCCTGCACGCCCTCAGCGGCGGCGCCGAGGTGCGCCGCAAGGCCGCCGCGCGCGAGCTGGCCCGGAGGGACCCGCTCGATACCAACGAGCTGATTGGCTACCTCATCTCCCTCGCTCGCGAGGGCTGGGGCCCCGCCTCCTGCGTGCTGTCCGACTTCATGGCCGCGCTGGAGCAGGAGGCCGCGTCCATTCCCCACGTGGAGGCGCTGCGGCGGCTCGCGCACGTGCAGTCGCTCGACGTCGTGGCGGACCTGTTCGTCGAGGGCCCCGCCCAGAAGGAGATGGACGCGGACGCCGCCGCCCGCGCGGACGCCAACGCCTTCTCGCAGCCGCTCGGGCATCTGAAGCAGCAGGCCCGCCTCACGAGAGACCCGGACACCCTGTCCCGCCTGGCCACCGTCAGCGACCCGTCCGTGCTGCGCAACGTGCTCATCAACCCGCGGCTCACCGAGGACCTCGTGGTCCGCATCGCCGCGCGCCGGCCGGCCCGCCCCGAGCCCCTCGTCGAAATCTGGAAGTCACCGCGCTGGTCCGTGCGCCATGGCGTGCGCCGCGCGCTCGTCTTCAATCCGTACCTGCCGCCGGAGATTGGCGCGAAAATCGTCCCGCTCCTCAACACCGCGGACCTGCGCGAGGTGGCGGCCAGCAGAAGCCTGCACCCGGCGCTGAGGGAGCAGGCGACCCGGCTGCTCTCCGAGACGCACGAGGCCCGTCAGCTCGCCAGCCAGGTGGCGGCGGCCAGGCGCCTCGGGCCTCACGGTCCGGACTGAAGGGGAGGGAAGGGGGCTAGCGGCGGCGCGGCGGCTCGGGGTCCGAGACTTCCGCGTCCGTGGTGCCCCGGCGCGAGTGCGTCAGCGACCGCGCGTTCGCGTCCACCAGGTCCTCACCCTTCGAGGCCTTCTTGAACGAGTAGACGAACTTGCCCACGGCGTTGCCGAGCTGACCCATGCGGGCGGCCGAGAAGACCACCAGCAGGATGAAGCCGAGGACGATGCATTCTCCGAGGCCGAGGCCCAGCATGGTGCGGGCACAGTGCAGCAAAGGACGGGGGGAGGCAAGCCGCGCGTCCACCGGTGGACGCGCCCGGCCGCACCGTTGCTGCACGGTGGACGCAACCGGCGCACACTGGGGGCCCATGCTCCTGCTTGCTCACCGCGGTGCCAGCGCCGATGCCCCCGAGAACACCCTGGACGCCTTCGTCGAGGCCGCCCGACAGGGGGCCGATGGCGTGGAACTGGACGCCATGGTGTGCGGCTCCGGCGAGGTGGTGGTCTGCCACGACGAGAAGCTGGACCGGCTCGCGCGAAAGCCCTGGGAGGTGCGCGTCACGCCCTGGTGGAAGCTCCAGCGCGCCGATGTGGGCTCGCCGCTCGGCTTCGCCCCCGCCCGCATCCCCCGCCTGGAGGAGGTGCTGGAGGCGCTGCCCGCGCACTTCCTCATCAACATCGAGCTCAAGTGCGACCGCTTCGACGACGGCGGCCTCGCGGAGAAGGTGGCGGACCTGGTGCGCCGGCGCGGGCTGTCCGAGCGCGTGGTGGTCTCCAGCTTCAACCCGCTGTGCCTCTTCCGCCTCGCGGCGGCGGCACCCGAGCTGCGCCGGGGCTTCCTCATCGACCCGGACAAGCCCTGGGGCGTGCAGGCCTACGGGGTGAGCCCGCTGGTGTCCTCGCACTCGGTGCACCCGTTCCACGAGGCGTGCACCCCGGAGCGGGTGACCGCGTGGCGCGCCGCCGGCCTGCGCGTGGCGGCCTGGACGGTGGACGACCCCGGGCGCGCCCAGGCCCTGGAGGCCATGGGCATCAGCTACCTCATCACCAACCGGCCCGGCGCCGTGCGCCAGGCCCTGCGCGCCGCCGCTTGAGGCCCTAGAAGTCGAGGCCGAGGGTGGTGTTGAAGGCGAACACCGCCGGCAGGCCGCGGCTCTCCGTGGCGTCCGCGTTGTCCTGCACGGGCACGTCCACGCTGCCGGTGCGCGTAAGCGACAGCTCCGCGCCCAATTGCAGCACGCCGCCGATGAACCGCACGCCGCCGTACAGGCGCTGGTTCATGTTGTCGCCGAAGGACACCTTCCGGTACGCCGCCGTGTTCTCCAGCGCCGCGCGGGAGTCGTTCCCCGTCGACTCCTCGAAGGAGCGGTTGGGGTTGAAGTCGAGCCGGCTGGAGGTGGCGCCCACGAAGCCCAGGTCCAGGCCGCCGTAGGGCGTCAGCGTCACCATGCCGCCGAGCGGGAACTGCTTGCCCACGCCGAAGTCCAGGCCCCACACCGAGAGGTTCAAGTCCCTTGCGCCGAAGAGCTTCGTCACGTGCGCGCGCACGCCGATGTCCGGCAGCCAGGTGAAGCCCTCGTTGACGGCCCACTTCAGCTCGCCCGTGCCCACGACCATGCTGCTGCGCTCGATGTAGCCCACGCGTCCGCCCAGCTCCAACGAGAAGGGCAGGCCCTTGCGCACGTGGAAGGAGGGGATGAGCACCGTGGACGGCTGCTGCGTGGCCTCCGTGGGGATGAACACGCTGTCCGGCAGCGAGACGACCGACAGCTCCGCGTTGACGGCCCAGGCCGAGTGGCCCGTCGTCTCCGGCGGCATCAGGTTCACCGAGGTGATGGCCGCGCCCATGACGCGGGCGAAGGCCTGGAAGTCCTCGTTGCCGGCGACGTTCCGCGATTCGCTCGGGTCGACCGGGTGGCCGATCCGCCAGATCTGCAGGTCGTTGTTGTCCGCGTACGCGGCCGCTCCTGTCGCCCATGCCGCGAGGGCCAGCCACCGACTGAACGTCCGCATTCGAGTCACCGCCTCCGGGGGCGCACACACGACCGGCCGGGGGGCGCCCAACGCGTCGGACGCTAACGCCTGGGTGCGAGGAGCGTCAACAAAACGGGCGGCCCCTCCGGCGGTCTCCATCAGGAAGGTCCGCTGGAAAGGCCGCCCGGAGGCGGCGCCAGGTTGGCGCGAGGGCCTTAGTGCTGCTGCGGCTTCACCGGCGTGGCGGTGGCGCCGGGCGCGGCGACCTTCTGGGCCACCTCCGCCGGGCGGCGGCGGATGACCAGGGTGCGGCGGCTGGCGAAGTCGGTGTCCTCGCGGGCCACCACCAGCACGTTGTTGTTGCCCTCCTTGAGCGTGAACTCGGTGGAGAACTTCAGCGTGTTGGGCTCACCGCTCTTGGGGTCCACGCCCTTGAAGTAGACCTTCTGGTCGTTCACCAGCACGTAGACGTCCAGCAGGCCGTTGGGGTCGTTGACGACGCCGGACAGGGTGAACTTCTCCCCGTTGGCCACGAGGCCGCCGGCGGCCGGGTCCACATCCAGGCGGATGTCGGGCGGACGGTGCTGCGTGGTCCACGCCACCTTGGGCTGCGCGGCACGGCCGCCCGTCTTCTGCTCGCGGGCGTCCTGGGTGCGCACGAAGGCGAAGCGGTCCTTCTCCAGCTCCACGCGGTAGTAGCCCTTGGTCACCGCCTCCATGGGCAGCACCGCGGCCGCGCCGAGCTTCGCCACCGGACGGGCGTCCGCCAGCGGGGCGCCGAACAGCTCCGCCTTGTCGTTCACCCGGACGAAGCCCTTCTTCGGCTCCACCGCGGCGGCCGCGGCGTCACGCACCGGCAGCTCCAGCTTCTCCATGACGAACTCCTCCAGGGGCTCGTCGATGATGGCCAGCTTCAGCGGGAAGGTCTCGCCCTTGAAGCCCTTCTTCACCTCCAGCTGGAAGCGCGCCGTCTTCGTCTCGCCGGGCTTCAGCTCGCCCAGCTTGAAGCGGCCCTTCTCGATGAAGATGTTGGCGTCCCCGCCATTCTTGATCTGCGTGAAGGAGTCGAGCGCCGGGCCCGTGCCCGCGTTCGTCACGTCCAGCAGGACGGAGACGGCCTCGCCGCGCTGCACGACACCGTCGCCGTTGCAGGTGGTGCAGTCGTCGATGACCTGCCAGTTGAAGGCGAAGGCCGGACGCGGCAGCTCCACGAAGTTCAGCTCGGCCACGCGCGTCTCGGGCAGCGCGCCCTGGTCGTCGAAGAAGCGCACCGTCACGTCGTCGCGGCGGCTGGTGAGGTCCTTGGGCAGGCGCACCTTCACCTTCCAGGACTTCTTCTCACCCGGGTTCAGCGCGCCGAAGAGGAACTCGCGGCGGTCCAGGAAGGCGTTGTCGCTCTCCGTCCAGGCGCGCACGCGCTTGAGGGGCTCGGTGCCCTTGTTCTCGGCGGTGACGACCATCTCCAGCACCTCGCCCGCGGCAATCTTCGCGTCCGCGGACGGCGTCAGCGTGGCGGCCAGCTGCACGTTCTTCGGGGTGGGGCCGGCGCTCCAGTCCACACCCAGCGCGGCGATGGCGGAGCTGATGCGGCCCTCCTCCTCGCGGCGCTTCTGGTCCACGAAGGCCTTGCCCTGCTGCAGCTGCTGCTTGCGGGTGGTGGCTGGCGCGCGCAGCACGTAGTCACGGGCGAACTGGACCTCGAAGTCCTCCTTGATTTCGTCCTGGGACTCGGCGTCGAGCTGGTCGTCCAGGTCCTCGCCCTGGCCGGCCACGTCCACGTCCAGCATGGGGTCCTTCTTGCCGTGCGGCTTCTTCTCCTGCGAGGGCTTCTCCGCGGCGGCCGTCTTCTTGGAGTCCTCCTCCTTGGCGGCGGCGGCCTGGGCCTGCTTCTCGTCGACCTTCAGGTACTTGAGGCTCTCCAGCGGCTTCTCGCGGTCCAGCACGTCCTCGCGCTTCTTGGCGACGGTGGAGGAGTCCGGGTTGCCGAAGTGCTGGTCCAGGTCCGCCTCGCCCATGGAGCGGCGGGGAGCGAACACGTCCACGCGCTCGTCGGTGACGCGGGTGGGCACCAGCTGGATGTCCGGGACGATGCCGACCTCCTGGATGGAGACGTCACCGGGCGTGAGGTACTTGGCGATGGTCAGCTTCAGCGCGCTGTCGTCCGGGAAGTCGTACAGCACCTGCACGCTGCCCTTGCCGAACGTCTGGCGGCCGATGATGACGGCGCGGTCGAGGTTCTTCAGCGCGCCGGCCACGATTTCGGACGCGGAGGCGCTGCCGGCGTTGACCAGCACCGCGATGGGGTAGGAGTCCTCGCCGTCCGTGGGACGCGCGCGCTTCTCCTCGCGCAGCTTGTCGGACAGGCCCACCGTCGCGACGATGGTGCCGCTGGAGAGGAAGGTGTCGGACACCTGGATGGCCTGCTCCAGCAGGCCGCCCGGGTTGCCGCGCATGTCCAGCACCAGGCCCTTGAAGCCGCCCTTGGCCGCGGCCTGCTTGCGCAGGTCGGACAGCGCCGACTCGAGGTCGCGCGTGGTGTTGCCCTGGAAGTTCTTCAGGCGCACGTAGCCGACGTTGCCGGCGAGCATCTTGTGCTGGACGCTCTCGATGGAGATCATCGCGCGGGCCAGCGTCATGTTGCGGGCCTTGTCCCAGCCGTCGCGCTCCACGGTAATCGTGATGCGGCTGTCCACCGCGCCACGCAGCTTGGACACGGCCTCGTTGAGGTCCATGTTGACGGTGGACTCCTCGCCAATCTTCTTGATGCGGTCGTCCTTCTGGATGCCGGCGCGGTGCGCGGGCGTCTTGGGCAGCACCTTGACGACGGTGAGGTTGCCCTCGCGCATCTGGATGACGAAGCCGAGGCCGCCGAACTCACCCTTGGTGGACAGCTTCATCTCCCGGTACAGCTCCGGGCGCAGCAGCACCGAGTGCGGGTCCAGGGTGGAGAGCATGCCGTTGACCGCGGCGTACTCGATGTCGCGCGTGTCCTCGATGGGACGCATGTTCTTCGACAGGAAGTCGAAGACGTCCTTCAGGGCGAAGGACATCTTCCACAGCGAGTCGACATGGCCGATGTCGAACTCGCGCTGCTTGCCGTTGACGTTGACGTTGAGCTTGCCCGTCTCGGCGTTGCCGTCGACGAGGACGTCGGGGACGCTCTTCTCCACGTACTCCAGCGCGGAGATCATCATCTCCTTGGGCTTCACGCGCTTGGGGTCGACGTAGTTCTCCTTCACGTAGAGGATGACCTTCGTCAGGACACGGAGGCTGTTGAGGTCGTGCTGGGCCTTCTCACCCTTGTTGGCGGCGGGCAGGCTGCCGTCCCAGGAGCCCTGCCCGGCCTCGGCTGCACCCAGGGTGAGCGGGATGGGAGCCCGGTCACTGCCCACCAGGGCCCAGGCGCCGAGGAGCACGGCAACGGCGGTGATGCGGCGGAAGAAACGCGGCATGTGATTCATCCAAGCTGGAGCACTGGTCGGGCGCCCCGGTTGATGCGAGAAATGCCCTGAAATTCCGTACCTTTGTGACGCGAGAAACGAGCGCTGGGAGCGGCCGGGCAAGCCTAATCACGCCCGCCGGGTGCTTCAAGGCATCGGCTTGCTGCTGAGGATGCAGAACGTCCCTGGCGGGCATTGCGTTCCCGCCACCCCGGGAGGACAGCGGGGACGGGCGTTTATTTCACGGCACCCGGCCCCGCCGACGGAGGGGGAGGCAGGAGCCCGGCGTCCCGCAGGCCGCGGAACAGGAGGGTGCCGGCGACGATGGCCAGGGGCAGGAAGAAGGTGTTGAGGATGGGAACCCAGAGGAGGACGTAGACGCCCGCGCCCAGCCCGAGGCACAGGGCCCGCCGCTCGCGGAGCATCCGGCGCACCTCGGCGAAGGGGTAGAGGTGGCGGGTCATGGGGGCGGCCAGGAACTCCCCCGCCATCCACGTCATGGTCCACAGGCTGCCGAGCACCGTCCACAGCACGCTGCCCACCACGGGTATCAGGTGGAGGGGCAGGAGGACGGCCAGGCCCACGAGGAGGAAGAAGAGGCGGGCCAGGGTGTGGGCCACGCCGGTGACGATGCCGCGCACGAAGCTCGCGAGGGTGAAGGGCGGGCCGTCGTCGCCGCCGACCACGGCCTCCGTCGTCTCGGACAGCGGGTCCTGCAGGGGGGCGAGCAGCAGGGGGGGCACCACGTTGGCGCCCACCACCCAGACGACGAGGGAGGACAGGACGAGCACCGTCGTCCAGGCGGCGCGGCCGTACCAGGACTCGGGGCGGGCCCAGAAGGACTCGAGCACGCCGGGGGCGTGGCGCCACAGGAGCCAGATGAGCCCCGCCAGGGCCACGGCGGTGATGACGGCGCACAGGGCGGACAGGGCAAACAGGCGCTTGGAGCGGAACACCAGGGAGAGGGCGCGTCCGAGCAGACCCATGCCTTGGAAGAAATCCGACAGGTGGGCCCGGGGGCCGATGACGGGGACGGCGGAATGTGGGCTCATGAAGGGGTCGTGCGCAAAACAGGGCAGGTCCGGCGGCTCACGTTATATAGGGCGCGCCCATGTCCCTCGACCTCAAGCGCGCGGCCTCAGAGCCCATCACCTCCGTCGACATGCTGGTGGCCGGTTTCCGGACCGCAGAAAAGCCCCGGGGAGAGCACCGGCTCGGCTTGGAGCATGAGAAGTTCCTCTACCCGGTGGGGTCCGCCAAACCCCTGCCCTATGAGGGGGAGTCGGGGGTGGGCGCGCTGCTGGGACGGCTGGCGCCCGGGGGCTACACAGCCTTCCGCGAGACGCCCGAGTCGCCCGTCATCGCGCTGCAGCGCGGGGAGGCCACCATCTCCCTGGAGCCGGGCGGGCAATTGGAGCTGTCCGGCAGCCCCTTCCGCACGGCGCGCGAGGCGCATGCGGAGAACCTGGGGCACCTGCAGGAGGTGAAGGCGGCGGCGGGCTCGCTGGGGCTGAGCGTCGTCTTCCTGGGCTACCGGCCCACGTCCACGACGGCGGAGATGCCGTGGATGCCGAAGACGCGCTACCTGGTGATGCGCCGCACGCTGCCGGAGCGCGGCCGGCTGGCGCTGAACATGATGCTGATGACGGCCACCGGGCAGGTGTCGCTCGACTGGGCGGACGAGGCGGACTGTGTCCGCAAGACGGTGGTGGTGGCGCGGCTGGCGCCGCTGATGAACGCGCTGTACGCCAACAGCCCGCTGGTGGAGGGCAAGCCGTCCGGCTACCTGTCCTTTCGCAACCGCGTCTGGGACGAGGTGGACCCCACGCGCTGTGGCTACCTGCCGGCGTTCTTCGACGGCTCGTTCTCCTACCGCGCCTATGTGGACTGGGCGATGGACGCGCCGCTGCTCTTCCTGCGCCGCAACGGGCAGTACCTGCACCCGAAGCTCACCTTCCGGCAGCTCCTGAAGGAGGGCTTCGAGGGCCAGCCGCCGGACCTGGCGGACTGGACGGACCACCTGTCCACGCTCTTCCCGGAGGTGCGGCTGAAGAAGGTGGTGGAGGTGCGCGGCGCGGACTGCGTGAATCCGGCGATGACGGGCGCGCTGGCGGCGCTGTGGCGCGGCATCCTCTATGACGCCACCGCGCTGGACGAGGCCGAGCGCCTGCTGCCGAAGCTGAGCTACGCCGAGCACCTGGCCTTCCACGACACCGCGCGCCGCGAGGGGCTGGAGGGGCGCCTGGGCTCCCGCGAGCTGCACCGGCTGGCGGCGGAGATGGTGGCCATCTCCCGGCGCGGCCTGGAGCGGCTGGACGCGCTGGACGCGCCGCTCCTGGACCCGCTGGCGGAGGTGGCGGCGTCGGGCCGCTCACCCGCGAGGGCGGTGCTCGAGGCGTGGGCGCAGGACCCGCGCCCCGAGTCGGTGCTGGCTCGCTTCGCCCTGTGAGAGGGCGGGCGGCTAGAAGCGCCCGCCGACGGTGATGCCGGCGTTGAAGAGGCTGCCCTTCTCCTCGGTGCCATCCACGTCGCGGACGAGGTCCTCGCTCCCCAGGACGCTGTAGGTGGCGCGTGCGCCGGCGACGATGTTGCCGAAGCGGTAGTCCACGCCGGCCGCCAGCGGGAACTCCACCTGGAGGTCGTTGTCGTAGACGCTCTCGGCGTCGCTGGAGGGGTTGAGGTAGCTCAAGCCCGCGCCCGCGCCCACGAAGGGCCGCCACTTCTGGTCGAGCAGCGGCCCCACCTTGCCGAGCATGCCCACGTTGTGGCGCCAGATGCCCTCGCCGCTCTCCACGCGGTCGTCATCGATGGCCAGGCGCTGGCCCTCGTAGCCGGCCTCGATGCCGATGAGCGGCCACAGCTGCGCGGTGGCGTCGATGCCGAGCAGCGGGCCCACGTTGGTGTTCTCCGCCAGGTCGCCCGTGAAGCCGCCCACGCCCAGGCTCACGTCCAAGCCCACCGGGGGATTGGGGTTGATGTCCAGCTTCCGGCTCACGTCCTGGGCCTCGATTGCGTAGACAGGCGCCGCCAGGCTCATGGCCACGGCGGCGACTCCTCCCACCATCGAATGTCGCATCGCATACCTCTCCGAAAATAGCGGTCAGCGGAAAGGTGGGCATCCGGTGCCACGGCCACAGAGGGCGGCCACCGGGACGGACGGAGGCACGCAGGGACGCGGCTGGCGGGGAGCGGCGGGCCGGGCGGGCGCTCAGCGGCGGCCGAAGAGCTTCTTCAGGCCCGACAGCAGGCCGCCAGGACGCGCCTCGGGCTCTCCGGCCAGGGGCGAGCGGGCGATGAGCGCGTCGCGCTCGGCGTCGTCCAGGTCCTCGGCGGCCAGGGACACGGGCTTGCGCTTCGCGCCGGGCAGGGTGGCCTCCAGCGACAGGACGCCGTCGACGGAGAGGGCGAAGTGCAGCTCCACCTCGCCTGGACGGTCCACGGGAAAGTGGAGCCGGCCAAGGTACTCGTTCTCCGAGGCGAGCGGCGAGGGGCCCTGGAAGAGGGCGAGCTCCAGCGGGCCGGGCGCGGCGACGGGCAGCACCAGCGTCTTGCTGGTGGGCAGGCGGGTGTTGCGCTCCAGCACGCGGCGCAGCGTGCCGCCCCGCTCGGCGACGCCGATGGGGGAGGAGAGCACCTCGGAGACGGAGGCCGCGGGCTTGCCGGCCTCGGCCAACAGCAGGGCCTGGCCGAGCAGCGCCGTGCCCAGCGCCACCGCGCCGCTCGGGTCCACGTCGTCGCGCACGGGGACACCGAGGCTCTCCTCCAGCCGGCGGCGCACGAGCGGCGAGCGGCTCTGCGCGCCCACGAGCAGCACCGCGTCCAGCCCCTGCGGGGAGAGGGCGTTGGACTCCAGCACCTCGCGCACCACGGTCGTCACGCGCTGGGCGAGGTCCGCGGTGAGGGCCTCCACGCGCTCGCGGGTGAAGGGCGGCACGGTGCCGAAGGAGAGTGGGACGTCCACCTGCTCCTGCTCGGAGAGGGCCACCTTGGTGGACTCGGCGGCGGTGCGCAGCGGGCCCCAGTCCATGACGTGCTGGGGCCGGGGCACGCCCTGGTCGGCGAGGTCGCTGGCGAGGGCCTCGGCGATGCGCGCGTCGAAGTCCATGCCGCCCACGGTGGCGTCGCCGCCGGTGGTGACGATTTCCAGGTCGTCGCCCGTCACCTGCACCACGCAGACCTCGAGCCCGCCGCCGCCCAGGTCCACGACGAGCACCCGCTTGCGGGCCAGCCCGCGCCCGTGGCCGTACGCGAGCGCGGCGGCGGCCGGGGCGGTGAGGATGCGCTGCGCGTCGAGTCCGGCGAGGGTGGCGGCCTCGCGCAGGGCGGCGCGCTGGCGGTCGGTGAAGTGCGTGGGGGCGCTGATGACGACGCGGCTGGCCTTGCGGCCGACGAAGGTGGCGGCGGCGTGCTTCAGCTCGCGCAGCAGCATGGCCGTGAAGAGCGTGGGAGCGATGAGCCGCTCGCCAATCTCCACGCCGGCATCACCGCGCGGGTCCGGGGACACGGAGAAGGGGAGCTGCGAGGACAAATCCCGCAGCAGCGGTGAGCGGGCGCGCAGGCCGAGCAGGCGCTTGAGGCCGGAGGCGGCGCGGCGGGGAGCGCGGCTGGCCTCGACCTGGGCGGCGGCGCCGACGAGCAGCTCGTCGTTGTTGTCCACGGCGACGATGGCGGGCAGCTCCGTGCTGTCCGTGCCGGGGATGGGGACGAGCTTCGCGTTGCCCTCGTGGAAGACGGCCACGCGCGCGTGCGTGGTGCCGAGGTCGATGCCGAGCACCACCTCGGGAATCGCGGGAGCCGGCGTCGCGGCGGTGACGGGCACGTCGAGCAGCGCCCGGCGACGGTTGCGCAGGGCCTCCGCGTCCTGCGGGGCGGCCGTGGCGCTGTCGGGCTCCGCGCGGTCGGTGGTAGGCGGAGGCTCCGTGCGGCCAGTGGCCGGGGCGGGAGCGCTCTCGGCTGGCGTAACAGTCGAGGGACGATTGTCCGCGCGAGCAGTGGCCGTGGCGGAAGCGCTCTCCGCCGCGGTGGTGGGCGCGACCGTCGAGGGAAGGTGGTCCGCGCGAGCGGTGGCCGTGGCGGGAGGGCTGACCGGCTCGGTGGGCGTAGCCGTGGAAGGAGGGGTGACCGGCTCGGCGCGGGTGGCGGGAGTCACCGTCGTGGAGACAGTCCCGGCCTCGGCGACGGGGGGTGACGCGGGGCTCCCGGTGCCAGGGCGGGCGGTGGTTGCCGCTGTGCTGGCGGGGCTCACGGCCTCGGTGTCGTCGGGCAGTCCCGTGACGATGGGCAGCGCCGCCTCGAACGCGGACTCCACCGGGCTCAAGGAGGTGGAGGCGGTCCTGCCGCGGTCGGCGCTCGCGAAGCCGCGCGGCGCGGGCGTCTCGTCCGGTTCGGGCTCCGAGAGGCTCGCGGTGATGTCGAAGTCGAAGCCGTCTTCCTCCGTCGCGGAGGCGTCGCGCGTGGACGCCTTCCGCGAGGCCTCCGCCGGGCTCGCTTCGCTGGAGGACTCGGGCGCCTCGCTCCCGCGCGCTTCGGCGCCTTCGGACGTCGTCCCCGGAGTGGCGGGCTCCTCGAACAGGGGCTGCGTCTCGCTCGCGAACGCATCGGCGCCTTCGGACGTCCCTGGCGTGACGGGCTCCTCGAAGAGGGGCTGCGTCTCGCGCGTGGGCGCACGGGTTCCCTCGACGGGAGCACGCGCCCCGCTCGCGGGCGCCGCCGTGCTCCCCGTCGTCGCTGGAGTGCGGGGTTCCTCCGTCAGCGCCGGGACCTGCTGCGGAGTCCCGGACTCCGGGGCCCGGGACTTCGGCACGCGGCGCGTGAGCCCCGGCGGAGGCGCGGGCTGCGGTGCCGGCGTCTGCGCCTCCGCGCCACCGCGCCGGGCCACCACGCGGTCGATGAGCGCCTTGCTGGCGGCGTCCAGCTTCACGAAGCGCACCGTCATGCCGGAGCGCCCGCCACCCGCGTCCACCTGCGCCTTCACCACCACGCCCTCGCCGCGCAGCAGCCGGGAGCCATCCGCCAGCACGAACTCGAACGCCAGCCCCGTCCCCTCGGGCTTCAGCGCGCGCGTGGCCACGAACACGCCCCCGCGCGCCACGTTCGATCCGTACTTGTCGATGAACTCGTCCTCCGTCGTGTACGGAAGCCGGATGCGCAGGGGAATCAGCTTGGACGCGAGCCCGCTCATCGCAGGGGAATCCGTACGTCTCCCCCGGACCTCTGCAGGGCCAGGTGCAGGCCGTCATCCCGCAGGGCCGCCGGGGGGAGCTCGAACAGGAGGACCACGTCGGTGCGCTCCTCCGGGGCCCAGGTGCGCCGCAGAGGGCGGGTGCCCGCCACCACCTGCGCGTCCCGGGCCAGCGTGTACTGCTGTCCGTCCGCGCCCACCACCTTCGCGCCGTCCAGGTCCAACGTCAGCGGCGCGGCGCCCACGTTCTGCGTGACGAGCCTCACGCGGAGGAACAGGTCCTCCGTCGTCAGCCCCACCTTGCCGGAGCCCTTCACCGAGTGCGCTGCGTCCAGCCCGGTGAGCTTCACCGCCAACGCGTCCACGTGCACCGTCGCGTTGCTCGCGGGCAGCTCCAGCTGCCGCTCGCCGGACTCATCGAGCCCCGCGGCCAGTCCCGCCAGATTCGCGTTCGGGTCGCCGCGCGTGGCCTCGGGCCCCTGGGAGGGACGGCCTCCCTGGTTCACCCGGTCCACCTCCGCGCGCAGCTTCTGGAGCGTCCGGTCATCCCCCGCTCCCAGGGCGCCGGGCGTGGCCTCCTCCTTCGTGCAGCCCCCCAGGAGGAGGGCCGCCGCCGAGAGGAGCGCCACCGGCGCCCGGGAAGGGAAGGACCGGGGACTCACGCCGCGCCCGCGCCCTTCACCAGCTCGTACAGCTTGTCGAGCGCCGCGGGCAGCTTCGCCGCGTCAGGGCCGCCGGCCTGCGCCATGTCCGCCTTGCCGCCGCCCTTGCCGCCCACTTCCTTGGCCATCTCACGCACCAGCGCGCCCGCGTTGATGCCCTTGGCCACCACGTCCTTCGTGGCCGCCACGAGGATGATGGCCCGGCCGTCCTTCTCGCCGCCGATGGCCACCACGCCCGAGCGGATGCGGTCTCTCAGCTGGTCCGCCAGGCCGCGCAGGATGTTGTCGTCCGCGCCCTCCACGCGCGTGGCCAGCACCTTCATGCCGTTCACCTCGCGCGCCTGCTCCAGCAGGTCCTTGCTGCCGGCGGACGAGCCCTTCACCGCCAGCTCCTCCACCTTGTGCTCCAGCTCCTTGATGCGCTTCTGGGTGGCCTCGACGCGCTTGGACAGCTCCTTCGGGTTCGTCTTCAGCAGTGCGGCCGCGCGGCGCAGCTCGTGCTCCTGCTCGCGCAGGTACTGGAACGCGCCGATGCCGGTGAGCGCCACGATGCGGCGCACGCCGGACGCCACGCCGCTCTCGCTGGTGATCTTGAACAGGCCGATGTCACCGCTGCGCCGCACGTGCGTGCCGCCGCACAGCTCGGTGGACTCCGGGTGCACGGTGACGACGCGCACCGTCTCGCCGTACTTCTCGCCGAACATGGCGACGGCGCCGGACTTCTTCGCGTCCTCCAGCTTCATGATGCGCGTCTCGGCCGCCGCGTTGTCGCGAATCCAGCCGTTGACCAGGTCCTCGACCTGCTCGAGCTGCTCGGGCGTGGCCGGCGAGAAGTTCGAGAAGTCGAAGCGCAGGTAGTCCGGCGCCACGACGGAGCCCGCCTGCTTCACGTGCTCGCCCAGCACCAGCTTGAGCGCCTTGTGCAGCAGGTGCGTCGCCGAGTGGTTCGCGCGGATGGACTTGCGCCGCTCGTTGTCCACGCCCGCCTGCACCATGTCGCCGACCTTGAAGGTGCCCTCGGTGACTTCCACCGAGTGCACCACGAGGCCCGGCACCGGGCGCTGCGCGTCCTTCACCTGCGCCACCGACTTGCCGCCGTGGCCGACGATGCGGCCGGTGTCGCCCACCTGGCCGCCGGACTCGCCGTAGAAGGGCGTGCGGTCCAGGACCAGCTCCACCTTGTCACCCGTGTTGGCCTCGGTGACCTCGACGCCGTCCTTCACGATGGCGCGCAGGCTGCCCTCGCCCTCGTGGCCCTCGCCCTCGTAGCCGAGGAACTCGGAAGGCCCGAGCTTCTCCACGAGCTTCAGGTAGACGTCACCCACGCCCTTGTCGCCGGAGCCGGTGAACTTGTTCTTGTCCGCCTCCTCCTGCTTCTTCTTGTTGAACCCTTCCAGGTCCACGCCGAAGCCGCGCTCGCGGAGGATGATTTCGGTGAGGTCCCACGGGAAGCCGTAGGTGCTGTGCAGGTCCCAGACCTTGTCGCCCTGGAGGACCTTCTCGCCGGAGCCCTTCATCCGGGAGACTTCCTCGTCGATGAGCTTCAGGCCGCGGTTGAGCGTCTCGCGGAAGCTCGCCTCCTCGTGGCGGCAGACCTCGAGGATGAAGGTGCGGTTCTGGCGCAGGTCGGGGTAGGCGTCGCTCATCAGGTCGATGACGCGGTCGACGACCTTGAAGAAGAAGACGTCCTCCAGGCCCAGCAGGGTGCCGTGGCGGATGGCCCGGCGCATGATGCGGCGCAGGACGTAGCCGCGGCCCTCGTTGGAGGGCTGCACGCCGTCGGCGATGAGGAAGGCCGCCGCGCGGCTGTGGTCCGCCACCACGCGCATGGAGGCTCCGCCCTCCTGCGAGTAGGTCTTGCCGCACAGCTGGCTGACGGTGGCGATGATGTTCTGGAAGAGGTCGGTCTCGTAGTTGGAGCGCTTGCCCTGGACGACGGAGGCGATGCGCTCCAGGCCCGCGCCCGTGTCGATGGACGGCTTGGGCAGCGGAATCAGCGGCGCGTCCTTCTCCTTGCGCTCGAACTGCATGAACACGAGGTTCCAGATTTCGAGCCAGCGGTCGCAGTCACACGCGACGCCCTGACACGGCTTGCCCGCGGCCTCCTCCACACAGGGGATGTCGTTGCCCTGGTGGTAGTGGATTTCGGAGCAGGGGCCGCACGGGCCGGTGTCGCCCATGGCCCAGAAGTTGTCCTTCATGCCGAGCTTGTAGACGCGCTCGCGCGGCACGCCCTGCTTCGCCCACAGCTCGTAGGCCTCCTCGTCCCAGGGGACGCCGCCCTCGCCGTTGAACACGGTGACGGCGAGCCGCTCCTTGTCCAGGCCGAGCGTCTTGGTGACGAACTCCCAGCCGTAGGCAATCGCGTCGGCCTTGAAGTAGTCGCCGAAGGAGAAGTTGCCGAGCATCTCGAAGAACGTGTGATGCCGGGCGGTGTAGCCCACGTTGTCGAGGTCGTTGTGCTTGCCACCGGCGCGCACGCACTTCTGCGAGGTGGTGGCGCGGGAGTAGTCGCGCTTCTCGCGGCCGGTGAAGACGTCCTTGAACTGCACCATGCCCGCGTTGGTGAAGAGCAGGGTGGGGTCGTTGGCGGGCACCAGCGAGGACGAGGCAACGCGGCGGTGACCACGCTCCTCGAAGAACTTGAGGAACGCCTCGCGAATCTGGGAGGCGGTGAGGGCGGAAGGCATGGTGTGGGTATATGCCACAACCGGGCGCGGCGCAGGAGTTCTTGGAGGGTTCATGGGTAGGAGGACGGCCCACGCTCCTGGGGGCTGACTCGTCGGGCGACCTGACGGGGGAGGGGTCGGTGTCGGGCCGGGACGGCTGGATGCTGCCCGGGCGGGCGGTGTTGGCTCCGGGACGGTGACGGTGGTTTGAGGGCCGACAGTGTGCCCGAGGCGGGTGGCAGGGTCCGCCGGACGGGGTCGGGGAGGATGGAATGCTGGACGGGATTCGTGAGCCTGGGGTGGTGCTGGAGGAGGTGCGAGCGGCCGTCGGGTCCGGGGCGGCTGTCTCGGGGCTCGCGCTCGAGCTGACGCTCTCGCTCTGCGGGGGCAGTCGCTTCCCGGCGGACGCCTTCGAGCGGCTGGTGGCCTTGCTGGGAGACGTGGCGTTCCGCGCCCATGCGGGGGCCTGGGAGTTCGTGAAGGGCCGGCGCGGGCGCTGGTGCCCCATGGGTTCGAATACCTGGTGAGGAGCACGGAGGACGCCGCGCTGAAGCAGCGGGCCATGGGCAAGCTCCGCGAGCTGGAGAAGGATCGCGAGGCGCAGGTCCGGGACGAGGCGGCGATGTCCCTGCGCAAGGTGGGGGAGGGGTGATGCATTTCATGGGCGCGAGGAGGATGAACAAACAACCCGAAGCGCTCCATGCCGGCTCAAATCCTACCCTCCGCGCAAGTTCGTTTGGCTGAACACCGTAAGCCGGGGCGGGTTGCGACATCTGCCGGCCTGCTGTTGATGCCAATGGCAGCCTTTGTTCTGGCCCTGCCGGTCGCATCGATTCCATTCGAGGGGACGGACTCCCTGACCGCCTGGTCCGCGTTCGCAAGTGGTGCCGTGTACCTTGGGGTGCTCGCGGAACCGCCACGAGCGAGCGTCTCGAAGTTCGTGCTCTTCTTCGCGCTGCTCGCGACGAATGCCCATGGCCAGTCGCGAAGGACAGCTGACGGAGGCGGCAGCGCTCATCCGTCTTGCCTGGGCGCTCGGCTATCAGAATCCGAGGTGGCTCCGGAAGGAACCTGAGTTCGAGAGGGTGCGTGCCAGCGGTCTTCTCAATGACCTGATGACCGAGCCAATCGGGCGCTGCGGCATCTACTGAATACAGGTCATCCGTGCTGCTCAGGAATTCACAGCGCTCTGTGCTTCAGCTCCTGTGATGGATGACTGGCGGCGGTTCGCACTGCATCCCTCCGGGACTCAAGAGTGGACAATGACGCTGTAAACATTTGCCGCGCATGGGTGGCTGTTGCCATTGTGTTTCGACAGGTACCTTGACTTCGTCGGCGGCAAATGGGACTTCCGATTGATGGATTGTCAACACTGGGGCGGTTGGCAATCCCTCCTGGAGGGGTCGTGTTCCGACGTGCGGGAATGGCAGTGGTGCCGGCGTGGAGGGCCGTCGGCCGGATGGGTGTAGAGACCGGCGAAATGCCCATGGGAGGGCAGGACGCCGGCAGGCGCGGGACTGCCGCCTCGCGAATCGCGAGAGCGTGCTGTTTGACGGCCCTGGTTGCCTGGGGGGCCATGATGGCCCCGGGATGCACGGAGTCCACTCCTGCTGCCCCAAGAGCGGATGCGCCGGCATCGGTGCCCGTCCTGAGCGAACACCGCTTCCAGCCGCAGAAGGCCGCAGCGGGCAAACGCGAGGGGGAGGACTGCGGCACGGGGGGCGCAAGCGAGTGTGTGTCGGGCCTGTGTCTCCATGTCGGCGCCCGTCATGACTCTGGATACGTCTGTTCGAAGCGCTGCGAGTCGCCCGGCCAGTGCCCGGCGGGGTGGCAGTGCGGACAGATGCATCCCGCGGATCCCACCTCGAAGGTCTGCATTCCTCCCGCGAACGTGCGGTGAGGCATTCGCCCGGCCTCGTTCGACTCCCTCGTTCTCGCGAGTCGAGCCGGTTCCAGTTCAATCACTGATTGCCGCGGCTCACGCCTCCATTCCTGGAGGGCCGCGGCCACTCTCCGGAACTTCACCATGATGCGCGAGCTTTGTCGTTGGCTCCTGGTTGTGATTGTGGGCGTGCTGCCCTGTAGCGCCTTGGCCCAGGGCTGGGAGGACATGTACCAGCTCTGCTACACCAGTCCGGACACCCAGATGAATTTCTGGTGTTCCAAGCCTGGATATGGTGAGGCGACCGAATGTTGCAAGACGCAATGTTGCCGGCCAAGCCAGGGAGAGTTTTGCTCCGATGGTGTGTGTTGCTCCCCCCAGGCTCCCATTGGTTGCCATAGCGGGGCGGCGCCGACCTGCTGCCCGTCCAACTACAAGTGTGATGACCGTCGTCAGGGGTGCGTCCTGGGATGCCCCGCGGGGCAGAGCGCCTGCGGCGACTATTGCTGCGCGCCGGGGCTGGAGTGCAATCCGGAAACCCAGCAGTGCTTCGTGCCAGTTCCTCCGCCTCCTCCGTGCGAGGGCCCGAAATGCGAGTGCAGTCCGACGCTCTTCGGTGACCCTGTCGATGCCAACTCGGGAACGAGCTTCGCTCACGTCGTGGACGTCGAGCCTCCCGGGCAGGAGCGTGGCCTTGGCTTCTCCAGGACGTTCAGTTCGCGGACGGACGCCTGGATGGATGGGACTCCCCTGGCGGGCGTCCCCAAGCCTTTCGGTGCCAGCCCCTCCGCCTCGGATTCCGTTCTCTGGTGGCACAACTACCTGAGTCTCGTCACCGAGGAGGCCGGGAACTGGAGTGTGCGGGACCGGGGCGGTCAGCTGTATCAATACCGTCCCTGCACGGGCGTGCCCTGCTGGGCGTCTCTCGCGTCCAACAACGCCAGCGTCCGCCACCGCCTCCAGCGGGTGTCCACCGGCTTCATCCTGCACTCCGACGAGGGTGAGCGCCTGGTCTTCGAGGCGCCCTACGTGGCTCCGACAGGCTCGGTGACACGCTATTTCTTGACGAAGATCAGCTCATCGTCGGGGAGCACGCTGGCACAGTTGACGTATCGCCAGCCACCGTATGCGTCGTGTCCCACGGGCGCGACGGGGACGGCTCCGGGCGTTCCCTATCTCGCGGAGATCCGTTCTCCGGTGTCGCACCTGGTGCTGACGTACCGGCCCCTCCAACGCGCGGACGGCGGGGTGGAATGCGTGATTGGAGATGTCTCCCTTCAGGGGAGCGAGACCGACGGCGGCACATCGCTCACCCCGGTGGTGGCGTACACCTATGCCTCGGATGGGACGGCGGAACGTCCGGGCCACATCGCGGCCGCGGCATGGGCGGGCCGGCATGAATCCTACGAGTACACGAGCGCGGGCTTCGTTCAGACCGCCAGTGATGGCACCCGGGTGGTCCACCAGTACACCAACGGGGTCGTGTCGCAGTCGGACGCTCCCGGGCAGGTGCTCCAGGTCTCGACAACGTCCCAGGCGGTGGGCTGTCAGCCGGGCTCGAACTGCTGTGGCGCGGCTCCTCGCGCCCGGGCGGTCATCGACCTGAGCGCCGGCCGGGGTGACGGGCTGGATGGTGGCAGCGGACTGACGCAAACGTATGAAACGCTGTCCAACCTTGGGCAGTCCCTCGAGCCGCGCCTCTATCGGCTGACGGAGAGCTGCAACGTGGCCGGAGCTTGCTCTCCGGGCTCGACCCAGTCCGAGTGGACCTGCTCCACGCCGACGCAGCCCGGTTACGAGAAGGCGCGCAAGGACAAGCGGGGCAGCTGGGAGGTGTACGCCTACGCGTCGCTGGACGGAGGCGTCCCGGGACTTCCCCCGCAGCGAACCTCCGTGAAGCGCGGGGCCTCGGACATGAATGGCACCGGCGCGCTGGAGGAAGAGTTCTTCACGTACGAGCAGGGCACCGACGGGACGCCGTTGCTGAAGACGGAAGAGGAGGCCAGTGTGCTGGGCGGCCCCGGCGCACGGGCGCGGACCACCCGCGTGTATGCGCCTGGCAGCAACCGACTTCAGGCGACCATCGAATCCGGATGGACCCGGGAGCGGCAGCCCGACGGCACCTGGGCCACCGTGCAGCGCTTCGTTGGGACCTTCTTCCACACCGCCTACGTCTCCCAGGGAGATTTGACGCCGGACCCCTTGGGCCGCACGCGCGAGGTCCACGGCCCCTGCCTCGTGTCGGGAGAGGCCGCGACGGGCTGCGCGTCCGCGGACTACCGCCTGACGCGCTACACGTACTGGCCCGATACCGCTCCCGGCGGCAAGCGCAACCGGATGCATACGATGTCGGTGTCCGCGTCGCTGGCGTCTACTCCGAGCGTCACCACGTACGCGAACTACGATGCCTGGGGCAACGCGACGGAAGTCATCGCCGCGGATGGCGTGGTGACCCACAGTGTCTTCGAAGAGGACCGGCTCGTGAGCTCCTCGGTGGGGACGCAGATGCCGACCCAGTACGGATACGACCAGGGCCGCCGGACGTGGGTGAATCACCCCGAGGGCAACTACACCGTCAACTGCTACCGCCGCGACACGCCCACCGAGGCCTGCTCGGGAGGCGTGCTGACGGAGGCCATCCAGTGGACGGCGAAAGCCGCGGATGCAGTCGGTGCCTCCTGGACGGAGAAGGTGAAGTACGAGTACTGGCCGGATGGCACCCGGAAGGCAGAGCGCTTCCTGACCTGGACTGGTTCCGCGGCGGAGACGCGCCGGGTCGTGAAGTACGCAGCCGACGCGCACCGCCGGCCCACCTGGGAGCAGTGGGGCGAAGGGGCTGGCGCCTTCAACTCGGTGAAGAGGTATGACGGCGCAGACAACCTGGTGGGCGTCGGCATCCCCTACAACGCGCCCAGTGCCTGGTGTGGAAGCACGGTGTCCTCCGAGGGGGTGCCCAGCGCTTCCGCATGTGCGACGCTGCGTTATGACCGCGCCAACCGCTTGATTCAAGCCGACGAGCAGTCGAACTCCAGTTCCGCAGCAGGAGGGCGCGCCTGCTTCGCCCATGACGTCCAGGGGAACGTCACCTCTGTCAGGATGTGCCCCACCACCACGGCGTGCAGCGGCTGTACCGAGCCCGCCACGTTCTACACATCGGACGACTTCGGCCAGTTGGTGGAGGTGAGCCTGCCGGATTCCGAGGGCCCCGTCCGTTTCCAGACCGACGTCACGGGCGCCATCGTCATTCGTGAGACGGAGGCCATGCGCCGCGCGGGCGAATACCTTTCCTTCAGCCATGATGGGCTGGGGCGCCTGGTTTCCGCGCGGAATGTGTCCACCCAGCCCTCTGGCGGAAGCGTGCTGCTCTATCAGCAGGGGTATGACCAGGAAGGCGCCCCGGACGCCAGCTGCCCGCAGCCGATGAACACCCACGGGCGGTTGCGGTATCGCACGGACTCGTTCGGTACCACCTGGTACCAGTACGATGCCCTGGGGCGACTCACGGGTGAGATTCGCGTGCGCGCGGGGACTACTGCCTGTACTGGGAGCCTGCACGACAACCCACACACCTTCTATTCCTATACTCCCAATGGGAATCTCGCCTCTGTGACGTACCCGCACGGGCGCACCGTCACGTATGTCCATGGGACGGGCGCCGCGGCTGACCGGGTGAACGCGGTGGATGTCTCTCTGCATGACGGCAGTGGATGGACGACGACCCGGCTGCTCAGCAATGTGGTCTGGGAGCCGTTTGGCGGGGTTCGTGGCTACCAGCTGAATCACACCCAGGGCGGAGGTGCTTCGGGCGTCGAGTTTTCGTTGGGTGACAATGCCACGGTGGCTCCGGCGGGCTGTTCGGTGATGCCGCCGTCCATGGCAACGTCGGACCTGAGTGGCCGGGTGCGAGCGCTGCGCGTCTCCTCTGGAGCATTCATTTCGGGCGCTGGCGCGGGGGACATCTTCCAGCGCACCTTCACCTGGAAGGCGGATCAGGTGGTCCGGACGGACAGTTGCCTGCTTCAGGCGACCACCGCGAAGACGGAGCTCTTCACCTACGACCTCGCGGTGCGGCTCGCGAGTGGCGGTCGGACCTCGGGCAACTTCACCAGCACGGGAGGGGCGTTCGACCGGCGGAGCTATTGGTATGACTTCCGCGGGAACCGCAGCCTCGTCTGGGAAGACAATGATGGTTACGTGCGGCCCACGTATGCGCCGGCCCCCCGGAGCAACCAGGTGCTCCGGTGGCGCAGCGACATCAGTGCCATCCATGATGTGGAATACACCTACGAGGTGGACGGCCGTGTCTCCGGGAAGCTCATGGGCCGGGTCGGTGCCTCGGGGACGATTCGGCCCTGGCTGACCTTCGAGTACGGCACGGGGGCGAATGTCGCCACGGACACGGTCTTCAAGTCTGTCTCCGTGAATGGCCTGAGCTACAACTACTTCTACGACGCGGAAGGCCGGCGGCGCCTCAAGGTGTATCCCAGTGGCGTGCGTGACGAGTACTTCTACGATGCCGCGAAGCAGTTGCTGTCGGACCAGGGAGTGGACAGCACGCTGCCTCCGTCCGGGTACTACGTCGAGGATGACTACGTCTGGCTGGATGGGCGCGTTGTCGCGATGGTTCGCGGTCGCTTCAGCACCGGGTGGACGCGGGCCTCGGACAGCAGCCTGGAGTGCGCTCGCAATGGGGAGGCTGCCCGTTGCGGTGTCTACTTCCCTGTGACGGACCCCTTGGGCAAGCCCGCTTTGATGCTGGATGGGGAAGGGCGGGTGGCTGGCGTGGGCGAGTATGAGCCGTTCGGTCACGTCAACCGCGTCACGCTGCGCAAGGCGACCGCCATGCCCTACAGCAATTCCAGTACGACGCTCGCTGATTTCGGGCAGCCGGTGGGGGGCACCGCGAATCCTTCCACCAGCGTGAAGCTGCGGGCGCTGCTCAGCGTCGTGGACACCGAGTCGAGTGGCGGGACGCCGGTGGACCACGCGTCGTTGAAGGACAGTTCGACGGGGACGGTGCTGTCCGCGCCCATCGGTGGGCGGCAGCCTGGGCCGACCTGGACGCCGTGGGTGCAGCCGTCGACGGGGAAGGCGAAGCTCGAGTTCACGGCAAACAATAGCAACTGCTGCCCGACTCCCGAGGGCGGCCTTGCGTGCAGCACCGCCACCTGTGCCCAGTACCCGAGCTACCCGTACGGGGGCGTGGCAATGGTGGGGTACGAGTACCGGCGCTTCCAGACGGGGGCTCAGCCGTTCTGGACGCCGCTGCGGTTCCCGGGGCAGTACCACGACGCGGAGACGGACCTGTTCGAGAACTGGAACCGGTACTACGACCCGAGCAGCGGGCGGTACCTACAGCCGGAGCCGATGCTGGAGGATCCGGAGTGGAGCGTGAAGCAGGCGAAGGCGGGCACCAGCCCACACGCGTACGCGTATGCGAATAGCAATCCGTTGTTCTTTGTCGACCCGGATGGTCTCCAAGGAAGATCCCCTGG
The DNA here is from genome assembly GCF_012933655.1 of Pyxidicoccus fallax. GTDB lineage: Bacteria > Myxococcota > Myxococcia > Myxococcales > Myxococcaceae > Myxococcus > Myxococcus fallax. The sequence goes on along the minus strand of NZ_JABBJJ010000024.1, from coordinate 41,268 downwards.
CAACGGTGGATGCTATTTCGATGGTGTAGAGGGGAAGCTGGTTTGCCCTGATGGCGAATATAGGGATAGTTGCGAACACTGCCGCGCAGACTGCAGGGAGAAGGCGACCAACTGCAGATTGAAAATCGAGCGGAGAAGTCGGTTCATATGCGACTCCTGGGAGAAGGAGTGTCTCAAGACTTGCAATGGAGGAGTTTGCCGGCCTGATCTCGCATGTCGAGGGGGGAGCCGATGAAAGCCGCGATTGTGGTGGTTGCAATTGCTCAGTTGAGTTGCACGCATCGGGCCCCACCAGAGGCCAACTCCGACTCTGGGTTTCTTTCGGGGGTCTGGAAGAAGCCAAAGGCAGCCGTGCTGAAGCAATTTCCGGGACTCAAGCTCGAGTCCGACGGGAAATGGTGCGGCGAGAGCGAAAAGCAGCGCATGTGTGTGTCCTTTGACCGAGAGCGACTCGTTACCCTGGATATCGAGTTTCTGGTGCCTGCCAATCTACTCAGCCAGTTCATGTCGGAATATGGTGAGCCGGACATCGAGACTGGGACAGAGACGATGACCTATCGATGGATGGACAGGGGACTGAGCATTGAACTCGTGCAGGCCTCAGACGCGAGCACGGTCGGAGGCTTCTCCAGTTGGACCAGGCGGGTCAGCTTCCGGCGGCCCGAGCGAGGCAGTTGATCCAAATCAATTCACTTGCGCTTCAGCTCTCGTCCGGGAATCCCAGCCACCACCGCCCCGGGCGCCACCACCACGCCCATGCCGCCGTAGCCCGGCTCCACGCTCGAGTGCAGCCGCGCGTCCAGGTCCACGTGACACTGGCGCATCCGCGTGCCCACCGCCGCCACCACGTTCGGCAGCACGGGCACACCCAGCCGCTTCGGCCGCTTCGCGGCCCAGTAGAAGGTCAGCTCCGTCAGCCTGCGGCAATCGCGGAGGGGTGGCTGTCGAGTGGGCGCGAGCTGGAGGCGGCTGCGCTCATCCGTCTTGCCAGGCAGTTCGGCTACCAAAATCCGAAGTCGCGTTGGAAGGCACTTGAGTTCGAAAAGGTGCGTGCCAGTGGCCTCTCGAATGACATGATAGCCGGGCCTGTCTGGTGTTGGCGTTTATCCTGAATGCAGGCCATCCGCGTCCGGCGGCAAGGATAATGGATGACCGGCGGTGGGGCCGCGCTCCATCCCCCGGGGCTGGCGGCTGAACAAGACTGCTGTAAGCATTCGCCGGACATGTGTGGCTGTTTCCATGATGTCTCGCCTGGTGCCTTGACTTCTCCGGCGGCAAATGGGACTCCGACTGATGGATTGTCAACATTGGGGTGATTGGCAATCCGCCCGGAGGGGTGCGTGTTCCGACGTGCTGGAGTGGCAGTGGTGTTGTCGTGGATGGCCGTCGGATGCGGGGACGTGCGCGTTCCCGAGACGAGCCCCGCGGTTGCGCCGGTATTGACGGAGCACCGACCCTCGCAGGCCCTGGCGGCCACCAAGAGCGTGGGTGAGGACTGCACCCAGGCGGGCGCCTCCGAGTGCACGTCCGGGGTGTGTCTGCACGTCCGGCCCCAGCGGGAGTCGGGCTACGTCTGTAGCCAGCGGTGCGTGTCGTCCGCCGAGTGCCCCCCGCAGTGGCGCTGCTCGCAGATCTACCCGGGCCCCAACAACCAGATGTGCGTGCCTCCGGCGAGCTGAGTCGTTCGCGAGCCGAGACGCGGTGTGCCGCCGTCGGCTTCGGGCCGGCACCCTTCCATTCCTATCTGACTGCGTAAAAAAACATGTCCTTATTCAATGATGCACGCGAGCGCGGGATCTCCTCGTGGGGCGGCTATTTTGCCCATGTCGCGCTGGCGGTGTTCCTGGCGTCCGGTGCCGCGAGCGCGGACATCCGTGTCTGCGCGCAGGTAGGTGAGGGCGCATACTACGTGATGAGTTGCAGCTGTGATGGGTCGCCCAACGTCTGCGGCAAGACCTGCTGCCAGACAGACTACCCCTGCCCCAAGGAGAACGTCGGCAAGGTGGGTGGAGCCGCGTCCTGTTACGTGGACGGGGGCGTCCCGCCGGATGGAGGCACGCAGCCGGATGGCGGTCCGCAGTGGCCCTGCGAGGATGGGAAGTCCTGCTCGCCAGGGCCGGGGAGTTGCTACAACACGGGCACGTGCGTGGTGAAACACGACGGCTACGACCAGCAGTCGGGGCGGCTGCGGAACCTGCGCTCCGAATGCGAGGGAGGTCTCCGGCCCGGGCAGGAGCCAGAGGTCTACGACGGCGTGGACAACGACTGCAGTGGCTCGCCGGATGATGGCATTCCCACGCCTCCGAACGATGGAGGAACCAACCCTCCCGCGCCGGAGTCCAATCCGCCTCCGGCGCCTCCCGGTCCTCCGGCTCCCATGGGACCCATCGGGGATGGGCCCACGCCTGGCGACGAGGACGAGACGTGCCGTCCCGAGACCGAGCAGGGAGACCCGTTCGATATCGGCGGGGGGAATAGCTACCTGAGGCTCGTCGACGTCAACCTGCCCGACCCGGAGCTGGACCTGAGCCTCTACCGGATGTTCAACTCCGACGAGCGGGCCTGGTTTCATGACTTCTCCGCGAAGGGCATGGTGAAGCCCTTCGGCCCCAGTCCAGCCAATCCGGACTCGCTGCTCTGGTGGCACACCTACTACAGCTTCATCAGCCTCTCGGCGAACGTCTGGACCGTCCGCGACCTGGAGGGCGGTGCCATTCGCTTCGCGCCCTGCGCGGGCTCGACGTGCACCGCGTCACCCCATTCGGCGAACCCCTCCATCCGGCACGTCCTGACCCGCAACGCTTCTGGCTTCGTCTTGAAGGAGTCGTCCGGTAGGGAGCTCGTCTTCGCGAACCCCATTGCCCGCTTCGCGGGAAAGCCCTCCCACTATTTCCTCACGGAGGTCCGGTACCGGGGGAAGTCCGTCGCGACCTTGCAGTACTCCCGCACCGGCGCCGGAGCGGGAGGCTGCTCCGGCACCATTCCCCCCGACATGGTGGGCAATCCCTATCTCACCCACGTCAGGACCCGCTCGGGCGGCGGGGTGAGCTTCCAATACAAGGCCCTGTCCACGGCCACCGGCCAGTCGCAGTGCGTGCTCTGGTATGTGAGCCAGCTGAGCCAGAGCGGGACGTCCGAGTGGCAGATAAAGACCGCCGAGTATGCCTACACGCTCGACGGCACCACCGAGCGGCCGGGACGGTTGGCCACCGCCACGACGATTGTGGCCGGGCGCTGGGGGTCGAGCAGCAATTCCGAGACGCATATCATCGACACGTACGCGTACTCCGCCAACGAGTTCAGCCGCAGCCGCGGGGGAACGGTGGTGATGCGGCATACGTATGATTCCAACGGGCGCGTCGCCACGTCCCAGGCGTTGAGCGAGAACCTGTCGTTGACGTGGAATGGCACGAGCGCCTGCGACCCGTCCTCCACGTGTTGCGTGGGGCCCCTGCGCAGCCAGGTCATCCTCGATTCCAACTCGGGCAAGGGCGATGGCAGCGCGGGCTCTTCCTTCCTGTCCACGCGGTTCGACCTCATCGAGGCCCATGGCACCACGCTGGCGCCTCGCGTCTATCGCAAGACGGACAGCTGTGGCGGCGCTCCGTTCTGCTCCGAGGGCTCCACGCGCTCGGAGTGGACGTGCCCGGTTCCTGGCGGGCTGCCCGCCCACGAGTTCGCGCGCAAGAACAAGCGGGACTTCTGGGAGGTCTATGTGCATCAAGCGCCTCCCGCCGGAGTGTCGTCCCAGTTGCTCGAGCGCACCGCGGTGAAGAAAGGCGCGCTGGACAGCACGGGCGCGGGGGCGCTCGAGGAGACGTTCTACTCCTACAGCTATGGCCCGGGTGCCGAGCAGCGCGTGGAGACCGAGGAGCGGCCGTCGGCGATGGATGGCGCGGGGATGGCCCGGACGCGCTGGGTCTACGCGCCGGGAACCCAGCGGGTGAGCGCGCGGATTCGCTCGGGCTGGACGCAGACGTATGACCCGGGGACGGGGACCTGGAGCGAGCAGCAGCGCTTCCTGGGGACCTTCTACCTGACCACCCGGACGTGCTCGGGAGAGACCCAGGCGGACCCGCTGGACCGGGTCGTGGAAGTGCATGGTCCCTGCTGGGTGGATGGCGAGAACGCCACGGACTGCCCCGCGGGGGTGGACGTTCCCGTCACGCAATACCACTACTGGGGGAGCAACGAGTCGGGGGACCGCCGCAACCAGCTGTGGAAGACGACGCAGTACACGTCGGGAGGCACGACGGGGTGCGGGCTTCCGGGACGCACCGGTCTGGTGACGACCTTCGATGATTACACGCAGAATGGCATGCCGAGGCAGGTCACCGACGCGAACGGCATCGTCACCACCTATTGGTATCTGGGAACCCAGATGCGGATGCGCAAGGTGGGCAGCTCGTCCCAGGTGAGCTTCTCGTATCATGCCAACAAGCTGCAAGCGGCCGAGAACCCAGCCGGGAACTACGATGTCTATTGTTACCGTACGGGGACTGGCACCAGCGGGTGCTCCGGGGGCGTTCTCTCGGACAAGCTCCAGTGGCGCGCCACCTCGGGTGATTCCATCGGGAGTGGCTGGAGCGAAAAGATTGTCTATGCCTACTGGCCCGATGGCACCCTGAAGAGCGAGACCTACCTGGGGTGTCCCCCGGGCTCCGCTTGCAATGCGGCTTCACCCGGTGAGGTGCGCAAGGTCCGGGAGTACGCGGCGGACGCCCACCGGCGGCCCACCCTGGAGCGGACGGGTACCGGCCCCGGGGCCTTCACCCGGACGCGCCTCTACGATGGTGCGGACAACCTGGTCGGCGTGGGCAACGCCTACAATGGTCCTCCGGCCTGGTGTGGAGGGGCGAGCGCGCTCGGGCTGCCGCTCTCTTCGCTGTGCAACAGCTTGTACTATGACAGGGCGGACCGGCTGACAGGCGTCGATGCCTATGTCTCCGCGGGAAGTGCTCCGAGCCGGACCTGCATCGCGCACGATGCGCACGGCAATGTCTCGGAGGTGCGCATGGGCTGCCCTGCCAATGCCACGCCTGGGGATTGCAGCGCGTGCACGCAGCCGGCGGCGACGTACAGGCATGACGACTTCGGCAACCTCGTGGCGGTGTCGCTGCCCACGGCGCAGGGGCCGACGCGGATGGCGTACGGGGCGAATGGCCAGGTCCTCTTCAAGCAGACTCCGCAGCAGCTCGCGAGCGCGTCCTGGCTTGCGTACACCTACGACTCGCTCGGGCGGGTGAAGGAGGCGGTGGCTGCTTCCACGAGCGGGAGCGAGCTGTTGTACCGCATGGGCTATGATTCGGATGGAACCCTGGATGCGTCGTGCCCGCAGCCGGCGCTCACCCAGGGACGTCTGCTCTGGCGGGAGGATTCCTTCGGGAAGACCTGGTACGCCTACACGCAGGAGGGCTGGGTCTCCAAGGAGATCCGCCTGAGGACGGGCAATACGACGTGCACCGCGAGCACGAGCAGTGATGCCAACCCCATCACCGAGTACGCGTACACGCGCAATGGAAGGGTGACTTCCATCAAGTACCCGCATGGGCGCACGGTGAAATACGTCTACGGCTACAGCGCCACCGCCGACCGGGTCCAGAGCATCGAGATTCCGCTCTACAATGGTGCCTGGCAGACCAACACCTCGGTGAACCGAGTCATCGAGGACATCTACTGGGAGCCGTTCGGAGGGCTGCGCAGCTACGTCATCAAATCCCCCGTGAGCAATGACAGGGTTCGGGTGGAGGCTCTGCTGGGCGGGGATGCAACCGTCCCGCCCGCGGCCGGAAGCGAATGTTCGGCGACGCGCCCCGTTGCGCCGGGGGATTCGACCGGGCGCCTGCGGAGCCTCTGGGTGACGAAGCTCATCAGCGTGCCCTACGGCACCACCCAGGACCTCTACAAGCGGACGTACACGTGGGCGGCGGACCAGGTGGCGCGGATTGATACGTGTCTGCTGGGGGCCACGGTGCCGCGCACGGAGACGTATGCCTATGACGGGATGCTGCGGCTGACGTCGGCCTCCCGGCCCGCCGGGAACGTGGCGGCTGCCGGCGGGGCGTTCAGCGCCCAGAGCTACCAGTACGACGGCCGTGGCAATCGCACCGGCCTGACGAATGGTACCTGCCAGGACGGAAGCGCCCAGGTGATGGACCTTCAGTACGGGACGACACCGGGGGTGGACCAGCTCGTCTCCGTGGCTTCGAGCTGTGACACCGCCAGCGAAACGGCCTACGCGTTCGATGCGGATGGGCGCGTGGTCCAGGTGGCGGAGTCCGGAGGGCGGCAGGGCGGCAGGGCGCTGGACTTCAGCTACGGGGCCAGCTCTGGGACGGCCGGGGGCGTGCAGTCGAGTGCATCGGACACGGTCTTCAAGGCGGCAATGGTGAACGGGGTTGCGTACAACTACTTCTTCGACGCGTTCAACCGGCGTCGCCTGAAGGTGTACCCCACCGGCGTCTCCGACGAGTACTTCCACGATGTCTCCAACCAGTTGCTCAGCGACCGGGGGAATGCGTCGCTCGACGTGGGGAGTGGTTACGTCGAGGATGACTATGTCTGGTTGGATGGACGGCCCGTCGTCATGGTGCGTGGCCGGTTCGACGCGGGATGGGTGCGGCAGTCCGAGTTCTCGACCACCACCACCTTCTCCCCTGCCTGTGGACGCAATGGAGAGCCCGCGGACTGCGGGCTCTACTTCCCCGTGTCGGACCACCTCATGAAGCCGGTGCTGATGCTCAATGGCACCTACAAAGTGGCGGGAGCTGCGGACTACGACCCGTTTGGTCACGTGAATCGCGTGGTGCTCTCAGGGGGGACGGCGAATCCCTATGCCCATGGACTGAACGCGACGCTGGCGGACTTCACGCAGCCGGTGGCGGGGGCGGCCAATCCCAATACAGTCGTGCGGATGCGCGTGCTCCTGGGCGCCGTGGACACGGAGTCGAATGGCGCGACGCTTCTCGATTTCGTGACCCTGAAGGATGGCTCGACTGGCGCAACGCTGGGGGGCCCGATGGGGGGACACCTCGCCGGGCCGACGTGGACGTCCTGGGTCCACCCGTCGGCGGGCCATGTGAAGGTCGATTTCAGCTCCAATGCGTCCAATTGCTGCCCGGATGGGCAGGGTGGGTTGAACTGTGGCACGGAGTGCAGCGCATACCCCAACCATCCGTACACCGGCGTTTCCGTGGCGGCCTACGAGTACCAGCGCTACCAGCCGAACGTGCAGCCTCTGTGGACGCCGCTGCGCTTCCCGGGGCAGTACCACGATGCGGAGACGGACCTGTTCGAGAACTGGAACCGGTACTATGACTCCTCCCATGGGCGATATCTACAACCTGAACCCATGTTGCAGCGGCCTCTGAAGCTCGAGGGACTCGCTCGGCAAGGCCCGACGCTTCCGACATACGCCTACGCGCTCAACAACCCAGTGACGTATACGGACCCAGACGGGGAGTTCCCGTACACACCCCTGTGTCTGGCGGAAGTCGCCGCTGATTTCGCGTTCACGAACCCGAATCAGGACGACAAAATGCTCCACTGCCAGATGGCATGTCAGATCACTCTGAGCTGCGGCCCCGGGACTGGCAATGCCGCGGGTTTCTACAAGGAGTTGATGGACAGGTACGGACGGGGGAGCACGTACGACGAAGAGGATTTCGCCGCGAATGAGATTGGCGAGGAGGTCGCCAGGGAGATCTGGAAGCACCCCGTCGACGCTGCCTGTGGCAAGATCGACAACTGTTATACAGGCTGCAAGAAGCGATTGGAGCTGTCGGGCTTGAGGCGTTATTGAGCTCGGCCGCGGCGGGCTCACCATGCGGAAATCGACGTGGTTTCGTGGCGACTCGTGTGTGGAACGATGCAGGAACCACAAAGGGTTGCCACGCCCTAGCCCGGTGCAGAGGCATTAGAAATGGGGGCGACTCGCCGTAGATTTCGTCTGCTCGCCATGGCGGTGGCAGTTGCAGTTCTCGTTGTGGCGGGTGTCGTCGCGCTTTCGATGTTCATCGCGCAGGCGAAGAGAATCGATTGACGCTACTCCCATGGGCACCAGGCACATGCCGAAGGGAAGGGCTCCGGTAAGTGGCTCCCTTCCTTTGTGCCGGCCAATGCGATGGACATTGTGCAGCGACACGATCTGGATTGGGATGTGGCTCACGGAGTCTTTATTGTCCCCTCCAAGGATGTGCCCTCACTTGTAGACGCGCTTGAGCCCATTCAAGGTGAATGCGTGCTTTCGCTTCCGATAGACATAATTGAAGAATTTCCGCTCAAGGAGGGAAGAGTGACGTGTGCCCGGCTACGGGCTCTGGGCTTCTCCGTGTTCCGGGTTGCTCCGGCGTTGGGCGGAATGGCGACCGCCAAGTGGGGCTATATCGTGCTTGTTGATGAGCGAAGCGGCGCGGTTGTCTATTGGTCCGACTACTTCCGATGATGCATTCGTAGTTCTCTTGTCAGGGGGACACAGAGAGGTGTTTCAAGAAATCCCGGGACGGGGGATCTTGTCGCCCAGGGGCTCGAAACCTTGCGTCAGGTCACTTGCGCTTCAGCTCCCGTCCGGGAATCCCTGCCACCACCGCTCCAGGCGCCACGTCCGCCGTCACCACCGCGTTCGCTCCAATCACCGCCCCGTCACCCACCGTGACGGGGCCCATGATTTGCGCGCCCACGCCGACGAACACCTTGCGGCCAATCCGTGGCACTCCGGGCACGCCGGGATTCGGCTCCACGCTGACGTTCTGCGAGAGGAAGCTGCCCTCTCCAATCTCCACCCCAGGCGCCACCACCACGCCCATGCCGCCGTAGCCCAGCTCCACGCTCGAGTGCAGCCGCGCATCCAGGTCCACGTGACACTGGTGCATCCGCGTGCCAACCGCCGCCACCACGTTCGGCAGCACGGGCACACCCAGCCGCTTCAGCCGCTTCGCGGCCCAATAAAACGTCAGCGCCGTCGGACCCATTTGCCCACCATTCGCTTGGCTACCGGAACCCAGCGGAACTTCGCCTGGTACAGCGCTCGGCCCCTCAGCGTCGCCCGATAGATGAACAACCAGTGGTGCGGACGCACCGTCTCCGTCCATTCGCGCTTGAAGGGCGCCTCGTCTCCCAACAGGTCCAGCTCCGTCAGCCCGCGGCCGATGCAGTCCTGGATGAGCCCCTCCGTCAGCAATTGCCCCGGGCTCACCTCCGAGAGCGACTCGTCGTAGCCGGGCTTCATCGCGAGATACCGGCCGCCGTACTCCAGCCCGTATTGGAACGCGATGGCTCGCTTCTCCAACCGCAGCGAGTACAGCCCCAGCCACCCGGCCTTCGACGCCGTCCGCGCCAGGTCCGTGTAGAAAGCCAGCCGCTTCTCGCTCTGCGCAATCGCCGTCCCGCGCTGCGCCTTCCAGCCGCTGCGCTCCAGCGCGAAGCCTTCCTCCAGCCGGTCCGTCAGTCGCTCTCCGCCCGTCACGCGCTCCAGCGTCACCCGGCCGCGCTCCTCCAGCCGGCGCCTCCGCCGCCGCAGCGGCTTCGCGTTCCGCCCCCGCTCGCGCTGCCACGCGTCCACCGTCCCCGGCAGCATCAGGTACGGCGAGCGCGCGCTCTCCCACGTGCCGCAGGGCAGGCCCGCCTTGCTCGCCGCTCCCATCATCGCGAAGGCCGCGCCGCCCTCGGGCACGTCCGCCAGCCGGAGCATGTCCCAGCTCGTGTCCTTCAGCAGGTGCAGCAGGAACGCCTTGCCCGCCCGCTTCGGGTCCTCCGCCAGCAAGTCGAACCTGCACGAGTGCTTGTTCGTCAGCGACAGCAGCTGCCGCGCCGGCAGCCCGTACTGCCGCCCCCACGTCGCCCGCAGGGGCAGCACCGCCACCAGCCGGCCCTCCAGGTCCCGCCCCGTCAGGATGCGCAGCCGCGACTCCGGCGCGAAGTGCCGCAGCCAGCAGGCCACGAACTCGTGCCGGTAGAAGACCTGGTCATCCGTGCGTGCCACCAGGTCGTTCCACTCGCGCTCCAGCGCGGCGAAGCCCGCGAGGTCTTTCACCTCCGTCACGCGGATGGAGCCCTGGCGCGCGTAGTACAGCGCCCGCCGCCGGGCCGCGAGTGAGACCTTGTTCTTTCCCGGGGCTCCGACCTCGGCGCGCGTGCTCCTGGGCACGTTGCCGATGCCGGGTGTCCCCGGGATGGAAAGCTCCTCCATGAAAATCCCCTCCTCGGGTTGCCGCGTGTCCGCCCTGGGCTCGCCTCACTCAGCTCGCCGGGTCCCCCGCGTCGTCCACCGGGGCCCGAGCCACCGGGGCGTCCTTCGCCGCCGGCTCGCGCTCCTCCCTGGACTTCGCGTGAGTCCCATCCAGGGACGTCCGCGGTGCCCCCACCACCGGGTTCGGCACGCCGGGGACGGGCCGGGGCACCGGCACCGCCACATCGTCGCGCTTCGCCTCCAAGGCCTCCTCGAACACCTCCCGCAGCGGTGGCGGCGCCACCGGCTCCTGAGCCACGGGCTGCGTCTCCACCGGCACCACCGGCTCCTCCGGCTTGCGCTTGCCGAAGCCCGCGAAGAGCCAGCCGCCCTTCTGACGCTCGTACAGCTTGCGCGTCTCCAGCGCCGCCCGCGCGTGCGACACGCGGCCACTCACGAGGTCCTCCAGCAGCAGCTCGCTCAGCCGCCGCCGCTGCACGCTGTCCAGGTAGTCGAACACCTTCTCCACCTTGCGTGTGGCGGACTGCATGAGCGTCGCCGTCCCCGTGTGCCGCAGCGCCGCGAGCTTCGCCTCGTGCGTCGCCCGCGCCTTCTCGGCCAGGCGGCGCATCCGCTCGGCCTCCTCCGGAGAGTGGGCACTCATCGCCAGCTTGGGGAGCACCACCCGCGCCAACCCCGAGTCCACCAGTCCAGAGTCCGCGAACGTCTCCAGCGACTCCAGGGCACGCCGCCGCGACTCGGCGGAGCCCTTCTGGAGCGCCTCCAGCGCCGAGCCCACCCGGTCCAGCGCCAGCCACCGGTACACCCAGTCCAGGCCCGTGCCCTTGATGTTCTGCGCGCCCATGATGCTCACGCTCAGCCCCGGCGGGACGGCGCGCGCGCACGCGTCGATGACCTGGTCGCCCGTGGCCCCGGCGTCGTTCACCGGCACGAGCTGCTCCATGTACAGCTCCCGGTACGCGTCGCGGAACCGGCGGTGGAACGTCGCAATCTCGCCGTCGTCCGAGCCCGTCGCCGGCAGCGCCCGCTTCAGCCGCGCGTGCACCACCATCCGCGCCAGCGCGTACAGCGCGTGCTCGCGCACCTCGTCCCTCGTCGCGGGCGCCAGCACCTCCGGCATCGCCGCGTCGTCGCGCACCGGCGCATCGCCCAGGGCCGGGTTCACCTCACGCGCCGGCGCATCGCGCAGCGCCGGGCCCAGCTCACGCGTCAGCGCCGAGTGGACCGTGTCCCCGCCTGGCGCCGCGCCTGGCTTGTGCTCCAGGACCCCAGGAAGGACCGTGTCCTCGCGCCGCACCGGGCCCAGCTCCCGGTCCAGTCCCACGCGGACCCAGTCCCCGCGCACCGGCCCCTCGCGCAGCGCCGCTTCAATCAGCGGGCCCACCTCGCGCTCCAGTGACTTGCGGACCTTCGCCACGTGCAGCTCGTCATCCGCCGCGCCGAGCGCCGACTCCACCGCGGCGAGCAGCTCCGGCGTGCGCGCCGCGGTGACGCCCGCGCCGCGCGCGTACAGCTCCAGCCGCTCCAGGAAGGCCTCGGGCGTGGGACGCGGAATCTTCAGCCGCGCCAGCTCGCGCGTCAGGCGCGCTTCCGGCTTGCTCGCGTCCGCCCCGGCGACGAGGTCCTCCGCGGCCACAACCACCGTGCGCTGGAGGGAGCGGTCCAGCGCGTCGCGCACGTACTTCTGGAGGCCCTCCAGGTTGGTGCCGATGAGGACGTGCCGGTCCGCCGCCGCGTCCTCCACCATGATGCGCGCGAACACTTCCGAGCGCGACACGCGGTCCCACCGGTTGTTGATGACGGTGATGACGGCGCGGTCCGGCTGCGTCTCCGGCTCCACTGTGTCCAGCCCCGTGCGGCGCCAGTTGTTCAGGAAGCCCGTGCGCTCGTTGGCCGAGTGCCCGTTGATGAAGGTCAGCTTCCGCCCGCGCACCTTCGCGCTGGGGAAGATCTTGAGCACGCCAATCTCCGGCTGGACGTGCTCGGCCATCAGCGCCAGCGCGTACGCGCGCGGCACGCCGAGCTGCTCACCCAGCGTGGCCACCAGCGCCATGTTGCGCGGGTGCTCGCGGTAGGGGAACAGCGAGAGCAGCTCCTCCGGAATCAGCTCCGCCTCCCACCATGCGCTGTGGTGCAGCGCCGTGCCGCCGTCCTTCGCGGCCCGCTGGAACAAGGGCAGGAAGTGGTCCTCCGTCGTCACCACGTTGCCGCCCTTCGGCATGAACTTCGTGATGACGGACGCCACGTCCATGCCGGCCGGACCCTGGATGTCCTCGTGGTCCGGGTACGCGTTGGTCAGCGTGGCGTAGTCGTCCTTCATCCAGTCGTTCTGGAGCAGCTCCACGAAGTTGGGCTGCAGCGCCATGCACTCCCAGAGGAAGACCTCCGTGCCCAGGCGCGCGCCCAGCTCCACCATGTCCTTCTGCTCCCAGATGGTGGCCTTGTCGTAGGGGCGGAAGATGAAGAACTCCGTCGGCACGCCGCCCGGCGCGGAGTGCACGAACATCGCCTCCGAGCCCGTCGTCTTCGCGAAGACGTCGAAGCCCATGCCGGTGAAGAGCGCCGCCTTCAGGCGCTCGGTGCCGGACTTGCCGCGCGTGCCCCAGCCGCCGATGCACAGCGGCACCTGGGCGCGCGCCTTCCGCACCTGCTGCCGCTTCATGTACGTCTCGCCGAGGAAGACGGTGAAGAGCGCCGCCGTGAAGATGCCGAGCGCCGCGACGCCGTTGCCGCCGGTGCCGAGGAAGTAGCCCTCGCTCTCCATGATGCGCTCGGTGAGCACCGCGAGGAAGCCGCTCTCCAGGCCCACCAGCGCGGACGAGTGCAGCCGCGGGCCCTGGCGCGCTTCCGGGTCCCCGAAGAGGGTGGACACCGTGTCCGGCACCGGCGCCTGGGGCTCGTACGGCGTGAAGTGCACCAGCACGCCGAGGTCCTTCTCCACGTGCTCCACGAAGCGGCGGCGCTCGCGGGGCTCCTCGCCCTGCAGCGAGGTGAGGCGCAGTGCCGCCAGCTTCTGGTACTCGCGCGTCACCTTCAGCCGGTTGCGCAGCCGCCGCGCCAGCGAGGGCGGAGGCACCAGCACCGTGGTGCCGTGGCTGCTGAACAGGTGCACCTTGCCGTCCTTGCCCAGCGGCAGGTCCAGCAGGTCATCCACGGTGGGCAGGTGCCGGCCCCAGCCACCCTGGCTGGCCACGTGCACGCGCTCGCCCGGCACCACCGTCTCGGTGATTTCATCCAGGTGCCCCGGGTGCGCGCGCAGCGTGCCCGGCATCACCCGGCCCGTGGTGTGCTGGAAGCCCTGACGCTTGTTCGGCGCGGGCGTGCGCAGCTCGTGGAGCACGCGCCACACCCGGCGCTTCTTCCGGTCGCCCTGCCACAGCGTCAGCGTGCGCTCGGTGCGCTCCGCGTACAGGCCGTACCCGTCGCGCGACAGGTCCGCGAGGATGGCGCCCAGCCAGGCCGGCTCCTCGGGCATGGGCGGCAGGCCGTCCGGCAGCGGCGCCAGCGTCACCTTCGTCCGGCCGCCGGGACGCAGCTTCTCCACGCGCTGCGCGAGGTGCCGCGTCCACGCGAGCCGCGCGGGGTCGGCGGTGCGGCGCAGCACCTGCTCGGCGTTGGCCGCCGTCTCCAGCACCGGGCCGTCCACCTCGGGACGCGTGCGCACGGCGGCCACGGCGTCCGTCAGCAGCGTGTGGGCCTCACCCAGGCCCGCGCCGCCGAGCGCCTCCGCCAGGGCCGCCGCCTGCTCGCAGGCCACGCGCAGCACCAGCGAGTGCGTGTCCTCCCGCAGCACGTCCACCAGCAGGGCCACCACCGAGTCACGCACCGAGGACTCCAGGCGCGCGGCCTCCACGGCGGCAATCACCGCGGCGGCGCGCACGCGCTGCGTCTGCGTGGCGCCATCCAGGCCCGCGAGCTGACGCAGCAGGGACTGGCCGTCCAGCCGGGTCGCCAGCAGGCCGCACAGGCCCATGCGGACGAACTCGCTCGGGTCGTGCGAGGCCACCTCGGTCAGCAGCGGCAGCAGGTGCTCGGCGGGGAGCAGCGGCGTGACCAGCTCCAGCGCCTGCCTGCGGAAGAGGAAGTCCTTCGCGGAAGGGTAGGGGCCGCGCATCCGCTGGCGCAGCAGCGCGAGGCCCGCGAGCGGGTCCGTCACCAGCAGCGCCCGCAGTGCCTCGGCCTGGAAGAAGGGGCTCGCGTCCTCCTGGCCCACGAGGCCCGACAGCACCGGGCCGGCCTCCATGAGGCGCGACGCGGACTCGGGCGCGTGGCGCACCAGCTCGTGGAAGCCCTCCAGCGCCGCCAGCCGGTTCTGCGCGCGCGGCGCGTCCACGGCCCGTTCCAGCAGCTCGCCCGCGAGCGACGCGAGGTCCGCCGCGTACGTGGCGCGCGTCTCGTCGTCCAGGCGCTTCAGCGCGCCGGTGAGGCAGCGCAGCGCCGTCTCCTCCTCCAGGAGGAGCTGGTGGCGCTTGCGCTCCAGCCGCTCGCGCAGGGCATCCAGCCCCATCCAGCGGTCCAGCGCGCGGATGTCCTCGCGGCGCTCCTTGCGGTCCTTCACCGTCTCGGTGAGGTGCTCCACCAGCACCTCGCGGCGGGCCGCCTCGTCCGTCGCCTCGTTGTAGCGGCGGGTGAGGGTGGCGGCGTCCGACTCCACCACGCCCACCTCCGCCGCCAGGGCCTGCAGGGCCTCGCGCAGCCAGAGCGCGTGTCCGTCACCCCCGCCGTGCGGGCGGGGGCAGGACTCCCGCAGCCGGCTCGCCAGTCTCGTCACGACGGCATGGCGTACGCGCCTGTAGAGGGGTGGGAGGGCCTCCAGGAGCAGGTCTTCCAGCGGATCAGCCGACGGTCGCATGTCGCGGGCAGAGCTATGCATTGCCCCGGAGGGCTGCCGCCGGGCCCCCGTACCGCGTCGTGAGTCGGACACTTCAGTCGAGGGAACGTCCTGCATCGAGCAGCTCCTCGAACTCCTCTTCCGGAGGAGTGATGTCCCGCAGGCCACGGCCGCCCATCCAGTCCCACCGCGCGCCCAGGGAGAACACGTTCTGCAACCCGAAGGGGTCCGACAGCAGCACCCGGTCCTCGGCGAAGAGCATCAGCCGGCTCCCGGACCCCACCCACACGTTCCAATCCATCCGTCCCGCCAATCGGTGCCGCAGATACGCCTCCGAGCGGTGCTCGTCCTGGAAGCGATAGGACAGCTCGTAGCCCAGCTCCGCCCGCGTGCCGCGCAGCGGCCCCCCCAGCAGTGCCTCCCACCGCGCCTGGCCGCCCGCCTGGTCCAGCGAGCCCAGGTCCGCGTTCGTGGTGGCGTACGTGCCGAACGTCCCCACGTGGTCCTGGAAGGGCTGCCAGCGCAGCGCCAGCCTCGGCGTCAGGCGGCGCGGGTGGTCCTTGCCGTACCGCCAGTACACGGACTGGTCATACCGGGACAGGTCCACCACCGAGCCACCCTGGTTCGTCTCCAGCGCCAGCCCCAGGCCGGGCACGAGCCCCAGGTCCGGGCTCAGCCCCACCCACCGGTCCACGGAGAGCCGGCCGCGCGCGCTCCAGCGCAGCGTCTCCTCCACCGACTGCGTGAAGAAGGCGCCCTGCACGTTCAGCCGCAGGTCCAGGGGCAGCTCGCGGACGTACAGGCCCGTGGTGGCGCCGAACACCGTGGGCTGATTCATCGGGTAGCGCGCCTCCGGCTGGAAGCGCAGCCACGCGCGCTCCTTCACCAGCTCGCGGCGCAGGCCCAGGCGCACCTCCATGCCCGAGCGCAGCGGGCGCTCCACCAGCTCGCCCTCGTCGATGTCCTCGCGGCGGAAGGACAGCTCCGCGGAGAGCATCCCGAGGCCGCGCGGGTCCCGCGACGGCGGCACGCCCTCGGGCAGCAGCGACAGGCGCGGCGGCAGCGCGGGCCAGGGCAGCGGCTCCAGCCCCGTGGAGCCCTGCTCCCACCAGCGGCCCGGCGCGGAGTCCGGCGGCTCGGCCACGCCCAATTCCACCCGCACCAGCGCCTCGCCCTCGGGCGACTCCAGGCGCACCTGGTGCGGGCCCTTGTTCGGCAACAGCAGCCACGTCTCACCCGCGCGGCCCACCGGGACGGAGACGTTGCGCACCATGGGGTCCGCGTCCTCGGGCAGGCCCAGGCGCACCGGCTGGCCGTCTCCGGAGCCTCCGGAGCGCGGGCCCGCGCCGCCCGTGCCCTCGCCGGAGGGCACCACCACCGATGACAGCAGCACGTGCCGGCCAGCCTGGGGCGACAGCGCACGGGCCTGGATGCGCAGCGCGCCCGGCCCCAGCACCGTCATCACCACCGGCGTGCCCGGCTTGCTGCGCAGCAGCGTCAGCGGCTGCTGCGCGGACAGGGGCGTCTTCTCGGTCCCCGCCACGGACGGGTCGATGAAGCGCACCAGCGCGAGCGACGGCGTGTCGCGCTTCGCGTGCAGCACCTCCACCTGGTGCCGCCCGCGCCCGTTCAGCACGGTGGTCAGCACCGCGGTGCGGCCGTCCTCCACCTGCTCTTCGGCCACGGTGCGGCCGTCCACGCGCAGCGCGAAGGTGCACGGGGGCCTCGGGCCCTCCGCGCCCACGCGCGGGGTGGAGCCGCACAGCACCTGGGCGCCCACCGGACGCGGCTCACGCACCTCCAGGCTCAGCACGCGCGAGCGACCCGAGGAGAGGAGACGGCCCTGCTCCAGCGGCCACGGCGGGGCCAGCAGCGCCTTGCGCACCACGTCCGGGTCCGCCTCCTCCGGGTCGCCTTCCGCCAGCGCGTCCAGCAGGCCGGCTGTCTGCTCCGCGTCGCGCAGCCGCTCCCAGCGCGTCCAGCGGCTGGCCACCGCGCGCATGTGGCGCACGCGCGGGTGGTCCGCCCAGGACTCGAGCTGCGCGGCCAGCGCGGCGCTCAGCGGAGCCCCGCCCTCGCGCCACGCACGCGGCGACGACTCCAGGCTCTCCAGCCGGGCCAGGGCCTCCAGGCCCACCTGCGGCAGGCCCGTCTCGCGGTACAGCGCCACCAGCGCGAGCGCCGCTTCTTCATGCTGGCCGGCGGCGGCGAGCCAGCGAGCCTTCAGGTAGCGCCGCGCCACGGTGTCCTGGCCCTCGGCGGCCAGCGTCTCCAGCGCGCGCTTCGCGCCCACCTCGCGGGCCTTCGTCACCCGCGCCGTCAGGTCCTCCGCCTCCGCGCCTGGGAGCACCGAGAAGGCCGGCGCCAGCAGCGTGGGCGCGGTGATGGCCTGCTGGAAGCGCAGCGAGTCCCGCGCGCCGTCTTGCAGGTGGCCCATGAGCGCGAGCACGCGGCGCGACTGCTCCGGCGACAGCTTCTGCTGGTCCCTCAGGAGCGGCACGAGGTCCGCGCGGGCGAAGGCGTCCTCCTGGAGCGCAAGCAGCAGCTCCGCGCGGGCGAGCCGGGCCTCCGGGTCCTCCGGGGCCTCACGCAGCCGCCGCGACAGGGACAGCAGCGTCTCCGTCGCGGACGCGCCGGCCTCGGCCACCGCGGGCGTGGAGCCGTCCATGAAGACGCTGGCCCCGCGGCGCACGGACAGCGCGGCCATCAGCGGCGTGTTCTTCTCCTCGGGCTCGAACCACACCTCGCGGGCGAGCGGCGGCAGCACCACCACGGCGGACACCGGCGCGGCCGACGTGCCCTCCGCGCCCTCCAGCGCGAGGTGCCGCGAGTCCGCCTGGCCCGGCATCAGCACCAGCCGCTGCGGACGGCCCACGTCGGTGTGCATGCGCAGCGCCAGGGGCTTGGAGAGGTCTCCCATGAATCGGAACTGCACGCGCACGGGCGTGGGCAGCTTCGCGTCCGGCACGCGGAAGCGCAGCGCCTTCTTGTCCAGGCGCACCGGCCACTGCGTGCGGATGTAGCCCACCTCCTTCACCGCGCCCGGCGTCTCGGCCGGCGGCAGCGACAGGAAGGCCCGGGCGTCCGTGCCACCCTCCAGGCGCACGGTGTGCTCGCCGGGGGGCAGGGCAATCTCCACTGGCTCCACCGCGGACAGCGGCAGCAGCGGGAAGGACTTCTCACCCACGCGCAGGGCCAGCGGCGCGCCGGAGCGGGACGGCGCGAGCACGTAGGCACGCAGCAGCGTCGGCGCCTCGGCGGGGCCGGTGGCGCGCACGCGGGTGGAGGCGCCGGCGGTCAGCGGGTAGAGGGCGCCGCTCGAAGGCGTGCCCTCCTCGTCGTCCTGGCGCTGCACGTCCAGCCAGCGCGAGGGCACGAGGACGGTGGCGTCGTCCTCCGGCGCGGGCACCACGCGCGTCCAGCGGCTCGCGCGCCACCACGCGGAGCGGTAGCGGCGGCGGACCTCGGCGGAGAGCGGCTCGGCGCGCCACGCCAGCTCCAGCGCGGCCAGCTCGCGGCTGCGCAGCGGGTCTCCCAGCGGCAGGCGCGCCACCAGCGCGGCGGCCTCGGCGGCGAGCCAGCCCGCCTCGGGGAAGGAGGGCGCCGTGCCCAGCAGGGCGTGCGCGGCGTCCGTCTGCTTCGAGTCCAGCAGCAGCCGGGCCGCGCGCAGGCGCAGGTGCCAGGCCAGCGGCGTGCTCCCCGCGTCACCCTGAAGCGAGCGGAGTGCCTCCACCGCCTCGGGCGCCCGGGCGCCGCTCACGTCATCCAGCGCCACCAGCGCGCGGAGGAGGGGAGACAGGCCCTTCACGTCCGTGACGGAGGTGAGCGAGGCGTCCTCGGAAGCCCGCTCGGGCGTGAGCGTGGCGAGCTGCCGGCGCAGCAGCGCGGCGCGGGGCGAAGCGTCCGCCTTCACCGCGTCCCAGGCCTTCTTCGCGTGGCCGTGCCAGCTGGCTTCACCGGCCAGGGCCTCGCCCAGCTTCGGCCGGCGCGACGCCACGCGGGCGCGCAGCAGCACCGCGCCACCCTCCCAGTGCACCCGGTAGGCGTGCTTGCCCGGACGCAGCGCGACGCGGAGCTCCTCCTCCATGCCCACGCGCTCGCCCGAGGGCAGCACGCGCGCGCGGCGCTCCGTGGGCAGGGCCACGTCCGTCGCGCCATCCACCCACGCGGGCTCCGGAGCCACGTCGACGCGGGACACCGTCTGGCCCGCGCTGCGCACCTCCACCGCGATGGGCTGCATGTCCGGGCCGCTCAGCAGCGGGCGCACCTCCAGCGACAGCACGCCGGGGCCCTCCAGCTCCATCGCCTGGCTCCCGGTGGTCTCCTCCGGCCGCGCCCACGCGGCGTCCATGCCCTCCAGCTTCACCTCCTGGCCGGGGACGTCGGGGCGAGAGACACGCAGGCTCGAGCCGCGCAGCGGCGACACCTGGGCCCACTCGCGCAGGGCCGCGGCCTTGCGCCACTCGCGCAGGGCGCCGCGCAGGGGCGAGCCCTCCGGCTCACCTTCCGCGAGCAGCGACTCCAGCTCCGCGTCCAGCTCCAGCCGCGTGCGCAGCGAGGCGTGGAAGGGCAGCGGCGGGCGTGGGCCCTCGCCGTCCACCCAGCGCAGCAGCGCCTCGCGCATGGCCTCGTCGGTGTGCGCCGTCTCGTGGCCGTGGGGACGCTCCACCCAGATGCGGCCGGGCTTCGTGGCCGTCACCACCCAGACGCTGCCGGGGCCCATGGGCTCGGCGAGGTACCAGCGGCCGGGCTTCTCCGGCACGCCGTCTTCTTCCAGGCGCAGGTGCGGACCCGGCGCGTCCGCCGTGGGCACGCGCACGAAGCGCAGCGTGCCGGGAGCGCCGGTGACGCGGGCCACGTCCAGGGGCCCCAGCCAGAGGGCGGCGCCCTTGTCGGGCCCCACCTCCACGGCGCCCGTCACCTGCGGCACTCCGTCCGGTACGTACGGCGCGGCGGCGCGCACGTCCGCCGGGGGGACTGGCGCGCGCACGGGGCGCACCTCCCAGCTCAGGCCCTCCACCGAGCGGAGCGTCTCCGTCGGTGAGGCCGCGAGCACTGCCACCGGCAACATGACGAGCAGGCCTGCCAGCGAGACGTTTCGTGTGTGGCGTCGAAGGGGAAACATCGGCGCTCAATCCTCCAAGGGTGCGAACAGCACGCGGCCCACGCGCGCCAGCCGCTCCCCGGAGGAGAGGGACTTGCGCGCCCGTGCCGACAACTCGAGATGGAGGAAGCGCGCGCATTCGTACGACTGCAGCAGGCGTCCCTGGGCGTTCTGCGTCCCGCCCAGCACCTGCGCCCCTTCGGGGTACAGGCGCACTCCCTCACCCAACACCTTCGCCAGCCGCTTCGACACCTGCCGCGCCCACGGCGTGGGCTGGCGGGTGCCGGAGCTGACCACCGCGACCAACGACTTGTCCCTCAACCCGGCCTCCGCCTTCGCGGTGCCGAAGCCGTGCAGCTGCACCACGCGCGGCGCGGCCAGCGTGCGGGCCACCTGGTTCGTCACCTCCTGGAAGAGGTGGTCCGGGTTGTGCGCCACGTCCGCCGGGTGCTCCGGGTCCTCGGGCGTCTCGCCCGGGTTGCCGTGGTAGCGGTGCGCGGTGGCCGTCATGAAGAGCCGGGGCCGCTGGCCCTCCGGAGCGCAGGTGAAGAGCCCCACGCCGATGTCCTCGGTGCCCCGGTCGAACCAGGGATGCGGCACCTGGATGATGTCGTCCGTGGCCGGGCCGGTGCGGACGACGTAGGCGCCCGCGCCCCGGAGCTTCCCGGGCGGCTCGCGCAGCACCCAGAACGTGTCCTGCTTGCCGTCCCAGACCTCCAGGCGGAAGCCCACCGAGGCCGCGAGCTTCTCCAGGCCCGCGGGGAGCGTCCTGCCCTCCTGCGCGGCCTTCAGCAGCGCGGGGAGCAGCTTCGCGAAGGCGGCGCGCTCCTCCAGCGTGGTGGGGTGGAACTTCACGTCCTTCACCGCGGGCCACAGGCCGGCGAAGCGCGCGTCCGGGGCGCAGCCCTTCATGGGACGCCAGGGACGCGGCGACGGCGTGTCCTCCTCCGGGTCCTGGTGCGCCGCCTCCTCGTCCTGCTCCGCGGTGCCGCGCGCGGGCTCCTCGCGGCGGGTGCGCGTCTCGCGTCCTTCCGGCACCTCGCGCGAGCCGGGTCCCCCCGACGTGGTGCGAGTGGCGGGAGGCTGGGCGGACGCGTCGCTTCCTTCCTGCGTCGGCCGTGCGGGGGTCTGCCCTCCGGCCGCCGTGCGAGTGGCGGGAGGCCGGGCGGACGCGTCGCGAGATGCGCCAGTCTCTTCCCACGTGGGCCGTGCGGTCGCCTGCCGCCCGGGCGTCGCGCGAGACGCGGGCGGGTCGGCGCGAGGCGCCGGAGCATCCACGGTCCGCTCGGCCTCCGTGGCCTGCCCGGACGCCAGCGCCATGCCGGACAGTCCGGGCGCGACCAGCACGCCCGCGGCCAGCCACGGGGCGGCGCCGCGCAGCAGGCACCGGCTCACAGTGAGTCCTCCAGCTCCCAGCCCGCGCGGTTCCACTCCTGCGTGGGCGTGGCGCTGGTGTCGTGGCCGAACATGAAGAAGCGTGCCCACAGCGGCCCGTCCCCCATGCCCTGCGGCACCACGCGCACCTGGTGCACGCCCGGCGCCAGGTCATCCCCCAGCGTCACGGACACCGTGCGCGCGTACCACTTCGACTGCGGACGGCCCGCCGGAGTGGCCGGCGCGCGCGTGGACGCCGGCAGCGGCAGCACGCGCGTGGCGCGGGTGACGCGAGGCAGCAGCACGCCGCTGCGGCGCGTGGGCTGCCCGTTGTCCAGCGTCACCGACAGCCGCTGCTGCGCGCCGCTCTCCGGCTGCTGCGTGTAGACGATGATGTTGACCGTGACGGCCCCGTCGCCCGGCTTGCGCACCGGAACGGTGAGCCCCTCGTCGTCCATCCGGTACACGGTGCGCGAGCGCAGCCCGCTGCCCGCTGCCGGAGGCCGGTTGAGGGTGGCTGTGAGCCCCTCCGCGGTGGTGCGCAGCAGCACCTCGTGCTCACCCGGCGGCAGCGGCGGCAGCAGCTCGCGGGCGCGGGTGGTGCGCAGCGTCCAGCGGTGGATGGGCTCGCCGTCGAGGACGACCTCCACCTCCGAGCCCAGCCCCTGCGCGCCCTCCAGCGACAGGCGCAGCTCCGGCCGCGACGGCGAGCGCGCGTCGAACTGCGCGCGCACCGGCTGGCCCGGCGTCAGCAGGGTGGACAGCGCGCGCGCCGCGTCGGTGACACCCTGCACCGTCTCCAGCACCTCCTGCGTGTCCGGGCTGCCCAGCGGCTTGAGCACCACCGTCTCGCCCGACGGCGACGACGACACCGTCTCCAGTCCCTCCGGCTCCAGTCGCACCTGGCTCAGCAGCTCCAGCCGCGCCCCGCGCCGGGTCAGCTCCAGCACGTTGGCCGGACGCATGGGGTGCCAGTTGCGCTTGTCCAGCGGCGCGTTGCGCCAGCGCACACCCCGCAGCCCGTCCTCGAGGTAGGGCGCCAGTCCCGTCAGCCCGCCCTGCACGGGCAGGAAGGTGGACAGGTGCACCGCGGTGGGCCGCGACGCCTGCACGCGCACCCGACGCGCCCCCGCCGGCAGGAACACGCGCGCGCTGGTGGCCACGGACACCGGCGCCGGCCATTCCGTGACCTCGCCCGTGCCCGCGTCCGCCGCCGCCGTGGCCTCCTCGGTGCACGGCAGCCGCCGGCCCGGCAGCTGCGGCAGGTCCGCGCTCTCGAAGACGGCGGACTGGGCCACCACCTCCATGCGCGTCTGGTTCATCACCTTGCCGCGCGCGTCCAGCACGGTGAGCAGCACGTCCGAGGGCTTCTCGTCCGCCGCGCCGGTGACGCCGAGCCGCCGCGCGTCCAGCCGCAGCAGCCGCCCGGTCGCGTCCATGGCCGCGTCCACCTCCAGGTCCAGCGTGGCGCAGCCCGGGCCGGTGACGAATGCCTCGGTGCGGCGCAAATCTGGCAGCCAGGCGATGCGCGCGTCGGGCTGCGCGACGGGGCGCAGCTCGGACGGGGCGAGCCATGCTCCGGCGGGGCCCTCCATCGTGTAGCGCACGTCCTCCGTCCCCACGTTGTGGACGGACAGCGTGTGCACGCCCTCCGGCACGTCCAGCACGTGCGACACCGGAGCCCCGCTGCCGAGCGCGGGCAGCTCCCAGGTCTTCTCGGCGCCGGTGGGGCCCAGGGCGCGGACGGTGACGGGGCCCGCCGGCGTCGGCGTGCCGCCCTCGGTGTCCTGCGCGGTGCTCCACAGCCACAGCACCGCCTGCGTGGGGCCGGTGACGTTGAGGGCCACCGCGCCGCCCGCGGCCAGCCGCTCCTGCGCGGACTCGGCCACCTCCACCAGCGGGAGGCGGAACGGGGTGCGGTAGACGGGCTCGATGAAGTAGTCGGCGCCGGCCTCGCCCTCGGCGCTCAGCCGCTCCCACTTCTCCGCGGCCAGCCGGTGTCGCGTCTCCACGGACAGCTTCTCGAAGGGGAGGAAGGTGGCCCGCTCCACGCGCTCCTCGGCGCGCTGCTCGGCGGCGCGCTGCGAGGACAGCAGCGGCAGCCGCCGCTGGGTGCGCACGTACACGCGCACCAGCAGGGTGCCGTGCGTGCCGGCGGGCCGCACGTAGAGCACCGAGTGCTCCGGGCGCGGCGGCAGGCGCACGAGGAACTCACGCTCGTCCGTCACCTGGACGTTGGGGTCCGTGGCGAAGGCGCTCTCCTGCAGGAAGGTGCCGTCCTCCTGGGGCTGCGCCTTGCTCTGCCGCGTGCGGGTGAAGAGGGGGCGCTCCAGCAGCACCTGGTCCGGAGCGCGCAGCAGCACCTTCAGGCCGTACTGGTACTGGCGCTCCGGCGCGTAGGTGGTGCCCTCGGGCAGCATGAGGTGCGTCACCACGCGCAGTTCCTCGGCGTCGGTGGGCACCTTGACGCGCATCTCCTCGCCGGGCTTCAGCCGGTAGAAGACGAGCCGCTCGGCCCGGGCGAACTTGTCGTCGCGCAGGGCCGCGGTGGAGCTGGCGCTCTTCACCACGCTCGCGCTGGCGGCCCAGATGACCGCCAGGGTGAGGGCCAGTCCGGCCGCGGCCACCAGGGCGCGGGTCCTCGTCTTCATCGCCGTCCCTCCGAGGACGCCAGCTCACCGGTGAGCACCACCGGCCGCCGGTGTCGCAGGGCCTGTTCCACCGCCGCCTCCAACCCCTCCACTCCAGGCACCAGCTCCACCCGCTTCAGGTGCGACGGGTGCTGCTGGAGGAAGTAGACCCCGCGCAGCACGTGCCGCCCCTGCCGCGCCTCCACCATCAGCCAGGGCAGCCCGTGCGCCGCGCTGTAGCCCGCGCGCACCGACTGCGTCACCGGCCCGGCGCGGCCCGAGCGGGCCAGCATCCGCAGTTCATGCACGTTCTGCTGCACCAGGTAGCGCTCGGCGCGCGCGGAGAGCGCCGCGAAGCGCTCCTGCAGCGCGGTGGGCGCGGGCTTCGCGGCCACCGTCAGCCCCGGCGTCAGCAGCGCCTGGAGGGGAGAGCCCTCCACCGGCGCCGGCTTCGTCAGGCCCGCCAGGGCCAGCTCCGAGGCGACGAGGCGCGGGCCCACGAAGGCGCCGCGCAGCGGCTCGGACAGCCACAGCGTGGCGATGCGCGCCCCGCCGAAGGTGCGGGAGAAGGCCGCCTGCGGGCTCGCGTCCGACAGGCCGGCCAGCTCCGGAGAGCCGTCGTTGTAGCGCACGCGCGAGGACAGCCACCCCAGCGCGCCGCTCTTCGCCAGGAGCCGCTCCAAATCCGCCGGGCGCTGCTCCGGCCGCAGCACCGGGCCGCCCACGTCCACCAGCACGTCCGCGTTCACCGCCGGCCGTCCCGAGTAGCCACGCACCTGGAGCACCAGCCCCGCCTCCTCGGGCAGCGCCCGGTGCACGGCCTGGTGGAAGGCCTGGAAGGTGGTGCGCAGGTGGCCCTGGGTGGCGGGGTGCAGGATGTCCACCGAGGCGCCCGGCGTGGCCACCACCAGCGCGCGGGCGCGCGCCTCCTGCCAGGCCTCCAGCGCCACGGCCAGCGTGCCCTGCTCGCGGTCCGGCACCGGCACGTCGAAGGCGAGCGGTCCGCCCCCGGGGCGCACCAGCAGCGAGGCGCCCGCGCGGCCATGCTGCCCCTCCGCGTCCGCCACCCACCAGCAGGAGCCGCCTTCCGCGCAGCCCTCCACGGGCCGCACCGTCATTCCCAGCAGGCCCGCCATGACCGAGGCCCAGCGCGCGCGCAGCGGCTCCGGCACCGTCGCGCCGGCGTTGCCCAGGAGCGGCGCGGCCACCTGCTCCTCCAGCACCAGCAGCTCCGCGTCGGTGGGCCGTGGCGCGGCGCCTTCCGCGTACGGCGCGGACTCGCGCGGCGACAGCAGCGCGGCGCGCAGCTCGGTCTGCGTCAGGGGCGCGGCCAGCTCCGGCGCGCCCTCCAGCGCCAGCGTGGCGAGGTCATGCGGGTGCGCGCGCAGCACGCTCAGCCGGTCATCGCCCCAGGCGAGGCCGGGCTCGGGCGGTTCCGCCTCGGTGTGCTGGATGCCGGGCCACAGGGCCTCCAGCGCCGGGGACTTCTCTCCCGCGGGGACGTGCAGCAGGGCCTTGCCCCGCGCGAGCGCGGCGTCGGCGCGCACCTGGATGCGCTCCACGGAGGACAGCACCGTGTGCGCGCTGTGCAGCGGGGTGTCTCCCTCCATGAGGGCGTCACCGGGCCGCAGGCCGGCGCGGGACGTGTCCACGCCGCTGGCGATGATGGCGCGGCACTTCACGCGCTCGCACAGGGTGGCGGCGGCCTCGGCGCTCGGGGCCTCCGTCAGGGGACGGGGCACCTCCAGCACGGGCCCGGGCGCGCCCGGCACCAGCACCGCGGTGTCCCAGCCCAGCTTGCCCTCCACGCGCTCCTTCTCCACGAGCGCGAAGCGCTTCGGCGCGCCCGGCGCCGTGTCCGGCAGCGCGCGCAGCTCCAGGCCCAGCGCCTCGGCGCGCTCGCGCACCACGCGTTGGGCGTCCGCGTCACCCGTCTGCAGCCACGCGCCCGCCGCGCGCCACAGCGACGCGTACTGGCGCAGCTCGCCATTGCGCCGGCGCAGCGGTACGCCGCTGGCGTTGTTCTCGCGGGCGGTGACGTGCGCCAGCGTCATGACGCCCAGCGGGCTCTTGTCCAGGCCGAGTCCGGGCGCCTGCGCCTGAGGTGTCGCCGTGGGAAGCGCGGTGGCGGGGCGGGGCTCCACCAGCGACAGGCCGAAGCCCACGAGGCTGCCCACCACGAAGCCCGCCAGCGACGTGTGCACCGTGGCCAGCATCACCCGGGCCGCCGCCTGCTTCTGCAGAATCTTCACCGCCAGCAGCGTGGGCACCAGGTAGCCGAAGCCGAACAGGTCCGTCACCTTCAGCCCCGGCACGCGGCCGCCCAGCGCCCAGCCGATGCACCACTTCACGACGAAGCCCAGGAAGAAGACGAGCACCGTCTTCCGGGGGCCTTCCAGGTTGAGGGTGCGCAGGCCCGGCGTGGCCAGCAGCGCCTTGGTGCCCAGCACCAGCAGCGCCACCTCCAGCAGCGTGGCCACCAGCTTCGCCGGCTCCAGCCACGTGAGGGCCAGCAGCGCCGGCACGAGGATGCCGTTGAAGTCCCAGCCGTAGTTCAGGTTGAAGCGCGCGGCCAGCAGCGCCGTGGTCAGCAGGATGATGTACGCCTTGGGACTGGCGAGGAAGTCCTGCGCCACGTCCTCGTACATCAGCTCCAGGCTGCTGAAGGACAGGTTGGTGGCCGGCAGCAGCACGAAGCGCAAGAGCGCGTACGTGAGCACCACCGGCACGCCCACCTGCCACAGCCCGCGTCGCAGCTTCAGCTTCCAGAAGGCGTTGGCCGTCAGCGGCACCAGCACCAGGCCGATACTGTGCAGGCTGCGGTCCAGGGCGAACGACGTGCCCCACCGTGCGTCAATCCAGCGTCCTACGTGAGGCAACAGCACCGCCTCGCTCAGCGCGCGGACCAGCACGCTGGAGAGGACGATGGCGAAAAAGCGGTCTCTGCCGAAGAACTCGCTCCACGCTCCCGTGCGGCTCATGCCGGCGGAGAGCGCCAGTGCGAGCGCGTAGGTGAGCACCGCCTCCACCACGACGGTGATGCCCGCCTCGGGGTGGATGACGAAGACCGAGGCCAGATAGCCGGGCACCACCAGGCCCACGAAGACCCACCCGAACGTCTCGGTGAGCAGGGCGAGGATGAGCACGCCCACGAGCACCGCCGCCAGAATGGAGGTGTCGAGGCTGTAGGCCGGAAAGAGTGTCAATGTGGAGAGGAGCGCCATGACGTCGCTCCGCGCCAATCTAGGGAGCCTCTTCTCACCGGCCAGTCACACACCCTCAGGTCCAGGGTGAGCGTCAGCCAGCGGACCTTGGGACCTCCCACGTGCGGTCCGGAGTGGCGCGCGGCGGACATTGCCACTGCACTCGGGAACGCACTTCCGCCCGCGCTCCATGGCGCGGTGCGGTGTCATCTTCTGAGAGGCCCGGCGCGTGCACGCACCGGGCGCATGGGTGGATCAGCGACAGGCGGTGGCGCTGGCCACGGCCGGGCAGCCGAGGCCATTGCCCGGAAGTGAGCACGGCACGGTGTCGGCGAGCGCCTGGATGACGGCATCACCGGAGGGGCCGGTGCCGCGCAGCGCGGACGTCTGCTCCAGGTGGAGGAAGCGGTCCGTGGCGGCGGGGGGGTCGGAGTAGCAGGCGTCGCCGGCCCCGTTGTCGATACGGCCCTGGACGTTGGTGGTGCCGCACAGGAGGCGGTGCTTGCCGGAGTCGCCGGGGGCGTTGCACGAGAAGACGCGGCGGGGGCTGGGCGGCAGGTGCTGGTTGAGGGCGTCGCGCAGGCGCACGGACAGCGAGCCGGCGCGGTCCTTCGACGTGCCGTCGCTGACGACGGCGGCCTCGGGGCCGTCCTCGGCCACGTCCATGCCGTGGACGCTGACGGCGACGCCGTCCGGGAAGGTGTCGCGCAGGGCGCGGTGAGCGGCGGTGAAGAAGTTGTTGGCGTAGTGCGCGGCGTCGGAGACGCGCTGGCCGGAGGTGCCGCACACCTGGGTGGTGCCGCTGCACGGGCTGACCGCGGTGCCGGCGCAGCGGTTGGAGCCGGTGATGAGGAGCGCGCGCGCGCCGAGCGCCACGAGCTGCTCCGCGCCCTGGCTCAGGGTGCCCTCGTCGGAGTCGGCGTGCGGCGTCTCCAGCCACAAGTCACGGGCGGGCGAGAGGTTGACGACGAAGGTGCCGCCGCCGCGCTTCGGGTTCGTGTCGCTCAGCACGAGCCAGCCGTTGCCGCTGTCCTCGTCGCTATAGGAGGAGAGCGTGAAGCCGAGCTGGGCGAAGTCCCGCACGCTCTCCGCGGAGGGGCCGGTGGACAGCAGCGCGCCGAAGGCCCGCTCGAAGGCGGCGAGCTCGGTGCCGCTCGGCTCGCGGAAGCCCTCGCTGCCCGGCGAGGTGATGTTCGCCTTGCGCAGCCACGTGCGCAGGCTCCCCTTCTCGGAGGGCAGGCCCGCCGGCAGGCCGCACCCGGCGAGCGGGGAGGGCGTGCTGCCTTCCGACGGGGTGGGGGAGGCGGTCTCCTCTTCGGCGTCCTGGCCCGGGAGCGTGGGCGTCGACGTGTCCGGCGTCCGGCCCGGCTGGGGCTGGGACGGCGCGGAGGGCGCCGGAGACTCCACGGCGCCGGGCGCATGGGACGGCGCGTCACTGCTTCCAGGGCCGGAGCCGGAGCAGCCGGCGACGGAGAGGATGGCCAGCGAGGTGGCGAGCGTGCGCTTGATGAAGGACGTCATTGTCCGAGCCGAACAGCCGGTGGCCGGAGACCATTCTTCCCCAGCCGGGCGGCACGGGACGGCGCGAGGGGCGCTCGTCCGGCAGCATGCTCCACGGACGGGAGGGCGGGGCTCAGTAGAAGAAGCGGGTGGAGAGGATGAGGCGCACGGCGTTGTCCCCGGCGCCGTCGAGGTCCTCACGCCTGCCGAAGAGCAGCTCCGAGCCGAACTCGAAGGAGGGCACGGGCCGCACCTTGATGTTGCCGGACAGGTAGTGCGTGCGCTTCAGCGTGGTGGGCGGCAGCGAGGCGGGCGGGGACAGCACCTCGAGGTAGCCGTAGACGAAGGTGGAGCCGAGCCACTCCGTCCACTGCGGCTCCAGGCCCACGTAGAAGCCGAGCGAATCCACTGTCTCCAGTCGCCCCGGGGCCACGACCACCGCGTCGAGCCCCTGGCCCGCGAGGTCGCTGATGTAGCTGCCCAGCCCGCTGCCGTAGTGGACCTGGGCGGACGCGCGCCAGCCGGTGCGCTTCCACGTCCAGAGCCCGTTGAACATGGCGCCCCAGCCCACCGCCGTGTCCTCGGGGCCGTCGAACGCGTAATAGGAGAACCACCGCGCCATGCTCGCCACGCGCACGTTGCGGCCCTCGGCGAAGTCCCACTCCACCGAGCCCGCCAGGTCCGGCAGCGGTGTGCGCACCGCCTCCGCCTCCACGTCGCCGAGCGTGATGTCCGGGTCCGGGCGCTCCAGCGACACCTGCAAGAGGAGCGGCCCCAGCGTGGGGGCATAGCGCAGCATCTCCCGCCGCGCGGCCAGCATGGAGCCCGGCCCCTGGAAGTCGAGCGTGTCGGGGATGGCCTCCAGGCCCATGAAGGTGGACCACTTCCGGCCCGCCAGCAGCGGGCCGATGGTGGCGTAGGCCTCGTACACGCGGAGATTCCCGCCGCTGGCGCCCTCGCCGTAGAAGTCCGCGGACACGTGGCCGACGAGCGGCCCCAGGCTGGACAGCTTGCCGCCCTCGAAGAAGAGGCGGCTCTGCCGCGCGTTGAAGTTGAGGTTGTTGCCGCGCAGCGGTGAGCCGATGGGGATGGAGGCGGGGACGAAGTCCTCCTCGTTGCCGATGGGGCGGAAGTCGTAGTTGACGTCCACCTTGATGCGGCCGCGGAACGTCACGTACCCGCGCTTGAGGTCCTCCTCGGTGGCGGGGCCCACCCTCACGACGATGCCCGTGAGCTCCGGGTCGATGATGGCGCCCGGCACCTCCTCGGGAGGCTCCTCCGTCTTGGGCGGCTCGGGCTGCTCGGTCTCGGTGGCCTCCTCGGCGATGGAGGGCGTTCCCCCATCCGTGGCCGTCGGAGTGTCCGACATGGGCGACGGGCCTCCGGCGGACGGTGTTCCCCCGTCGGGCGCCTGGGGCGAGGGCAGGGCGAGGGCGCCACCCGCCACGAGCAGCAGCACGCACAGCAATCCGCCATGGAGGGCTCTCCGCATCCCCGTCCTCTCCGGAAGTGGGGGCGAGAGGATGCGGTGCTACACCCGGGGCCGCACCATGCCCCGGAGTGCCGACCCGGTGTCGGTTAGTCCTCGCCGCACTCCATGCGCTCTTCGTTGCGGCGCCCCTCGCGGGTCTTCAGCCGGTCTCCCGCCACCGTGAGGAAGGTGACCTCGTCCCGGCTCACCACCGAGCCACACTCCGCGATGGTCGCCGAGCAGGAGCGGACGAACTCCACGGTGAGTTCGCCATCGTGGGTGAAGTCGGAGACCTGGCAGTGGTAGCCCGAGGGGCCTTGGCGAACGTCGCCGGAGAAGCGCTCCTCGCCCACCGCGCTCGCGGTATCGAGCACCGCTCCCGCCTTGTCCATGAGGGCGAAGGTGTAGTGCGTGCGGGTGTACGAGTCCCCGGGCGCGTCACCCTCGGGCTCCTGGGACTCCTCGTGGGTGAAGACGCGGAGCGTCCGCTCCCGGCTCAGCTTGAAGGAGTGGGAGTCCTCCGCGAGCGACGCCCCGTCCACCTCGGGGCACGCCAGCTTCTTGCTGGGGATGTTCACGTCGCGTGCGTACGTGTCGGGCGCGACGATCTTCAGCAGCTCCATCGCGCGCTCGCCGTCATCGCCGGGGCAGAAGCCGACGACCCAGACCCAGAAGCCCGGCTTGAGGCCGCGCACGGTGCGGCTCTCGACGAGCTTGGGGAAGCCCTCCGGGAGGGTGACGCCCCCCGCGGACAGCAGCGCCTCGAGCCGGTTCCAGGTGGGCTCCAGGGACTCGACGTCCGCCTTGTTCTTGGAGCCCTTCCAGATGAGCGCCACGGCCTCCTCGGCCCCCGCGCTCGGGGCCCAGGCCAGCGCCAGCGCGAGCGACGCGACGACGAACGCACGCATTCCCATGTGCTGCTCCCCCTCTTTGGACGGCCGCGCGTCTACCGGGACGCCGGCTGGCGGAGGCGCTCCAGGGCCTCCTCCACGTACTGGATGCCGCGCGCGGTGATGGCCTTGCCCTTCTTGGTGTCCTGGGCATAGCCGCCGTGCAGGCGGAGCGCCTTGGCGGCGTTGGGCGCGGCGTACGTGACGCCCAGCTCGCCCCAGAAGCGGGACGTGGTGCCCGACGTCACCTCCAGGTCCGCGTCCACGGAGCGGGCGAGGTACAGCGGAATGAGCGAGCGCACGAGCTGGTCCTTCTGCTTGCCCGCGGAGATGAGCGCCTCGTGCTGGGGGTGCGCCCGGAGCGCCTCCACCAGCCGGCTCACGGCCACGGACGCGTCCTGCGCCGCCGCCTCACCGCTCCCGCGCGCGGCCTTCTTCGCCTTGGGCCGGGCCGTCGACGCGCCCTTGCGGGCCTTCTTCGCCGGAGCGGCCTCGGCCGCCCGCGCGGCGGCCTTCGTGCTCTTCACGCCCTTGGAGCCCTTCGCGGCCGGGGCCTTCTTCGCCCGGGCGCGCTTGGAGGCGGCGGCCTTCGGAGCCGGGGGCGCCTCCTCGACGGGCGCGGCCTCGACCCGGGCCCCGGGCTCGGGAATGGAGGCGGGAGCGGGAGTGGGCATGGCCACCGTCTCGACCTCGGGGATGGGACGCGGGCGCGGGGTGCGCTCGACCACGGTCTTCGCCGGAGCCGGGGGCGGAGGCGGCGGGGTGTACCTCGCCACCTCGTTCCGGGCTGGAGCCTTGTCGCGGCCGAGCCCCAGCTTCGCGCGCACCTCACCCACGACACCGCCCAACCCCACGTTTTGGAGCAGACCTTCCAACCGGGAAGTGAAAGACACCTGGCGAGCCCTCCTGGAGCGCCGCACGTTACCCCAGGATGGCTGATTTCCGGATCAGCGGAACGGCGCCGGGCCCCTCCCACCCCGGTTTCACACCGGGGAGAGGGGCCCGCGGACTGTCTCCCACCCGCCTTTCGGGCCGGGGCCCCCCTTTCAGGGGAGGGTGTTGTACAGGCCCTGGGCGTTGGGAGCGCCCCACCCGGTGGGAATGTCCCAGCCGGGGCCGGCTTCGTACTGCCGGTCGGTGACGCCCACGGTGATGTCCCGGAAGGAGTCCTGCACGGCGGGGAGGGTGTAGAGCTGCGAGTTGAGCCAGCCGACGACGGGCCTGTTCTCCGCCGCCCGCGCGCTGTTCACCACCGCGATGATGCCCGCGAAGATGGGCGAGCCGAACGAGGTGCCCGTGTTGGGGATGGTGTTGCCCAGCCACGTGTACCAGTAGCCGGTGTCCGCGTTGAGGGCCACGTCGGACACCGCGCGGCGGCGCGGCGCCTGCGGCAGGCCCTGCTGCCACTCGGGCGTGGGGAAGGTCAGGCTGATGCCCGAGCCCGAGTAGAGCCAGGTCACCTCGCTGACCACGGTGTTGCCGTTCATCCGCAGCTGGGTGCCGCCCACGGAGGTGACGTAGGGGCTGGAGGAGGGCACGTCCACGCCGGCCGAGTCACCGCCCGCGGCAATCACGGTGATGCCGAGCGCGGCGGCCATCATCGCCGCGTCGCTGTACGCCTCACGCACGGCCCGGGGCTCGGAGTCCTCACGGTGGGCGAACGAGTCGGTGATGACGGACACCTCGCCCCGGGCAATGGCTTCGTTGAAGGTGTAGATCATCGACGTGTTGCGGGCATCCGGTCCCATGTAGACGAGGATGTCCGCCTCGGGGGCCATGGCGCTGGCCCACTCCACGTCGAGCTGGCCCTCGCGGTAGCGCGTCCCGGGCGGCTCCATGGTCTGGATGACGACGGGGTCGCTGCGCTCGATGCCGAAAATCTTCCAGAAGGCGCGCAAATCCTTCCACCGGAAGGAGGCGCCGATGGTGACGCCCAGCTTCACGCCCTTGCCGCGGAAGCCGCGCTGGAACAGGGGATTGAGGCCGTAGGCGCTCGCCACCTGCTGCGGGGTGAGTCCGGCGCTCAGGGGCTGCGGCGGGGTCGTGGGCACCTCGCCGAACTCGCCGGGCAGCGGGCCCGGGTCGGTGGGCAGGTCCACCGCGACGATGGAGGCGATGCGCTCCTTCACGTACTGCGGCGCCTTGATTTCCGCGTCGGGCGGCAGGCCGTAGACGTTGTGCGGGTCATTGCCGCCCTGCGGGGACTTGCGCGACAGCACGATGAGCTGGACGCCGAAGGCCTCGTTGAACTGGGACACGGTGCCGGTGAAGTGGATGAACAGCCGGTTGGTGGCCACGCGCTCCACCTTCAGGCCCACCGACTCCAGGTGGTCCGACACCAGCTTCACGTCCCGCTCCCACGGCGCGTGACGCGCGTTCCACTGCTGGGGCGTCATGTACTTGCGGAAGCGGTCGCTCTTCGGGTCGTACATCTCCTTGATGGCGCCCTCCAGCTCCGCCCGGTTGCGGATGGGCAGCGCCACGAGGCCGCGGATGACGTCCGTGTTCTTCGCGGGGCCCAGGTCCGTGTAGACACCGGGCAGCGGCCCGGGCACGCCGTCGGGCGTGGGCGCGGGCGTGCGGTCCAGGTTGTCCGGCAGGGGCGGTGGGCCCTCGGGGTCCGGAGGCGGCGGCTGCGGAGCCGGAGGCGGCTCGGTGGGCGGTGGCGCCGGAGGCGGCGTGGGCGCGGGCTGCGGCTCCGGCAGCGGCGGAGTGGGGTCGGGGCCGGCGGCGCTCGGCATTCCCACGGGAACCAGACGGTCCGAGTCGCGGCACGCCGTGCCAGCGAGTCCCGTCAGCACAAGTACGGCCGCAAGGATGCTTCTTCTCATGTGGTGTGGCTCCCCCGCCCATGCGGCGGCCTCGTACCAGCCGGCCACCGTCATCCCGCCCCCCCTCATGGAGGACCCTCTGAGCGACTCCGCGGAGGGAAGGTGGGTGCGACACGGGGGGTGTGCAACTGTTCGACACGCGGCAGTCAGGGCTAGAATGAGGGCACGCGTCCCCCCACATGCGGCTGCCGGCTTCCCTCCTCGTCCTCCTTTTTCTCGCGCCCTGCGCGGCCCTGGCCCAGGGTGACTCCCGTCTTGCCTTCCTGGGGCGCCAGCTTCAGCAGGGAAAGGACCCGCGTACCCGCTCGCAGGCGGCGCTGGTGCTGGGCGCCACCGAGGACCCGCAGGCGGTGCCCCTGCTGTGCGGGGGCCTGAAGGACGCGAGCGAGCTGGTGCGCGCGGCGGCGGCGAAGAGCCTGGCGAAGCTGATGGAGCCGTCGGCGCTGGGGTGCCTCCAGGCGCACAAGGGCGAGGCGGACGCGGCGGTGAAGACGGCGGTGAGCGAGGCGGTGGACGCGCTGAAGGCGTACCAGTCGCGGCCTCCGCGCCTCTATCTGGCCATGGACGGGCTGAAGGACCGCACGGGGAAGCTGCCGGCGGACCTGGTGAAGGCGACGGAGGCACGGCTGCGCTCGCGGCTGGTGCGGCGCGGGGCGCAATTGGCGCCGGTGAAGGAGTCGAAGGCGGCGGCGAAGGGCGCGCTGAAGAAGCTGGGCGTGCAGGGCTTCCGCATCACTCCCGAGATTCAGGCGACGGAGAGCGGTGGGCTGCGGGTGGCCATCGTCTGCATGACGTACCCGGACCTGTCGCTGATGGGGCAGGTGGAAGTGAACGCCGCGGGCGCCGAGCCCGCGGACCTCCTCAAGGCGTTGGTGCCGAAGGCGGTGGAGGAGGCGGCGGAGACCTTCGAGTGGAGCGAGACATGACGACGACCACGGCTTCCGTGGCGCCGGCCAAGCGGCGGTGGCGCAACTTCCTGCTGGACACGAGCTTCCAGCTCAAGCTGACGGCGTACATCGTCGTGGTGACGCTGGTGCTGTCGGCGCTGCTGGGCGTGTTCCTGGTGCGGGCGGCGCGGGCGCTGATGCGCGAGACGGCGGCGGCGGTGGAGGCCCGCTCGCGCGCGGCGGAGGTGAGCCGCGAGCTGTCCGGCGCCACGCTGTCCAACGAGCTGCTGGAGCGGATGGACGACCCGGAGTTCGAGGCGACGTTCCGCGAGAAGGCGCGCACCATCGACGCGGCGTACGAGGCGGAGCGCTCGGCCATCGTCGCGCAGCGCGCGGAGCTGGAGCGGCAGCAGCGGCTGACGTGGTGGGTGCTGGGCGGGCTGCTCACGGGCTTCACGCTGGTGGTGGCGCTGGGGACCATCGTGGTGACGCACCGGGTGGCGGGGCCGCTGTTGCGCATCCGCCGCATGGTGGGCGAGGTGCATGACGGACGGTTGCGTCCGCCGCAGTACGGCCTGCGCGATGGCGACGAGCTGAGGGACCTCTTCGAGGAGGTGCGGAAGATGGTGCAGCGGCTGCGCGACCAGCACGAGGAGGACGCGCGGACGCTGGCGAAGGCCCTGAGCGCGGCGGAGAGTTCCGGCGCCTCTCCGGAAGTGGTGGCGGACCTGCGCGCGCTGGAGGCCCGCTACAGGACCCGGCTGGAGCAGTAGGGGAGAAGGCCGCGTCAGTGTTGGCGGCGGCGGAGCTTCTGGAGCTCCGCTTCCGCCGCGGCCAGGCGCTTCTCCGCTTCCCTGCGAAGGCGGGCCTCTTTCCTCCGCGCCCGCGCTTCCGCGTCGGCGCGTTGCTGGACCGTTTCGAGCTTCTCTTGGAGACGGTCCGCCAGCTCGATGGATTCGAGCAGCAGCTGCTCTCCGGACCAGATGAGCAGCTTGTCGTCCCGGAGCTCGAACTCCAGTCCGAGCACCTTCGAGGTGAAGCGCCCCTTGCGCGGCTTGATGGGCGTGTACGTGCGCGCCCGGGGCGTCTTCAGCCGGTAGGCCAGCAGCTGCTCCCGGGAGCGGTCGTAGATGAAGTACTCGGGGATGCCCAGTCGGGCGTAGCGAGCCACGTTGAACTCGGCGTCCTTCTTCCGGTCGCCGCCTTCGTGTACCTCCATGACCCAGTCCAGGCCCTTGCCCTCGTGGCTCACCAGCCATTTCCCACGGCTGTGTGGCTCGACGTCGAAGACCACGAGCAGGTCCGGCGCGAAGCGCCTCTCGCCCGGGTAGTAGATGGGCAGCTCGGAGCCCACATAGACCTTGCGCCGCCGGTGGCGGAAGAAGCCTCGCAGCACGTCCAGCGTGCGGTGCTTGCCCTCCTGGTGCCGGTCCCCCTCCGGCGGTGACATCTCCCGGTCCGTCACCTCGTTCGGCAGTGACGTTACGACCTCTGCCCGCTCCTCGGGCCCCATCGCATCCCACTCCTCTTGCGTGGGCGCCCGAGGAAAGGTCTGCCCACGACGCTTGTCATCCGCGTGCCATCCCATGCCGTGAAAGCGTGCGGTCGGCAGCCTCGCGCGTCAATGCCGTCGGGACATGGCAAGCCGCGCGCCAGTCGTGCACGGCGTACCGCGCGAGGGCAGGGCGCTCACACGCATCCGAGGCACCGTCCAGGATGCGCGGAAGCGTCCAGTCTCATGGACTTCACGTGCCGGGATTTTCGAGCGTGTTCGGACTCGAACCGCTCAGCCCCACGAGCGCTCGGGCTGCGAGTCCACGGTGAGGCCCGTCTCCCGGAGCACGCCGTGGATGCGCAGGCGCGCCTGGGCCCACGGGAGTGCCTCGACGCGGTATCCGTCCAGCGCGTTCATGAGGTGCGCGCGGTAGCTGGGGTGGCCCGGGTCCGCGAGGATGACGACGCCCCGGTCCGTGGTGGAGCGGATGAGCCGGCCCACGCCCTGGCGCAGCAGCAGCAGCGCCCGGGGCAGCCGGTACTGGAGGAAGCCCAGGTACTCACC
Source organism: Pyxidicoccus fallax (assembly GCF_012933655.1). Classification (GTDB taxonomy): domain Bacteria; phylum Myxococcota; class Myxococcia; order Myxococcales; family Myxococcaceae; genus Myxococcus; species Myxococcus fallax. The sequence continues at coordinate 4,302 of NZ_JABBJJ010000024.1, read as the reverse complement.
GCCCTCGCGGGACAGCGGTTCCTCGCGCGCGGCCACCAGCGGGCGCAGCGCGGGCTCCAGCGGCAGCTTGTCGATGAAGACGCAGCCCACGCCCCGGCCGGGGATGTCCACGCCCTGCCAGAAGCTCTTGGTGCCCAGGAGCACCGTGCCCGTGTCTCGCTCCTGCCGCGCCGCCAGCGAGCGGCTGTGCCCGCGCGACTGCCGCATCACTTCAATCCCGAGCGGCTCCAGCCGCGACCGCACCTCCGCGCCCACGCGCTCCATGCGCCGCGTGGAGGCGAAGAGCCCCAGCACCCGCCCACCCATGGTCCGCGCCAGCCCCGAAATCCGCAGCGCGGCCCACTCCACGAAGGCCTCCTCGTGCGCGCGCGGCGCGTCGGTGACGAGCACCACCAGCGCCTGCTCCTTCAGCCGGAAGGGGGAGGGCGCCCGCACCAGCTTCGGCGCCGGCTGCTCCCCGCGCCCGTCCAGGCCCAGCCGCCGCAGCACGAAGGGCACGCCGTCCCCCGGGCCCAGCGTGGCCGAGGCCAGCACCAGCGAGCGCTTGCTCGCCGCGAAGTCGCGCGACACGTACGCGGACACGTCCACCGGCTGCGCGCTCACGCTCCACCGCTGCCGCTTCGGCTCCGCCGTGGCCGAGTAGCACCGCCCCGGCGCGGGCTCGCCGGACAGCTCGCCCGCCAGCACCGCCAGTTCCCCCAGCTCCGTGGTGGCCCCGGACAGCTCGCGCTCCAGCGCCGGCATCCGCGCCGCCAGCTCCGGCAGCGCCGCCAGCACCCGCACCGCCAGCAGCGTGTGCAGCGCCTGCAGCGCGCCGCGTACCGCCTCCAGCCCCTCGCGCACGGGCTCCCACGTGGGCAGGGCGCGCACGGCCGCCGTCACCCGCAGCTCCGGCGCGTAGCCGGCCTCATCCGCGTCCTCGCCCACCACCGTGGCGGCGGGCTCGCACAGCTCCGTGACGTGGAGGCCCAGGCCGCGCGCCTCGTCCAGCAGCCGGCGCAGCCCGTCCTCCACCTCGCCCATCAGCGCGCGCGAGTCCTCCCGCCGCGAGGCGCTCAGGGCCCGCCGCAGCTCCGCGAAGAGGCCGTGCCGCCCGTCGCGCCCGTGCAGCCGCTCCGTGAGGCGCTGGAAGGCCGTGTCGGACAGCTCCACCGTCTTCGCGGTGGTGGCCACGTCCTCCACCTCGTGCGCCTCGTCGAGCACCAGGTGCTCCAGCTTCGGGTAGCGCGCGGGCCAGGCGAAGGCGAGCGACTGGTTGATGACCAGCACGTCCGCCTCGCGGGCCCGCGCCACCGCCGAGTGGTAGTAACACTGGTGGTAGTGCGGGCACTTGTCGCCCAGCGTCGTCGCCGCCTCCGAGCGCACCGCCGGCACCAGTCCCAGCATCACCGGGAAGCGCTCCCGGAACCAGTGGCTCAGCCGGTCCAGGTCGCCTTCGCCCGAGCGGCGCAGGTACGCGCGCAGGTACGCGCGGGGCGCGCGCGCGGAGTGGCCCATGCCGGGCTCCACCCGCGTGGCCTCCAGCGCGCGGCGGCGGCACAGGTAGTTCGTCTGCCCCTTGAGCAGCGCGTAGCCGAAGGCGCCATTGAGGGCCCGGTGCAGCCGGGGCAGGTCCTTCTCCAGCAGCTGGTCCTGCAGCGTCTTCGTGTGCGGCGCCACGCCCACCTTGCGCCCGTTGCGCGCGGCGAAGAGGGCCGCGGGCGCCAGGTACGCCAGCGACTTGCCCGTGCCCGTCCCGGCCTCCACCGCCACCTGCCCGCCGTCGGACAGCGCGCGCGCCACCGCCTGCGCCACGTCGAGCTGCGCGGGCCGGCTGACGAAGCCCTCCTCCAAGCGCTCCAGCGCGCCGCCACCGCCCAGCACCGCCGTCACCTCGTCCGCGCGCACCGGCAGCACCGGCGCGTCCGCGTCCGGCTCGGGCGGGGCCGACGCGCCGCTCGCGCGCCGCCGCTCCGGCCGCCCTCGGAGGAAGCCGCCCTGCGTCTCCAGCTTCAGCGGCACGGACTCCGCCCGGCACGCCGCGAGCAGCCGCGACAGCAGGTCCACCAGCGGCCACTCCTCGTACTCGAAGGGGCCGCCCGCGTGCTCACGCCCCGGGCGTGGGTCCAACGCGGCCAGCAGGTCCGAGATGTCGTCCCCGCGCCCCTCGCGGATGCAGCGCTCCATGGCGTGCACCAGCACCGAGTGGACGGACTCGCAGTCCGACACCGCCCGGTGCGGCTGCTTCAGGGCCAGCCCCGCCCACCGCAGCAGCGACTCCAGCGAGTGGCTGGACAGCTCCGGGTGCAGGTAGTGCATCAGCTCGCACGAGTCGAGCACCGGCGCGCGGATGGGAGTCAGCAGGTGGGGGAGGAAGCCCTTCTCGAAGGGCGCGTTGTGCGCCACCACCGTCCACCCGGCGAGCCGCTCGCGCAGCTCCTCCAGGTCGGCGCCGAAGCGCGGACGGCCCATCAGGTCGACGTCCGTCAGGCCCGTCAGCCGCCGGATGGTGAGGGGCAGGGGCTTCGACGCCGAGTACAGGCGCGCGAAGCGGTCCACCTCGCGTCCGTTCTCGTAGAAGAGGCACCCCAGCTCGATGACCTCGTCCACGCGCGGGTCCAGCCCCGTGGTCTCGAGGTCCAGGAAGACATGCCGGGTGAAGAGGTCCGCCGCGCCGCCCATGCGGCCGCCGAGCCTAAGGCCGCCCCGCCGCGGAGGACAGATTTCGGCCTACGTCTTCAGTCCACCATGAAAACGCCGGAAATCATCTTCCCCATGGCGCAGCCGTACACCAGCTTGCCGGACTCCTTGGGAGTGAAGGCGATTTCCACCGGCTGGTTCAGCGGCAGCGGGGTGTTGATGTCGTAGCCGTCCATGACGACCTCGGTGGCGCACGTGTGGTCCGTCTTGCGCGTCACCACCAGCTTCACCGGCTCGCCCTTCTTGAGATTCACGGGGCTGGGCTCGTAGCCCTTCTCCGTCACGGCCAGCTCCACCACGCGCACGCCATTCTCGCGCTTCTCGGGCGCGGCCGCGGCGGCGGGGGCCTGGGCCTCGGGGGCCTTCGCGGAGGTGGAGGCGTCCTTGGAGCAGCCCTGCTGCGTGGCGCCCACCATGGCGGCCGTCGCGGCCAGGGCGAGCCAGGGCTTGATGATGCGGGAGACGAAGCGGCGCATGGTGTGAATCCCGGAAGGAAGGAGGGGAGGGGGCACGGCGCCCCGCGGACGGTGGGCCCTCAGGCCTCGTCCGCGGGAGCGGCGGCGTGGGTGTCCGGCTCGAAGCGCAAGAGCGCGTGCAGCGGCACGAAGATTTCGTGGCCCGTCTCGCCGAGCAGCAGGTCGAACCGGCCCACGTGCATCAGCGGCAGCTTCAGGGTGATGCCGTTGCGCAGCACCAGCTTCACGGTGTCGCCCAGGTGGTCCAGGAAGGCGCGAGGGTCCGAGTAGGGGCGCTTGTCCGGCTGGCGCGCCACGGCCGCGGGCTTCTGCGTCAGCTTCGCGTCACGCTCCAGGCCGGGCAGCAGCCGCTCCCAGTCCGCGCGGCGCGCCATGAGCACCACCTGCAGCTTCTCCAGCCGCCCGGTGCGCTCCAGCGTGAAGGCGATGGGCTCCTCCGTCACCAGCGTGTCCAGCAGCGAGCGCTCCGCCAGCACCACGGAGACCTCGGACTTCGCGCCGATGAGGCTGGCGAGGAACTCCGCCACCACGGCGTTGTCCACCTCGCCGCGCGCCTGCTTGATGGCGGCCTTGCGCTGGGTGCGCTCCTTGCGCGCCATGAACTCCGCCACCGTCATGCCGCTCTGGAGCACGCCGAAGGCGTCCCCCAGCGACAGTCCGGGCGTCTGGCCCATCAGCTCGTAGACCTGGTCGAAGCGCCTGGCCTCCTCGGCGTGCAGCTTGCGCCACACGCGGCACTTCATCTTCCCCTCCAGCTCGCCCTTGGCGATGCGGGCGGGGACGTGCTCACGCGCCGCCAGCGCCTGGATCTGCTCCGGCGTGGGAGGCGGGCGGGGCGTCGAGGGACGGAAGCCGCCCGGACGTCCGCCGAAGCCACCGGCCCTCGGAGGGCCGCCCGGCCCCGTCCTCGCGGGGGGGCCAGACGGGCGCGGAGGGCCCATGGGCCGTGGCGCCGGCGTCACCGTCGTCGTCGGACGGGGTCCGGGCGTCGCAGTGGGCGTCGGCGCGGCGCTGGCCACCGGGGGCGGCCGGGGCGCGGGCGTCGGAGTGGGTGCCGGCGCCACGCTCGTCGTCGGACGCGGCGTGGGAGTTGGCGAGGGAGCCGGGGCCATGCCAGCCGGCCGGGGCGAGGGAGGGGGCGCCGAGC
>NZ_JABBJJ010000249.1 GCF_012933655.1 Pyxidicoccus fallax | reverse complement strand
GGGTGGAGGCGGCTCGGGGGCGACGGCGGCCTTGTCCTGCGCAGAGGCGGGCAAGAGGACGCGGAAGGTGGAGCCCTTGCCCGGCTCGCTCTCCACGTGGATTTCGCCACCCAGCGCGGCCACGAGGCTGTGGCAGATGGACAGCCCCAGCCCGGTGCCCTCGCCGGGCTCCTTGGTGGTGAAGAACGGGTCGAACAGGTGCGGCAGGTTCTCCGCCGCGATGCCCGAGCCCGTGTCCGCCACCTCCACCACCACCCGGCCGCCGGTGCCCACGCGCGTGGCGACGTGAATCTCGTGGCGCTCGGGCGTGCCCGCGGGAATGGCCTGGGCGGCGTTGACGAGCAGGTTGAGGAATACCTGCCCCAGCCGCGACTCGTTGGCGCGCACCCGGGGCACGTCGGCGAACTGCTTCACCAGCCGCGCGCGGTGGCGGATTTCGGTGGTGGCCAGGTTCAGCGTGGACTCCAGCACCTGCCGCACGTCCACGTCCGTGTTGTCCGCCAGGTCCACCCGGCTGAAGGTCTTCAGGTCCCGCACGATGGTCCTCACCCGGTCCGCGCCCTGCTGGGCCTCGGCGAGCGCCGACTGTGCGTCCGCCAGCGCCCCGGCCTGACGCGGCCCCAGGGTGCCCTGGGCGCGCAGCGTGTCGAGCGCCTCGCGCGCGAAGGCGAGGTTGGCCGTGAGGTACGCCAGCGGGTTGTTGATTTCGTGCGCCACGCCGGCCGCCAGCGTGCCCACCGACGCCATGCGCTGGGCGAGCATCAGCCGCGCCTGCATCTGGTGGCGCTCGGTGAGGTCGTGCGACACGGAGACGATGGCGTCCTCGCCGTCGAAGGGCAGCGGGAAGGTGGTGGACTCCACGTGGAGGATGGAGCCGTCGCGCCGCACCAGTCGCCGCTCCTGGAGCCCCGCCCGGCCCGTGTTCAGCGCCTCGTGCAGGCGCGCGTCCGCCGAGGCGTAGTCCTCCGGGGGGAGCAGCTCGGAGATGTGCTTGCCGATGAGCTCGCGGCTGTCCTCGTAGCCCAGCGCGGTGGCCACCTTGAGGTTGGCGTAGCGCACGTACGAGTCCCTGCTGAAGACGGCCATCAGGTCCGGCAGGTTCTCGATGAGGTTGCGGAAGCTCACCTCCGAGCGGCGCAGCTCCTCCTCGGCCCGCTTCAGCGGGGTGATGTCCGGGAAGAAGGAGATGATGTGCGGCGCCCCGGCGTAGGGGACCAGCCCCATGTAGAGCAGCGTGTGCCGCAGCTCCCCCGTGCGCGTGTAGTAGCGCACGTCCACGCCGCGCACGGAGCCGAAGCGCTTGAGCCGCTCCACCACCTGCTCGCGGTCCACCATGGCGCGGTCCCACAGGCGCAGCTCCACCGTGGTGCGGCCGAGCGCCTCCTCGCGCGTGTAGCCGAAGGCCTGGAAGTAGGCGTCGTTGGCCGCCACCAGTTGGCCGTCCCCCAGCGTGGTGATGGAGGTGGGCACGGGCGACACGGACAGCATGCTGTCGCGCAAATCCTCCCCGGAGGGCACGCCCATGCGGCCATGGCGCCGGCCGAAGCGGCGCTCCGCCAGCTCCAGCCGCAGCTCCAGCTCCTCCGGGGGCATGGGCCAGGCCAGCACGTCGTCCGCGCCCGCCTCCAGCGCCGGGGACAGCGCGGCCAGCGACTCCCGGGCCCCCAGCAGCATCACCACCGACTCCTGCGCGCCGGGCAGGCTGCGCAGGCCCCGCAGGAGCGGCACCGGCGAGGCCGGGCCCCGGGCGTCCACCACCACGATGGCGCAGGGCCCCGAGCGCCATGTGGCGGGCACCTCGGCATCACGCGCGGCCGTGACCACCGTGTGCCCACGCGCCGACAGCCGCGCTTCCAGCGGTGCCAGGGCCGCCCCTCCCTGGGTGACTATCAGGACCCGCATGAGACTCCTCGCATACTGGGCCCGGCATCGTACACGAGTGCCCTGGGTGTAAAAGTATGGTGTCGTCAGTCTGAAGGCTGACTGGCACTCGGTGCTGCGTGGGGCTGTTACACTGGGTCCGGAGCAGGCCGTACGGTTGGACCGGGGGGATACACATGGAATGCGGGGCAGTGAGCGGGCCGGTCATGGAGTCGCGCAGGGTGCCACCCATGACGGTGCAGGTGCCGCGGCGCAACTTCGAGGGGCTGTTCATCCACGCGCTGCAGCCCACGGGGGGCTTCGCCCAGTCGCTCCGGGACATCGGCTACGACGTGGAGGCGCTTCAGGAGTCCTACCCGCTGGCGGTGTGGCGCGCGGCGCTGGGGGTGGCCCGGCGCTTCGTCTTTCCCGGACACGCTCCGGAGTCCGCCAACCGGGCGTTGGGGCACCAGTACGTGGAGGGCTTCGCGCAGACGCTGGTGGGGCGCATCTTCGCCACCGCCGCGCCGCTGCTGGGCACGGAGCGGTGCCTGACGCGGCTGCCCACGTACCTCAAGGCGGGGCGCGAGGACATGCGGATGCTGCTGGAGCCGGTGCACGCGCGCGAGTGGCACATCCGCGTGCTGGACCCGGACCCGCTGCCGGACTTCGTGGCCGGCGTGGTGGAGGGCGTGCTGCGCCGCACGCGGGTGACGCCGGTGGTGGAGGTGCTGGAGCGCGAGCCGACGGGCTACAGCCTGCGCGTGTCGTGGGAGGCGGAGGACGCCTGAGGGGACGCGTCCCCTCAGTTGAGGAACCGCTTCGGGGGCGGCTTGCCGCTCGGGGGCCTCACGGGGCGGGCCTGGAGCCAGCGGTGGATGAGGTCCAGCAGCCCGTCGAAGGTGTCGCGCAGGGCCCAGGCGCGGTCGTCCGGGTCGGCCAGCTCCACGCAGCGCAGCAGGCCGTCGCGCAGGGCGCGCTGGGCGCCGGGGCAGTCGCCGCGCTCGTCGATGAGCTGCTCGGCGGTGCGGGCGTAGAGCCGGTAGCAGCCCTCCACGTCGCCGCGGTTGTAGGTGGGGGCGCCCACGTTGATGACCTGGCTCAGGGTGCTGGCGATGGACTCCACCGCGTCCACGGTGGCGCCCTCCAGCACGCTCAGCGGGTGCTGCGGCACGTGGCGCACGCGCCCGGCCCGGCGCCGGGGGGCCTCCAGCGCGGACAGCGGCAGCGAGCCGGGTTCCCGGACGAGGGGCGCCACGTAGCGTGAGGGAATGACCAGCCCCAGGGCGCGGCCGTTGGCCAGGGCGGCGGTGGCCACGCCCACCACCCCGCCGCGCGCGTCCAGCACCGGGCCGCCGGAGGACTCCTCGGGCAGGGTGCGCTTGAGCTCCAGCAGCGTGAGCCAGTCCCCCAGCACCTGCACCGCGCGCACCTCCTGCGAGCGCACCTCCGGGGCGGGCCCGCTCACCGCGCGCAGCACGTAGAGGGTTTCGCCCTCGGCGGGCAGCGGCGAGACGGCCAGCGGGAGCGCGGGCACCATGTCCGGCAGGGGCAGCCGCAGGACGGCCAGGTCCCTCCGCTCGTCCACCGCCACCACCCGCACCACCTCCGAGCGCACCCCATCCGCCAGCACCGCGCCGATGCTGCGCGCCCCGGCCACCGAGTGCAGGCAGGTGACGAGGTGGCCTTCCGCCGAGGCCACGAACCCGGACACGGTGCGCCCCTCCACCTCCAGCATCACCAGCGAGGGCGAGGCCCGGACGATGGCGTCGCGGAGAGGAGTGCTGTCAGCGCCCTCGGACATCGTGACCTCCTGCGTCAGGGGACGCTGGAGCGCCCGTAAACCCTCGTTCTAACAGCCTGCCTGCCTGGCGCCCAAAGTGGGAGGTGGGCGCCTGTACCCAGGTCGTAGATGTCGTTGGCGCCGAAGTGTCCGGTCGTTAAACCTGCGACCTCCATGCATAAGACCCACCTCGTAGGCGCCCGCACGCACAACCTGAAGGACCTCACCGTCGACCTCGCGGAAGGCGAGTTCGTCTGCGTCACGGGGGTGTCGGGCTCGGGGAAATCCAGCCTCGCGCTGGACACGCTCTACGCGGAGGGCCAACGGCGCTTCGTGGAGAGCTTCAGCCCGTACGCCCGGCAGTTCCTCGAGCGGCTGGAGCGGCCGCCCATGGACGCGCTCGAGCCGGTGGCGGCCGGCGTGGCGGTGGACCGGCGGGCCCCGGTGAAGAGCTCGCGCTCGACGGTGGCGACACTGGCGGACGTGGAGCCCTACCTGTCCGCCCTCTTCACGCGCGAGGCGGTGCCGGTGTGCGGCACGTGCGGCGTGGAGGCGGTGCGCACGGACGCGCGCGTGGCGGCGGCCGCCGTCATCCGCGAGCACCCGGACGCGCAGGCCGTCCTCACCTTCCCGCTGCGCATCCCCGACACGGCGGCCTTCCTGGACGCGCGGGCGCGGCTGTTGAAGGACGGCTACCACCGGCTGGTGGTGCAGGGCGAGGTGAAGGAGCTGGAGTCGCTGAAGCCCTCGGAGGCGACGGACCCGGCGGGCGTGGCGCGGGTGGTGGTGGACCGGGTGAAGCTCTCGGACGCGCAGCTGTCGCGCGTGACGCAGGCGCTGGAGGACGCGTGGGCGCGCGCGGACGGCGAGGCGCTGGCCTTCGTGCCGGGCGTGGCGCCGGTGCGCCTGCGGCGGGGGCTGGTGTGCCCGAAGTGCGCGAAGGAGTTCGAGCCCGCGCGGCCCGGCCTCTTCAGCTACCAGTCGCCGGTGGGCGCGTGCGCGCCGTGCCGCGGCTTCGGCCGCACCATCGGCATCGACTGGGGCAAGGTGATTCCCAACCCGACGCTGAGCCTGTCGAAGGGGGCCATCCGCCCCTGGTCCGGCCAGTCCACGACGTGGGAGCGGAACATGCTCCAGCGCTGGTGCCGCGCGCGGGGCATCCCCTGGGACGCGCCCTGGGCTTCGCTGACGCCGGAGCAGCAGGAGCTGGTGCTGGAGGGCGAGGGCGACTACCACGACGGGCGCGCCTACCCGGGCGTGCGCGCGTGGTTCCGGTGGATGGAGGGGCGCACGTACAAGATGCACGTGCGCGTGCTGCTGGCGCGCTACCGCGCCTACACGCTGTGCACCGCCTGCGGTGGCGCGAGGCTCAACGAGCAGGCGCGCGCGTACCGCGTGGGTGGGCTCGACCTGCCCTCGTGGCACGGGCTGGAGCTGACGGACGCGCTGGCGCGGCTGGAGGCGCTGCGCACCACGACGGGGCAGGGCGACCTGGCCCGGCGCGAGCTGGCCGGCCGCCTGCGCTACCTGCAGCGGGTGGGCCTGGGCTACCTCACGTTGGACCGGCCCGCGCGCACGCTGTCGGGCGGCGAGGCGCAGCGCGTGTCCCTCACCGCGGCGCTGGGCACGTCCCTCACCGGCGCGCTCTTCGTGCTGGACGAGCCCACCGTGGGTCTGCATCCGGGCGACGTGCCGCCGCTGACGGAGGCCATCGCCGAGCTGGCGGAGCGCGGCAACATCGCGCTCGTCATCGAGCATGACCCGCTCGTCATCCGCTCCGCGCACCGCGTGCTGGAGCTGGGCCCCGGCGCGGGCAAGCACGGCGGGAAGCTGTGCTTCGACGGCTCGCCCGAGGCGCTGGCGAAGAAGGCGGAGCTGCCCACCGGAAGGATGCTGGCCGGGGCCCACGAGTCCCCGCGCACGCCGCGCCAGCGCACCGGCGAGCTGGTGGTGAAGGGCGCCCGCGAGCACAACCTGAAGGAATTGTCCGTGCGCGTGCCGCTGGGCGTGCTGTGCGCGATTACGGGCCCCAGCGGCTCGGGCAAGAGCACGCTGATGGACGAGGTGCTCTACCGGCACGTGGCGCGGCGGCTGGGCGTGAAGGACGTGGAGGCCCCCGGCGCGGTGGACGCGTTGGAGGGCCTGGAGGTGGTGGAGGCCGTCACCTTCGTGGACCAGTCCCCGCTGGGGCGCACCTCGCGCGGCAACGCGGCCACGTACACCAAGGCGTGGGACCGGCTGCGCGAGCGCTTCGCCGCCGAGCCCGACGCCGAGGTGCGTGGCCTCACCGCGGCGCACTTCTCCTTCAACGTGGACAAGGGCCGGTGCGAGGCGTGCTCGGGCGAGGGCTACGAGACGGTGGAGATGCAGTTCCTCGCGGACGTGGCGCTCCTGTGCGCGGCGTGCCGCGGCCGGCGCTTCAAGGAGGAGGTGCTCGCCGTCCGCCACCAGGGCTTCAGCGTGGCGCAGGTGCTGGAGATGACGGTGGAGGAGGTGCTCAAGCACTTCGGTGACGACGCCGCCCTGAAGCGCACGCTGGGGCCGGTGGCGCGGCTGGGCCTGGGCTACCTGCCCCTGGGCCAGCCGCTGTCCACCCTGTCCGGCGGCGAGGCGCAGCGGCTGAAGCTGGCGCGCGCGCTGGCCAGCGAGGCGAAGGGCACGCTGTTCCTCATCGACGAGCCCAGCGCCGGCCTGCACGCGGAGGACGTGCGCCACGTCATCGCCGCGCTGCACGCGCTGGTGGACCGCGGCGCGAGCGTCATCGTCGTGGACCACGACGTGTCGGTGATGAAGGGCTCGGACTGGGTCATCGACCTGGGGCCCGTGGGCGGGCGTGACGGCGGGCGGCTCGTCGCGGAGGGGACTCCGGCGGACGTGGCGCGCGCGCAGGGCGCCACCGCGAAGGCGCTGCGCGGCGAGCACCGGCCGCTGGGGCGCTCGGTGAAGCTGCGCCGGCCGGGGAAGGACGCGGTGCCCGCCATCGAGGTGGACCACGCGCGCGAGCACAACCTGAAGGACGTGTCCTGCCGGATTCCCCTCGGGAAGATGACCGTCGTCACCGGGCCGAGCGGCTCGGGAAAGAGCTCGCTGGTGTTCGACGTGGTGTTCGCCGAGGGGCAGCGGCGCTTCCTGGAGACGCTGAGCCCGTACGCGCGTCAGTTCCTCCCCACCATGCCGCGCCCGGACGTGGAGCGCATCGGCTCGTTGCCGCCCTCCGTGGCGCTGGAGCAGCGCACCTCGCGCGCGGGCGCCACCAGCACCGTGGCCACCGTCACCGAGGTGGCCCACTACCTGCGGCTGCTCTTCGCCAAGCTGGGCGAGCCGCACTGCCCGAAGGACGACTCGCCCATCGCCGCCACCACGCCGGACGCGCTGTACGCGCAGGTCCTCGCCATGAAGGGCGAGGGCACGGTGCTGGCGCCCGCGGTGCGCGCGCGCAAGGGCACGTACCTGGACGTCTTCGCCGCCGCGGCGCGCGCGGGCATCGCCTCCGCCATCGTCGACGGGAAGCTCGCCTCCACGGATGACCCGCCGCGCCTGACGAAGACGCGCGAGCACGACATCGACCTCGTCATGTACGAGGGCAAGCTGGCGAAGCTGCCGCGCGACGTGTTCGACAAGGCGCTGGGCTGGGGCCAGGGCGCGCTGAAGGTGGGCGGCGGCAAGGGCGAGACGCTCCTGTCCACCGAGCGCACCTGCCCGAAGTGCGGCACGGCCGTGCCGGAGCTGGACCCGCGCTGGTTCTCCTTCAACACGAAGCAGGGCCGCTGCGAGGCGTGCGAGGGCACCGGCGTGGAGGGCGGCGCCGAGGCCATGGCCGAGGGCGAGGTGTCCCCGTGCGAGACGTGCGAGGGCAGCCGGCTGGCCCCGGTGCCGCGCGGCGTGCGGCTGGAGTCCGCGCGCTACCACGAGGTGGTGCAGCAGTCCGTGGCCGCGGCGCTGGAGCGCGTGCGCACGTGGAAGTTCAAGGGAGACCGGGCGCTCATCGGTGAGCCGTCCCGCCAGGAGCTGCTGCGGCGCCTGGAGTTCCTGGAGCGCGTGGGCCTGGGCTACCTGTCCCTGGACCGCAACGCGGCCTCGCTGTCGGGCGGGGAGATGCAGCGGCTGCGGCTGTCCGCGCAGCTGGGCGCGGGCCTCACCGGCGCCATGTACGTGCTGGACGAGCCCACCATCGGCCTGCACCCGCGCGACACGCACCGGCTGCTGGACAACCTGCGCGCCCTCGTCGCCACGGGCTCCACGGTGCTGGTGGTGGAGCATGACTCGGACACCATCCGCGCGGCGGACCACCTGCTGGATTTGGGCCCCACGGGCGGGCGCGGTGGCGGGCACATCCTCGCGGAGGGGCCGCCGGACGTCGTCCTGGAGGGCGACTCGCCCACGGCCCGGGCGCTGCAAGCGGCGCAGGTGCGGCCTCCGTCCGGACGCGGGGAGCCGAAGCAGTGGATTGAGCTGAAGGGCGCGCGCGCCAACAACCTCAAGCGCGTGGACCTGCGGCTGCCGGTGGGGCGGCTCAACGTCGTGTCCGGCGTGTCCGGCTCGGGGAAGAGCACGCTGATTCGGCAGGTGCTGTACCCGGCGCTGCGCGAGTCGCTGGAGTTGGTGACGGTGAAGCCCGGGGCCTTCGACTCGCTGCGCGGCGTGGAGTCGCTGAAGCGGGTGCTGTCGGTGGACCAGTCGCCCATCGGCCGCACGCCGCGCTCGGTGCCGGCCACCTTCCTGGGCATCTGGGACGAGCTGCGCCGCGTCTTCGCGGCCACGCCCGAGGCGAAGATTCGCGGCTTCACGGCGGCGCGCTTCTCCTTCAACACCGCCAGCGGCGGCCGGTGCACCGTGTGCGAGGGGCAGGGCTCCATCTCCCACGAGATGTCCTTCCTCCCGGACGTGGTGACGCCGTGCGAGGCGTGCAACGGCGCGCGCTTCGACGCGGCCACGCTGGAGGTCCGCTACAACGGGCTCACCATCGGCGATGTGCTGCGGCTGTCCGCCGACGAGGCCAAGGACGTCTTCCGTGCGCTGCCCCGCGTGGCCGCGCCGCTGGCGTGCCTGGCGGACCTGGGCGTGGGCTACCTGCAGCTCGGCCAGGGCTCCAACACCCTGTCCGGCGGCGAGGCGCAGCGGCTGAAGCTGGCCGCCGAGCTGACGGCCACCGCGCGGCACGAGCCCACGCTGTACGTGCTCGACGAGCCCACCACCGGCCTGCACCTGGGCGACGTGGAGAAGCTCATCACCTTCATGGGCCGGCTGGTGGACCGCGGCGACACCCTGGTCGTCATCGAGCACCACCCGTCCGTCATCGGCGCGGCGGACCATGTCGTGGAGCTGGGGCCCGAGGGCGGTGAGCAGGGCGGCCACATCGTCGCCAACGGCACGCCCCGCGAGGTGGCGAAGCTGAAGACGCCCACCGGCCGGGTGCTCAAGTCATTCTTTTCCGGTGACGACACCCGGCCCCGGGCGTCGGCGAGAAGGGCGTGAAACGCGTGCGGGCCTTGGGCATCCTTGCGGCGGCATGAGAACCCTGCACACCCTGACCCTTGCCGCGGCGCTCGCCGTCTCTCCGGCGCTCGCCGCGGACAAGTCCCCCTCCGCGAAGCCCTCCACGGAAAAGAAATCCATGTCCTTCCATGATTTGACGGCCAACCGCCTCGACGGCACGCCCGAGAAGCTCTCCGGCTTCCAGGGCAAGGTGGTGCTCGTGGTGAACACCGCGTCCGAGTGTGGCTACACGCCGCAGTACGCGGGCCTGGAGAAGCTCTACCAGGAGTACAAGGACAAGGGCCTCGTCGTGGCGGGCTTCCCCTCCAACGACTTCGGCGGGCAGGAGCCGGGCAGCGCGGCGGAAATCAAGAAGTTCTGCGAGCTGCGCTTCAAGGTCACCTTCCCCATGTTCGAGAAGGTGAAGACGAAGGGCGAGGGCCAGTCGCCCGTCTATGCCTTCCTGTCGAAGGACCACCCGGCGCCCAAGTGGAACTTCCACAAGTACGTGGTGGGCAAGGACGGCCAGGTGAAGGCCGCCTTCCCCAGCGCGGTGACGCCGGAGAGCGCCGAGCTCAAGGCGGCCATCGACAGCGCGCTCGCGCAGAAGTAGCCGCCGCCTTCGCCCGGGGCCGTCAGCGCTAGCCGGCCTTGGGCGGGAAGTCCCCGAGCAGCTTCGGGATGGCCTCGTTCAGCCAGTCCTGCACGTCGCCGGCCTCGGCGTCGTCCACCAGCTCGCCCTGGACCGTGCCCTGCCACACCGGCTTCTTCGAGCCGGCGTCCACGATGTCGAGGTCCAGGGTGCCCTTGGGGACCTCGTTCTCGACGGGCTCGGAAGGCGGCGTGGGGAGGTACCTGTCCGGCTGGTAGTACCGCGGGTCTCCCGGGAGGATGGGGCTCTGCCGGATGCCCGGCAGGCGGACCTTCCGGCCCAGCACGGCGCCGCGCCAGCGGATGAGGAAGTCCGGAGACTCGCTGGCCTCCACCCGCCGGTAGCCGCGGGACTGGAGGTACGCGTCCACGGACTTCTCGACGCTGATGTCGGTGCCGGGGCTGAAGACGCGCGGCGCCTCGCCCTCCACCAGCGGCCTCCAGGCATAGGTGCGGTAGCCGCCCGCGACCTTCGCGGCGCTGGAGTCATGCTGGGTATTGACGTTGATGCGCGAGCAGGCGGCGAGCGTCAGGGCCAGCAGCGGGGGAGCGAGTCGGAGCAACATCCGCACGGGTATCTCCTTGAAAGCCGGGGCGGAACTCTAACCGGCCCCGTGCCGGGCTTCACTCGTCGGTTCCCGGGTCCGCCAGCTGCCGCTTCCACTTGAGCTTCATCTTCCCCTCGGTGCGCGCCAGGGTGAGGGCCAGCCGCGCCCGCTTCTCCGGCGGCAGCTCGCGGGCGAGCGCCTGGTACATCTCCCGGTCGAGCACCGCGATGCGCTCCCGCGCCTCGAAGGCGCGCTGGGCGGCGGCATCCACCTGCGGCAGGGCCGCGTTGTCACCCCGGGCCGCCAGCATGAGGATGCGCGCGGCGTCGCGCACCTGCTCGCGCAGGGGACGGCGCTTCTCGTCGAAGGTGCGCAGCGTCTGCTCCATCTTCAGCGCCTGCGCGTTGTCCAGCTCCAGCGCGGCCGACAGCTCCAGCACCTGCCGCAGCCGCTGCCGCTGCTCGCGCTGCTCCAGCCGCTCCGCCGCGCGTGCCTCCCGGCGCTCCTCACGCGTGGACTGCGCCCCCGCCACCACGGGCAGCAGCGCCAGGGTCAGCGCCGCCAGCCGCGTCCGCTTCATCGTCCTCACAGCGTCTCTCCCCACTCGAAGTCCGGGTCCTCGTCCGCCAGGGCGTCGCCTTCCAGCGCGTCCAGGTCCACGTCGAGCGGCTCCAGGCCCGCCCACGCCTCGATGGCGGCCATCGTCTCCGCGTCCGTCTCTTCCAGGCCCGCCGCGCCGGTGACGGCGACGCTCGCGGGCTCCGCGGGGACCGCCTCGCCGCCCGAGCTCCAGAAGAGGGCCGGCACCAGCAGCACGAGCACGGCGGCGGCCACGGCCATCAGCGCGCCGAGCGTGCGCAGCCCCAGCCCCCGGTTGCGCGACTCCCACCGCCAGGCCGACAGCGTGCGCTGGGGCAGCTCCTGCACCACGGCCTTCTCCTGCGCGGTGAGCGGGGGCAGCTCGGCGAGCGTGAGCACCTTCACGGTGGAGGCGACCGCCTCGCGGCACGCGTCACACGTCCTGACGTGCTCGCTCACCCGGGCGGCCTCGTCCGTCTCCAGCGCGCCGGTGGCGTGCAGGTCCAGCAGCACCTCGTATTCGGGGCACGCGGCCATCAGCTCTTCTCCTCGGGCGCGCCCACCTGCGCCTTCAACCGCTTCACCGCGTGGTGGAACTGCACCTTCGCGTTGTTCTCCGTGATGTTCAGCGTCTGGGCGATGTCCCTGAACGACAGCCCGCCGTCCACGCGCAGCGTCAGCACCTCGCGCTGGCGGCGGGGCAGGGCGAGCACCGCCTCGCGGACCCGCCGCGCCTGCTCGAGGCGCTCCAGCTCCTCCTGCGCGGACGCCGCCGGATCCGCCGCGGTGTCCTCCGTCCCCGTCTGCACCAGCACCGGCCGCCACCGCAGGCCCTGGCGCGCGTGGTTCTTCGCCAGGTTGAGGGCGATGCGCACCAGCCACGCCCGGAAGGGCGCGGGCGTCGCCGACGTGAAGCGCGAGAACACCCGGCGCGACGCCTCCAGCGCGCGCAGGAAGGCCGCCTGCACCAGGTCCGCTGCGTCCTCCGGCCGCGACGCGTAGCGCCGCACCAACGAGAAGACGAGCGAGCGGTGCCGCGTCACCAGCGTTTCGAAGGCGGCGGGCTCGCCGTCCAGGAACGCCTGGCACAGCTCCTCGTCCGTTGCCCGCGCCAGCCCCGATCGGGCGAGCCGCGACGGCATCACCACCACCCGTCCACCTTTGTCGCCAGGGCCCACGTGGTCTCCAACCCCCGCAGCGGGGAAAGGTTATTCTCGAGGCCGGATTTCCGCCGGTCTTTACAGATTGTGCAGAAAATCCAGCACGTTGGCGGGCGAGGAAGCAACCGCCATGGTTGCTGTCCTGGTGTCCGCGCTGACACAATGAGTGCGTTGCTGACACCAGGGTGGGGAATGGTGACGGAAGCCTCTAGCTCTCGCATCAAGGGGGGTGTGCTCATCTCCCGGCTGAACATGCTGCGCCACCATGGTGGACAGGTCCGGGTGGACGAGGTGTTGCGGCGGCTTCCGCCGGAGGACCAGGCGGTGCTGCGGAAGATGATTCTTCCCATCGCGTGGTATCCGCTGGCGCTCAACCTGCGGCTGGACTCGGCCATCGCGGAGGTGATGTCGCCGGAGGACAAGCAGCGGGCCTTCATCGAGATGGGCCGGGCGTCCGCGGACGAGGCCCTGCACGGCGCGCAGCATGTCTTCGTGCGTCCGGGAGACCCGCAGTTCCTGCTGAGCCAGGCGCCGCAAATCTACCGCTTCTATTACGCGGTGGGCTCGCGCACCTACGAGCGCACGGGCGCCAAGGCCGCGGTGCTGCGCACCTTCGGCGCGGAGAACGCCACCGAGACGGACTGTCTGACCATCATCGGCTGGCACGAGCGGGCCATCGAGCTGTCGGGAGGGCGTGCGGTGAAGATGTCGCATCCGACGTGCGTGGCGCGAGGCGGGCCGCACTGCGAATACCACTTCGCGTGGGAGTGAAGCGCGGCCCTCAGGCGGGCAGCGGGTTGTCGCGCAGGTAGCGGAGCACATCGTCCAGGTGGCGGTAGACGCGCACCTCGTGGCGGATGATGTGCTCGACGCGGCCGTGCGGGTCGATGATGAAGGTGACGCGCCGGTCGATGTTGAGCACGGGCCAGAGCACGTCATAGGCGCGGCTGATGTCGCGGCTCTCGTCGCCGAGGAGGGCGAAGCGGATGTCCTCCTGCTCGGCGAACTCGCACTGGGTGCGCTGGGTGTCGACGGAGACGCCGACGAGCTCGGCGCCCAGCTCCTTGACGAGCAGGTGGTTGTCGCGGAACGCCCGGTTCTCGATGGTGCAGCCGATGGTGAAGGCCTTGGGGAAGAAGAAGAGCACCACGCGCCTGCCGCGCAGGGAGGACAGCCGCAGGGGAGCGCCCCGACAGTCGGTGGCTGTGAAGTCCGGAGCGGAGTCTCCGACAGCAGGCATTCCGGTATGTCCCTTCCTGGTGGGCCGCGGGCGCGCCACCCCTACCACGTTTTGAAGTGAAACCCGCTGTTCGGGCCACATCGTCCACGGGTACGAGGCCGGGCGGATGTTGGATGCCGGCCCCTGCTGGGGCGCCCGGAGGTGGGGATGTGGCTGAAGCGAGGCTGCGCTTTTCTGGTGCTGCTGTGGATGGCGACTGGCTGCGCGACGGCGCGGGTGGTGCGCCTGGACACGGGCGAGGGGCCGCCGCGCACTTGGACGCCGCGGGACGTGGAGCCCGCGGTGCTGGAGGCGGAGGGGTTCGAGTCGGCCGTGCGCGAGCTGGCGCGCACGGTGCCGAAGGTGGGCCGGCCGCGCGAGCTGGCGCCGCGGTTGTTCGGAGGCACGCGGGTGCGCGGGCGGCTGGGGCTGGTCTCGGTGGAGGAGCCTGGTCGCGGGCGGCTGCGGCTGGTGGGGGCACCGGAAGGCGAGGGGGCGGCGCTGGAGCGTGCGTACGCACGGTGGTGCGAGCGTCGGGAGCAATCGCGTGACTGTCTGCACCTGCTGGAGGAGGGCTTCACGCTCGACGAGGAGGGCCGGCGCACGCTGGCCTTTCGCCTGGGGCTGGAGGTCGTGTGGGAGGAGACGGCGGAGGCCCTGGGGGAGCTGACGGACAGGGAGGCGATGGTGACGATGCTCGCCACGGCCGGGGCGATGTACCTGGGGCTGTGGTTGGTGCCGGAGCCGCTGCTGTCGAAGGGGCTCGCCGCGACGTTGACGGTGGCGCTCATCGGGTACCTGGGCTGGGACACGGTGTGGAGCCTCGTCGTGGGGTGGAGGGTGCTGGCGGAGGAGGTGAAGGTGGCCACCACCTTCGAGGAGCTACAGAGGGCGGGGGAGAGGTACGGCGAGGTGATGGGGCGGAACGCGGCGAGGGCCTTCGTGATGCTCACCCTGGCGGCGCTGGGCGGCACGGCGGAGGCGATGGCCGCGAGAATCACCACGTTGCCGGGCTCGGGGCAGGCGGCGGTGGTGGCCGCGGCGCAAGGAGGCGTGCGGCTGGGCGCGGCGGCGCAGGTGGAAGCGGTGGCCGTGTCCACGGCGGGCGAGGTGACGCTCGTGCTGGCACCGGGAGCGGTGGCCATGGCGGCGCAGGAGCCGAGCAGCGCCGCGGCGGTGGCGGGGCCCGAGCACCACATCGCCACCAACAAGAACACCGAGTCGGATGTCCGTGGCGGACCATGGACGCCCCGGTTCCAGGAAATCTTCGACCGCGCGGGGATGTCACTGGATGACGCCGCGAACCGGGTCCACGTTCCCGGACACAAGGGACCACATCCGCGGGAGTACCATGAAGAGGTCTACACCCGATTGAACGAGGCGACGAAGAGCGCGAGCAGCATGCAGCAATGCCGCGTGGCACTGACGCGGGCGCTTCAAAGACTGGCCAGGGACATCTCCACCCCGGGCTCCCGGCTCAACCTGCTGGTGACCAAGGGGGAGTGACGTGAGGAACGGTCGAACATCCATGCGGTACTTCGAACTTCTTGATGACGTGTATCGGACCGACCGATGGGAACTGGGCAAGCTCGTCACCGCCGAGGGTGAGATAGTCGTGCCGGGCGACCTCATGGACGGAGTGCCGTTCCAGCCCATAGGAGGGCTCCGGGTTTCCATCAAGATACCGGGCCCTCCGATGGACTTCTCCCATGCGGCGTTCTCGGTACCCATCGTCAACGCCAGAGTGGCGTCCATCCTGACCGAGCTGGCAACCCAGGATGTGCAGCTCATCCCGGTCGATATCGACAACCAACCCGGGCGGCACTTCGTGCTCAATGCGCTTCATGTCTTGAAGTGCATCGATGACGAAGCCTCCACGGAGGTGCAGTACTGGACCGAGGAGGACGGGCTGCCCGAGAAGGTGGGGCAGTACTGCTCCGTCCACGGAATGCGGCTCGATGTCTCGAAAGTCGGCGAGGCTCGGGTGTTTCGTCCCTGGGGCTGGAGTTCCTCCCTCATCGTTGCTGAAGACATCAAGGAGGCACTGGAGGGGGCCGGTATCACGGGCACGCGATTCATCGATGTCACAGGCCCCGCTGCCCCGGATACCCAGGAGGACGCATCCGAACAGCGGCACCTCGCCCGCCTGCGACAGATGGACGAGGCCCGAGACGCGGCCTGGCGCTCGATGGGCGCGCTGGAGGCAGCGGCCATCATCCCCATCATCCCGAGCGGCCCCTACTGGCCGGGCCATCGCCAGGCCTGGCGCGTCATCCGCCGGGAGTCGGGGAACACGCTGCTGGTCACCGACGGCCTGTCGGACCCCTTCATCGACCGGGAGGAGCTCTCCCCGGGTTTCGGCCTCGAGCTGGCCATCGAGACGAGCGAGCCGCTCCCCGACGTTCGCGGCAGCTGGCAACTGAGGCTGCTGCGGGAGGTGGCCGACGAAGTGGCCGAGCACGAGAACGTGCGCGCGTGGCTGCACAAGGGCCTGATGTCCATGGAGGTCTCCGGAGACGCCATGCCCGAGCCGCTCGTCACCCGCGAAGGCCGCGTGGCCGTGCTGCTGGGCCTGGAGGCGAGCACTCTGCCTCGGCGGCTTCCCACGCCCGCGGGAGACGTGCTGCTCGTCACCCTCAAGGCCCTGATGCCGGCGGAGCTGGACTTCCTCCTCACGCGACGTGATGGAAAGGGCGAACTGGCGCGCCGCTTCGCCCAGGAGAGCGATGCCCCGCACGTGTCCCGCTCGTGGCGCAAGCCCGTGGTGTGAGCGGGACCGCGAGCCATCCACACCGATACGCGCCCGCGTTTCACGGTAAGGTCCGCGCCCGTGCGGCCTACCAGGGACGTCTTTTCCTCGAAGGAGTTTCCCACCCGACTCGCCCGGGCGATGGGCGTGACGCGGGTGGCGCGTGTCACGGGGCTGGACCGGACCGGCGTGGAGGTGGCGTGCGCCGTGCGCCCCGGAGGCCACGTCCTGCAGGTGTGCAACGGCAAGGGCCTGACGTACGCCGACGCACTGTGGGGCGCGCTGCTGGAGACAGCGGAGCTGTGGTCGGCGGAGACCGTGATGCCGGGCCGGCTGGGCTGGGGCTCTCGCGCCGAGCTGGATGGCCAGTCGGGCCCCTGCTGGAGCGCGGAGTCGCTCGGCTCGGCGGGGGCGCTCGTGGAGCCACGGCTGTGGGACGACGGCGTGCGCTGCGCATGGCGCGAGGCCACGGAGTTGCACTCGGGACGGCGGGTGTGGGTGCCGGCCCAGGGCATCCACGTTCCACCGCCGGGAGGCCCCTCGCTCGGGCCGGTGGCGGCGGCGTGGACGAGCAATGGCTCCGGAGCGCATCCGGATGCGAGCCAGGCCCTGCTGCACGCGCTGCTGGAGGCCACGGAGAGGGACCAGCTCGCGCGGTCGCTGCCGGAGGGCTGGACGGAAGAGGCCGTGCGGCGGCGCCTGCTGCGGCCCACGGAGCTGGCGAGCGGAGCACCTCGTACCGCCGAACTGGCGGACCAACTGCGCGAGCGGGGCTTCGGCGTGTACCTCTTCGATGCCACGCCCTCTCTTCGCGCGCGGGGCACCGTGGGGCTGCCGGTGGGAGCGGCCGTCCTGGTGGACCTGGAGGAAGGGCCGGTGCCGCTCACCGCGGGCTATGCCTGCGCCCTGTCCCGTGATGAGGCGCTGCTGAAGGCCTTGCTGGAAGCAGCCCAGTCGCGGCTGACGGACATCCACGGCGCGCGAGAGGACGTCGCGGCGGCGGACCGGGAAGCCGCCCGGGGCTTCGCCGAGGCGTGCGCCCAGGTGAAGCCGAGGCGGCGGGTGGAGGACCTGCCGGACCTGGGCGCGAAGGCCCGAGGCCCGGCCGAGCAACGCGTGCGGCAGGTGCTGGCGATGATGAAGCGCGCGGGCTTCACGCAGGCGGCGGCGGTGGAGCTGGACTCTCCGCTGGCGGGCCTGCACGTCAGACGGGTGGTGGTGCCGGGCATGCGCATCTCGGAGCTTCTATGAGTCGGCGCGATGAGCAGCGGGTGGCCCCGCCGGAGACGCCGCCGAGAAGATCCATGTCGGAGCACTTCATGAGCCGGCCCCTGGGCGAGCGGGTGGGCTTCATTGGATGGGAGCGCGCATGAGCCCGAGAGCAGATGACCTGGTCGTCTTCCTCGGCCCCTCGCTGTCCGCCGAGGAGGCACGGCGGCTGGCCCCCTGCACCGTGCTGCCCCCGGCGCGTCAGGGTGACGTGTGGCGGGCACTGAGCCTGCGGCCCCGGGCCATCGCCCTGGTGGACGGCGTCTTCGAGGCGCAGCCGTCCGTCTGGCACCACGAGGTGCTCGCGGCGCTGGAAGCCGGGGTGGCCGTCTTCGGAGGCGCGAGCATGGGCGCGCTGCGCGCCGCGGAGCTGGCGCCGCACGGCATGGTGGGCGTGGGCCGCATCTTCGGGTGGTACCGGGACGGAGTGGTGGTCGACGACTCCGAGGTGGCGCTGCTGCACGCCGACGCGGAGCACGGGTGGCGGCCGCTCACGGTGCCGCTCGTCAACGTGCGCCACGTGGCGGAGCAGGCGAGGGCCGCCCGGGTGCTCGGCCGCGACGCCGCGAGGCTGCTGGTCGAGGCGGCGGAGGCGCTCTTCTACCAGGAGCGCACCTGGCCCCGGCTCCTGGAGCGCGTGCGCCCGCGCTGGCCTGAGTCCACCCGCGCCGCCTGGGAGGCGTGGTTCCCCAAGGGCGCGGAGGACCTGAAGCGGCAGGACGCCATCGCCTGCATCCAGGCCGCCGCGGAGCTGGTGGTCTCGGGGGCTCCCACGCCGCGAGGCGCCAGGCAGTCGCCGTCATCGCTGGTGCGCCGGCGGAGGCTGGTGGACGACGTGACACACGTGCGCGGAGGCACGGTGTCCTCGGGGAGGGTGCTGGAGGCGCTGCGCGAGGCCCCGGACGCCATCGAGCTGGCCGAGGCGGGCCTGCGCCGGGCGCTGCTCGCGGGCTGGGCGCGGACCCTGGGGCTCACGGTGTCCGCCGAGGAAATCGCCGAAGTGGAAGCCGCGTGGTGGGAGCAGCGCGGCGTGGAGCCCTCGCGGCGCGAGGCGGTCCTGGCCGCGAGCGGACTGGACTCCGTGGGACTGCGGAGGCTGTGCGAGGAGCTCGCGCTGGAGCGGCTCGTCCTGGAGCACGCGCCGCGCCTGCTGCCGGACGGCCCCTCGTGGGACGAGGCCCTGGCCTCCGAGGCCCGCCTCCGCGGGCGCTGGGAGAAGGCCGCGCGGGACGTGGCCCGGGAGGACGTGGGGCCCCGGCGGAAGCCAACGGAGGACGTCGGGTCGGACTGAGAGGGGGCACCCACCTCGCGGGTGGGAAGAATAGTGACAGACCCGCGAGAATGGGTAGAGTCAACCCTGGAGGTTGCCCTTGTCCAGCCCCGCTCCCTGGGTGGTTCCCACACTCCTCGTGCAGCACGCGCCCGTGACGGCCACGCCGTCGCGCCGTGATGTGCGCTTGGAGGGGCAGGGGGCTCGCGAGGCTCGTTCCGGGAGCCCGACCTGGCAGGTGGTTTCGGGCGTGGAGGCGCGGACGTGAGGTCTCCGCCGTTCCATCCGGACCAGCTGGTGCCGGACAGCGAGGTCGGGCCGTGGCGCGTGGTGGCGTCGCTGGGGGCGGGAGGCTTCGGCCGGGTCTTCAAGGTGGAGC
>NZ_JABBJJ010000248.1 GCF_012933655.1 Pyxidicoccus fallax | reverse complement strand
CTCCCGGCCCGCCCGGAAGTTGAGCGCTTCGGGCAAAACCTTGAGCCGCCCGCGAATGGCATGCGGAGGCTTCGGAGGGCACATTCCTCCTCGTGAGACGCGCCACGGCGCGCCCGGAGGCACCATGCAAACGCACCGCAATGACTTGTCCTGGAAGCTCACCTCGCCCACCGCCCTGCTGACGCTGCTGCTGGGGGGCTTCATGCTCTTCCTCAGCATCAATACCAGGATGGATCCGGTGGGCGCGGCACGGGGGTTCGGACTTCCCCTCCTCGGCTCCGAGGCCCTCCCCTGGCTGAGCATCAAATCCGGGAGGGACCTCGGCATCGGGTTGGCCATCGTCGGACTCGTGCTCACGCGGCAGCGGCTCGCGGCGGGGGTCTTCGTGCTCGCCGCCATCGTGATGCCCATCGTGGATGCCCTGACCGTCCTCAAGGGTGGAGCCTCGCTGGCCCTGGCCCTTTCGGTGCACGGCAGTGCCGCCGTCTACTGCGTCATCCTCGCCGCGGCGCTGCTGCGCCGGGTCCGCAACGACTAGCGGCAGGCCAGCACTTCCAGGTCAGATGGGGCCGATGGGAACCTCGGGACCGCGCAGCATCCAGAGTCGCCTGCTGTACCACTACCTGAAGTTCAAGCTGTCCCGGAGCGACCCGGGCGACTCGCTGGCAGAGGGGCGCCGCCGGCTGGAGGCCATGAGCACGAGGCTTCCCATGCCTCGGGACGTGGACATCCAGCCCCTCACCGTCGGGGGCCGGCCCGCGGAATGGCTCCGGCCCCGAGGCGGTGAGTCCCACCGCGCGGTCCTCTACCTGCACGGGGGCGCGTACACGGCGGGCTCGCTCGGCTCGCACCGCTCCCTGGCCGCGCGCATCGCGCTCGCCTGCGCGTGTCCGGTGCTGCTCCTGGACTACCGGCTCGCCCCCGAGCACCCCTTTCCGGCGGGGCTCGATGACGCGGTGGCCGCCTTCTCGTGGTTGTGCTCGCCCGCCGTGGGGCTCGAGGCGAGGCGGGTGGCGCTGGTGGGAGACTCGGCGGGAGGCGGGCTCAGCCTGGCGCTCGCCGTGAGACTGCGAGACGAGGGCCATCCGCTGCCCGGGGCGGTGGTGGGACTGTCTCCGTGGACCGACCTGGAGCTCGCGGGCGAATCGGTCACCTCGCGCGCCGCGGTGGACCCGTTCTTCTCGTCGACGCGGAGGCTTCGCAACAGCGCGGTGGCCTATGCGGGGACCACCTCCCTGCGTCACCCCTACGTCTCGCCCGTGCACGCGGACCTGCGCGGCCTGCCCCCGCTGTATCTCCAGGTGGGCGAGCATGAAATCCTGCTCAGCGACGCGGAGACGGTGACACGCCGGGCGCAGGCCGTGGACACGGAGGCCACGCTCGAAGTCTGGCCCGGTCTCTGGCACGTGTGGCACGCCCTCGCCGCGCATCTGCCGGAGGCGCGGCGTGCCATCGAGAAGGTCGGCGCATTCGTGAAGGCGCGTGCCAGTTGACGCGAAGGCCCGCGTGGGTATTCCGCTACGACATCCTCGCGAATCCGCCTTGGAATCGTGGCGGACTCTTGACGCAACGACTCCAGTCCGGAGGTGCAAGGTGCGCGCGTTTTTCCACTCTCCTCTCCTGCAAGGAGCCGTGCGCCTCATGAACCCGACGAGGTTGATGACACTCGCCGCAGTGACTCTTTCCGCGTGCCTCGCCTCCCCCACTGTCGTGTCCGCCCGGGACAACGACGACTCGAATGAGCGGGGCATGGAGAAGTTCAGGCCCCAGCGCCGCCTCAACGTCCAGGTGGGTCCCCGCCCCTACTACCTCGTCGAGGACATGGACGAGAGCGCGCTGAAGCGGAAGCTCCAGCAGTGCTCCGAGGGCCCGTTCTACAAGACGGAGTTCTCCATCGGCCACCGCGGTGCGCCGCTCCAGTTCCCGGAGCACACGAAGGAGTCCTACGAGGCCGCGGCGCGCATGGGCGCGGGCATCCTCGAGTGCGACGTGACGTTCACGAAGGACCGGCAGCTCGTGTGCCGTCATTCGCAGTGCGACCTGCACACGACGACGAACATCCTCGCGATTCCCTCGCTGGCGGCGAAATGCACGCAGCCCTTCCAGCCGGCGAACCCGACCACGGGCCGTCCGGCCTCGGCGATGTGCTGCACCAGCGACATCACCCTCGCGGAGTTCAAGCAGCTCTGCGGGAAGATGGACGCGTCCAACCCGGCGGCGACCACGGTGGAGCAGTACCTGGGCGGCACGGCGAACTGGCGCACGGACCTGTACTCCGACTGCGCCACCGTGCTGTCCCACAAGGAGAGCATCCAGTTGTTCAAGAAGCTCGGCACGAAGTTCACGCCGGAGCTGAAGGCGCCCAGCGTGCCCATGCCGTTCCAGGGTGAGTACACGCAGGAGCAGTACGCGCAGCAGATGATCAACGAGTACAAGCAGGCCGGCGTGCACCCGAGCGACGTGTGGCCGCAGTCGTTCAACCTGAACGACGTGCTGTACTGGATCCAGAACGAGCCGCGCTTCGGCAAGCAGGGCGTGTACCTGGACGGCCGCTACGAGATTCCGGGCACGGTGTTCGACCCGAACAACCCGACCACGTGGGAGCCCAGCATGGAGGAGCTGGTGGACTCGGGCGTGAAGATCATCGCGCCGCCCATCTACGTGCTGGTGACGCTGGATGCGCAGGGGAAGATCGTCCCGTCCGCGTACGCGAAGGCCGCGCGGGCCGCGGGCCTGGACATCATCGCCTGGTCGTTCGAGCGCTCCGGTCCGCTGAAGACGGGCGGCGGCTTCTATTACCAGTCCGTGTCTCCAGTGATTGACAACGACGGCGACATGTACGTGGTGCTCGATGTGCTCGCGCGGCACGTGGGCATCATCGGCATGTTCAGCGACTGGCCCGGGACGGTGACGTACTACGCGAACTGCATGGGGCTGTAGTCGTTCGGTCTGACCCTACATGTCAGACCGGCCCGTAGAGTGGTGACCTGACAGGTTGACGCCCTGAAAGGGCGGGTGCCATATTCAGGACCTGTCAGGTCATCCCTTCGGGAGGCGTGTATGGGGCAGGACAAGGGGAAGAAGCCGGTCTCGTATGAGGACATCGAGGCGCTTCCGCCTGGATGGGTTGGAGAGATTGTCGCGGGGGAGTTGTACGCCTCACCACGGCCGGCGTTCGGGCACCTGCGGGTCTCGATGCGACTGTCAGCGCTGCTGAGTCCGGCGTTCGAGTTGTCGCCGACGGGGCCGAGCGGCTGGTGGTTCCTGGCCGAGCCGGAGCTGCACTTCGAGCCCAACATCGTGGTTCCGGATGTCGCCGGATGGCGACGGGAGCGGGTTCCCGAGCCGCCGGATCCGGAGACTCCGTGGCTCACGGCCGCGCCGGATTGGCTCTGCGAGGTGCTGTCACCCTCGACGCGGTCCCTGGACCGGGTGCGGAAGATGCCGCTGTACCACCGCGAAGGCGTGCAGCACGCGTGGCTCATCGACCCCGTGCGCCGCACGCTGGAGGTGTACGGGCGCGGAGAAAACGGGTGGGTACAGACGGGACTGCATGAAGGGAACACCACGATTCGCGTGGAGCCCTTCGATGCCGTGCCTCTGGAACTGGGACTCTTGTGGACGCCACAGCGGAGCGGTGTGGCGCGGTCGCGGGAGACCTGAGCCTTCAGGTCGCGAGTCCGCTGCGTTAGAAGCCGGAACGCCATGCGGACATTGCTCGCCCTCTGGTTCTCGTTGGTCGCGCTCACCTGGCTGGGCTGCGCCACCACTACACCTCCCCTGCAGGAAGCCTGGACCGAAGCTCAGCCGGAGTGCGACTCACCCCATGAAGACCAGTGCGTCACGCTCCTGTGCCTCGGTGACGCCTGCGGTTTCTACCGCTGCGAAGACATGCTTGGTGACGTCGAGCTGGCGCGCTTTCCGGGGGCGCGCCCTCCTGCGGCGGCGCCGGGCAGTGGTCCGCGGAGGAACTGGGGAGGCGCGGGGAAGCTCCCCGGTGGTGCCGTCATGGTCTTCCCCAACTGGAACGGCGCCCCCGAGCGAATCATCCCGCCTTCACGCCAGCTCACGGCCGGCCGCTGGGAGAAGCACCACCTCTTCCCGCAGGAGCCGACACTCAAGGAGTGGTTCACCGATAGAGGCGTCAGGATCCACGACTACACCATGCCGATTCCACGTCACCTGCACCAACGGATTCATGGCCCGGAGGGACGCGGGGGGGCATGGAATCAGGCCTGGAGGGACTTCAAGGAGGCCAGGCCGTTCGCCACCCCGGAGCAGATCTACAGGCACGCCGGCGAGCTCATCTACCGCTTCCAGCTCATTGGTGGCCCCGTTCAGCCCTACTATTCCCGCCCAGGAGCGTGAGAACGAATGACGCGATTCTTCTGGGTGCGCGAGGACAGGGCCATCGCGGAAAAGTACGGCGGCGAGGCCCATGGCGCGCACAAGTGGAAGCTGCCCGGCGTGCAGTGCCATTCCTGCGGTGCCACGTGGGGGGACGTGGGGCATGCGTACCCGTGCGTGGATTTGTCTCGACTGCCCGAGCATCGCGAGTTCGAGAAGTCCAGACCCGAGCCCTTCTCCGAGTTCTCACGTCTGCGCGAGTTGGTTCGCCCCTTGGCGCCTCCAGAGGCCGTGCTCCCACCCGCCACACGCTTCGGGCCGCTGGTGGGTACTGCCTTCGGAAGGCTCGCGCCCTTCGTCTGGAATGCCGAAGTCCTGCTCGTGCACCGGGATCCTCTGGAGCGTCTTCAGGCTGAAGGCGTGCGAGGGCTGAGCGCCTGCCCGACCGCCTTGCGATTTCGGCAGAAGAACCCACCCGAGCTGCTGGAGCTCCAGGTTGAACCTCGTGGCAGACTGCATCCGGACTGCATCCCACCGGACGTACCGCCGCCGTGCACCACATGTGGTCGGTTCGGGATCTCGCGACCAGATGAACCCATTCTGGAAGCGGCCTCGCTGCCCGGAGACCGGGACCTGTTCAGGGTCGGCAACTTCGCCACGATGGTCATCGGTACCGAGCGGTTCAAGGACGCCGTGCTCCGCCTGAACCTGGACGGCATCACCTTCCGCGAACTGCCCACGCGGTAGCGCCGCTCACGGCGGAGCCTCCAATCCCATCCGCTGCAGCAACGCGCGCTGCAGCGCGAGCGTCACCGGCCCGGGCTTCCCCTCCCCCACCTTCCCACCATTCACCGCAATCACCGGCTGCACATCCGTCGTCGTGCCGGCGAGGAACACCTCCTGGAACCGGCCGAGCTCCACCACCTGCGCCGGCCGCTCGTGCACCGTCAGCCCCTGCTCGCGCGCCAGGGACAGGACGATGTCCCGGGTGACGCCCGGCAGGATGCGCTCGTTCTTCGGATGCGTGTACAGCGCTCCATCCATCACGACGAAGACGCTCGTGGAAGCCCCCTCGGTGATGACGCCGTCGCGCACCAACAGGGCCTCGAATACACCCGCGTCGCGCGCCTGCTGCTTGGCCAGGATGTTGGGCAGCAGGTTGACCGTCTTCAAATCACACCGGGCCCATCGCAGGTCCGGCAGCATCAGCGCGCTGACGCCCTCCTTCCGCTGCGTCCACGGCACCTGGAACGGCGACGCGGACATGTAGAGCGTCGGCGGCGTCCCCGCGGGAGGAAACCCGTGATTCCGCGGCGCCGCGCCACGGGTGAGCTGCAGATACACCGTCGCCTGCCGCCCCGTCAGTCCATTGGCCTCCAGCAGCTCGTGGCTGATGCGCCGGACCATCTCCTTCGAGAAGCCCTCCGGTGTCGCCAGCTTCAGCTCACGGATGCCGCGCTGGAGCCGTTGCCAGTGCTCCGACTCCGCGAACAGCCCGCTCGGGAGCACCCGCGTCACCTCGTACACGCCGTCCCCGAAGAGAAAACCCCGGTCTTCCACAGACACCCGGGCCTGCTCCAGCGGGAGGATCTCCCCGTTCAGATACACGTGCATCCGCCGCCTCCGCTTACGGTGCCTCCGTCTGCCCCACCCCGTGTCGCCGCAGCACCTCGCGCACCCGTGCCAGCGGGACGGCCTCCACCTTCTGTCCATTGCCACTCACCGTCGTGGCCATGAACAGCGAATTGTAGATGGCCTCCTCCGTGGCCTCCACCACCGCCTGGAACAGTGGCGACATCGCGTCATTGCCGAGCGTCTCGCCCGCCAGCCGCTCGGCCCCGAAGGCCCGTCGCAACGACGGCGCCGTGGAGAACGCAATCACGTAGTCCCCCGAGCCATTCGACATCGACGACCCCGTGCGCCCCAGCCCCAGCGTCGCCCGCTCCGCGAGCCGCCGCAGGTTCCGGTGCTCCAGCGGCGCGTCCGTGGCCACGACCATCATGATGGACCCGTCCCCCCGCTCCTCCACCTCCTTCTGGAACGCGTACCGCCCCAGCGCCTTGCCCACCGGCGCCCCCATCACCTGCAACACGCCTCCGAAGTTCGACTGCACGAGCACTCCCACCGTGAAGCCGCCCAGCTTCGCCGGCAGCACCCGCGACGACGTGCCGATGCCGCCCTTCCACCCGAACGCCACCGTACCCGTCCCCGCGCCGACACTCCCCTCCGCCACGGGCCCGGAGGTCGCCTGCGCGAGCGCCGCGCGCACCTCCTTCTCCCCCACCGGCCGGGTCCGAATCGCATTGAGCCGCCCGTCGTTCGTCTCGCCCACCACGGGGTTGATGGAGCGCACGTCCTCCATGCCGGGCTGCTCCAGCATCCATGCCACCAGCGCGTCCGCCACCCGCCAGACGCACAGCGTGCAGGTGAGCAGCACGGGGGACTCCAGCTCGCCCAGCTCGTTCACCTGCGTGCTGCCGAGCAGCTTGCCGAAGCCATTCGCCACGTGGATGGCGGCCGGCACCCGCTCGCGGAACGGGTTGCCACCGTGGGGAAGCACCGCGGTGACACCGGTGCGGACGGAGTCACCCGAAATCACCGTGGTGTGCCCCACCCGCACGCCGGCCACGTCGGTGATGCCGTTGTGCGGCCCCGGCGAGAAGATTCCCGGCGCCACCCCGAGCGCCCGCGCGCGGGCCCGTGGCTCCGCCTGTTTCTGCTCCGCCATCTTCTTCGCCTCCTTCGCCTCCAGGGCGAGCACGGGCCCGGCCGCCATCAGCGACAGGGCTCCCAGCGCGAACCTCCATCGTCCACCGCGCCGCATCGCACGACCTCCCCGGGAGACCGCTCACGGCCCCGACACGGGCCCGATGCGTCCCCAGACGACATCCGTGAACCGCGAGCCCGGCTCCTCCTGGAGCCCGAGCTTCTTCAGGTCATCCGTGTACCGCGCCCCCTTCACCACCACCCACCGCCGTGCCACGCGCCGGCCTTCCGCGAGCGCCTCCGGCGTCAGCGGCGCATGCTCCGCGAAGCGGCGCAGCACCTCGAACGCGGGCTGGGCCTTCTTCGGCTTCGCGAACATCGGGTCGAAGAAGACGACGTCGAACGAGCCCGAAGGCAGCGTCTTCAGGTATGCGTGCGCGTCCGCGTGCACCACCTCGATGGGCCCCGAGTCGGCGCCCAGCTCGTAGCGCTTCAGCCCCTCGCCCGCGACGATGGCCAGCGCCAGGCTCTTCTCCACGCCCACCACCCGTCCACCCGGCCCCACCGCCAGCGACGCCACCAGCGCGTCCTGCGCCAGCCCCAGCGTGCAGTCCAGCACCGAGTCCCCGGGGCGAAGCTCCGCCACCCGAACGAAGGCATCCGGCTCCCCGTCCCGCAGCCGCATCCGCCGCAGGTGCGCCATGCCCGCGTGGAAGGCGAACGAGCCCTCCGCGTCCCACAGCGTCACTCCGTCCCCACCCACCACCACGAGCGCGTCCGCCTTCACGCCGAACCACGGCGCGATGCCTTCTTTCGAGCGCCGCGGAAGGAACGGCAGGCCCCACCGCGCCGCCACGGCCCGCGCCTCGCGCACGAGCGCCGCGTCCACCTTCGTGCTGGTCGTCACCGCGAGCGGAACAGGAGCCATGTCCGCCGCGCATCCTGCATCACCCGATGCATGACGCAATGCATTCATGTCTGACGACACCACGCGTCAATGTCTCACGGCGTCTCGCGTCACCCTCGGACCGGGGGAGTGAGCAAAGTCTCACACCCGACAAGGGTCCCCCTGCTAACCGAAATTCATAGGAATTCTTATCTGCCTGCTCTAAATCTAAACTTCCTTCGGACGGTGGAGAATGTGTTGTGTCCCGCCACCCGGAGTGACTCGCTGGGAGATTGCCATGCGCAACAGACCTGCAGGGCTCGCAGTGGTTGTCCTGGTCGCCACGCTGATGGCGTGGGACTCGTTCGCCGCAACGTACGGAGTGACGCAGTCGGGTTCGTCCGCCATCTTCTACGTCGACACCACGTCGTGGGCGGACATCCACTACGTGAAGAACAACGGAGGGCAGCTCAACTATCGGATGACGGTGACGAACGGCCGGAACCAATACACGGTGACGGGCCTCGTCGCGGGTGACGTCATCGACTACTCGTTCACGTATTGGGATGTCTCGTGCAACTGTGCTCGCGACACCGCGTGGGCGCGCTACACGCACGGCGGCACGCAGCCGCCGCCCGACGCGGGCACGGACGCGGGCACGCCCGACGCCGGCCAGCCCCCTCCTCCGCCGGACGCGGGCACGACGGGGCCCATCGTCCCGCTCTACGACAACACCACGGCGCTGGAGCCGGCCACGGTGACCCAGACGGCCACGGCCATCATCACCAAGGTGGGTGACCGCGTTCGCGACCGTCACGCGCGTGAGGACCAGTATCAGGCCTACGACCACTACCTGGCGCGCTACTTCGAGAACCGCACGCACAGCATCGAAATCGTGGACGAGGTGGCCAAGGGCGGCAGCCGCATCGTGGTCAACCTGCGCACCATCTACCCGTACGACAGCCCGGACTTCCGCGCGTTCTTCCGCGGCCTCAACACCGAGGCCGAGTACTTCCACAACGCGGACTTCACCACCGTCAACGACTACCTCTACACGGCCAGCGTGAACTTCAACGCCAAGGAGGGCCGGGCCATCCGCGTGGGTGACCGCATGGAAATCGAGGTCGGCGTCTTCCTTCGGCAGCCGGTGGAAGGCCGTTTCAACTACTACTCCACGGCGATGCTCTACATCGTCGGCACCGGCGGCATCCAGCCGTTCGAGGTGTCCGGCACCGTACAGGACTCCTTCCCCATGCCGGCGGCCGGTCTGAGCGGCGGCTACACCACGGGCAACGTCCCGCTGTCCGCCGAGCCGGACAACCACTTCCTGCAGATGGCGCTGAACATGGCGCCGGTGAATGCGCAGCCCTTCGTGTTGGGCCGCCGCGTCCACCACACGAACTTCGCGGACGGCAGCCACTCCGAGCCGGGCAACCCCGTGTTCACCGCGCTCGCGGGCAAGCTCGGGCCCAACTACGTGAACACGTCCTGCATCTCCTGCCACGTGCAGAACGGCCGCGGCCTGCCTCCCGCGGTGAACACCACGCTGGGCAACTATGTGGTCAAGGTGGCCAGCAGCACGGGCGCCGCGGACCCGTTCCTCGGCTTCCGGCTGCAGCCGCGCCGCACCAGCGGCACGCCCGAGGCGGACGTGCGCATCTCCGGGTGGACCACCACCAGCGGCACGTTCAACGACGGCACCGCGTACCAGCTGCGCCGGCCGACCTACAGCTTCCTGAACGTCACCCCGACGAACTACTCGGCGCGCGCCACGCCGCAGCTGGTGGGCATGGGCCTGCTGGAGGCGGTGCCGGAGAGCGCCATCGCCGCGCTGGCGGACCCGAATGACGCCAACGGTGACGGAATCTCCGGCCGCATGAGCACCGTGAGGGACCCGGAGACGGGCCAGGTGCGGCTGGGCCGCTTCGGCTGGAAGGCCGGCATGGCGAAGGTGCGGCACCAGGTGGCGGACGCGCTCGTGCACGACATCGGCGTGACGACGTCCGTCTTCCCGTCGATGGACTGCGGCCCGCAGCAGCAGGGCTGCACGGGCACCAGCAACGAGCTGAGCGGCACGGACCTGGACAATCTCACGCGCTACATCGCCCTGCTGGGCGTGCCGGCGCGCCGCGACCTGCGTGACGCCACGGCGCTGCGCGGTGAGACGCTGTTCGCCAACGCGGGCTGCGCGAAGTGCCACACCGCCACCCTCACCACGAGCCAGTTCCACCCGAACGCGGAGCTGCGGGGCCAGACCATCCACGCGTACACGGACCTGCTGCTGCACGACATGGGCTCCGGCCTCGCGGACAACCTGGGCGAGGGCGTGGCTTCCGGCTCCGAGTGGCGCACCCCGCCGCTCTGGGGCATCGGCCTGACGGCCGGCGTCAGCGGCGGCGAGGCGTACCTGCACGACGGCCGCGCGCGCAACCTCACCGAGGCCATCCTCTGGCACGGCGGCGAGGGCCAGTCCGCGAAGAACGCCTTCGTCGCCATGAGCGCCGCGGACCGCGCCGCGCTGCTCAAGTTCCTGCAGTCGCTGTGATGCCCGGCGGCAGGTGACTTCCGGAGACCGCCACCACGGCCAGCACGGCGCGGTGGCGGTTTTCGTTCGCGGCTCAGCAGTCGCGTTCGCCGTTGACCTCCACCGTCATCACGAAGCGCGCCTGGTTGAAGATGAGCGCGTAGAAGTGGCCGGTGTCGCAGAAGTCCGGCGCCTTCGGGTAGCTCCAGCCGTAGACGACGGCCGAGTAGCTCTCGCCGGTGTTGACGTACCGCTCGATGTCGTCGACGAGCGTGGTGCCCAGCGACTCACGAACCTGCGCGCGGGTCAGCGTGGCGCCATACACCCAGGGCAGGCGTGGCTCGCTCACCGTGTCGATGGCGATCAGCGCGGCGTCCCTGGGGCTCACGGGACCGGACACGGGCTCGTTGATCTCCAGCGCATACACGGCGGCGCCCGCCTGCGCCGCGGTGGCGGCGAGCCGCGGGTCCAGCGCGGTCTCCACCAACTCGATGGTCGTGAGCGACTGGGAGGTCGCGGGGGCCGGGTCGGGCTGTGGAGGCTGCTCGGGCGCGGGGCCACAGCCCACGAACAGCGCGGTGGTCAGGAGGACCGATGGGACGATGAGACGCTTCAAGGGCTTCTCCAGGGGCGTGCCGGGCGGGTGGCCCGGAGGGACTCCCGGAAATAGCCCGGACCTCCGACACCCGCCGCCCAAAGCGTCATTCCATTGCAACAGTGGCGCGTAGCTGGATCAGAAAAGGCCCCACCAGGGAGCCAGTACCCGAGGCACCTCGCTGGCTCGGGCAGGGTGCACGCCCGAGCCTGGCAGCGGCGCCCCCATGGGAGCGCCGCCCGTGCTCAGGACGCCTCGGCGGCGGCCTGGAGCTTGCGGCCGCCCTGCATCTTCTCCACGGTGACGGACTGGTTACGGCCGTTGCGCTTGGAGTGGTAGAGGCACTGGTCGGCGAGGTCGATGAGCTGCTGCTTCTCCATGCCGTGGTCGGGGAAGGTGGCGATGCCCAGCGACATGGTGATCTTCAGCGGGCCCATCTCGGTCTGGAAGGTCTCCGCCTTCACGGCCTCGCGGATGCGCTCGGAGATGGTGAAGGCGCCCTTGGAGTCCGTCTCCGGCATGACGATGACGAACTCCTCGCCGCCGTAGCGGGCCACCACGTCCGTGTCGCGGGCCAGGCTCTTGATGATGCGCGCCACGCCCTTGAGCACCTGGTCGCCCGTGGGGTGACCGTAGGTGTCGTTGACGCTCTTGAAGTGGTCCACGTCGGTGAGGATGACCGAGCACTTGCGCTGGTAGCGCCGCGCCTGCGCGAGGATTTCGTCCGCCTTCGCCTGGAAGGTGCGGTGGTTGAACAGGCCGGTGAGGCCGTCCGTCGTGGCCATCCGCTCCATCTGCTCGTAGAGCTGCGCGCGGAGCACCGCCTGCGCGGCCTGGATGGCGATGACCTCGATCATCCGCAGCACGTCCTGCTCGAAGGCCGCCTTCTTGCGCGAGCCCGCCACGAGCGTGCCAAGAATCCGGTCCCCCGCCGTCAGCGGGAAGATCTTCAGCGCGCCCAGGCCGCGAATCTGAGTCTCGTCGTCGAAGATGATCTGCCGGTCCATCGCCTTGATGTCCCGGCCCGGCAGCGGCGCGCCGTAGCGCACCACGTTGGCCACGAGCCCGTTGTTGTCCGCGAAGGTCTGCCCCTCCAGGGCCTTGCTGCCCTGCGAGGTGACGCCCGTCATCCGCACCACGCGGTGCATCCGCTTGCCCTCGACCTCGGACACCAGCGTGACCGCGCAGAAGTCCAGGCCCGCCAGGTGCCGGACGCTCTCCAGCACCGCCACGAACACCTGGTCCGGGCTGCCCGCTCGGTTCAGCTCCTCGATGGCCCGGAAGAACCGGTCCTTCTCGTCGCGCGTCTTGCGGATGTAGCTCATCACCCGCTCCACCTCGATGGAGCGCAGCACCTCGCCGGCGATGATGGACAGGAGCTTCTCGTCCTGGTCGCTGAACGGCTCGTTCGCCAGCCGGTCCGCCACCAGCACGCCGCGCACGAGGCCGCTGCCCTCGATGATGGGCACGGCGAGCAGCGCACTCACGGCGGGGCCGCCACTCTCGTAGTGGGTGACGCCCTTGAGCCCCTGCGGCGAGTTCATCCGCACCGGGGCCCGGCGCTTCAGCACGCCGCCGATGATGCCCTCGCCCGCGTTGAAGCGCTCGCGCTGCACGCGCTCGGAGCCGGAGCGGCAGTCATACAGCTTGAGGCTGCGGTCATCCGACGTCAGCAGGAACGCCGCGCAGGTGTACGTGCGCAGGCCCGTCTCGGCGATCTCCAGCGCCGCCTGCACCGCGCCTTCGACTTCCTTCACGGAGGCGACGAGCCACTTCTCGTCGCTGCTCATCCCGCTGAAGCTGTCCTGCGTGCCGCTGGACACGAGCCGGAAGGTGCGCGCGCGCTCCTCCACCTCGCGGATGCGCTTCTGCACCGCGTCGCTCTCCGCCCGGCGCGCCGCGGCCATGCGCGTGGCCAGCACCAGGTGGTACAGCCCGGAGAACAGCGCCAGGAAGGCCGCGTGGGTGAGGAAGCTGGCGCCATTGGGCACCGGGCCGCCGAGCGTCACCAGCGCGTCGAACACCAGCGCCACGCCCAGCAGCGTCAGCCCGGCGTTGCGCGGCAGGAAGGCCACGAGGAACGCCATCAGGAGGTAGACGATGGGGAACAGCTCCCCTCCGCCGATGGCCACCACGATGAACGCCGCGGCGATGAGCCCGCCGCCCAGCTCCAGGTCGTCGCGCAGGTCGATGACGGCGCCC
The DNA here is from genome assembly GCF_012933655.1 of Pyxidicoccus fallax. Taxonomy (GTDB): domain Bacteria; phylum Myxococcota; class Myxococcia; order Myxococcales; family Myxococcaceae; genus Myxococcus; species Myxococcus fallax. Next base: position 5,737 of record NZ_JABBJJ010000248.1, on the reverse strand, counting down.
ACCGCGCCGCGCATGGCCCGGCGCCACGCGGCGACGCCGATGCCCACGAGCAGGAAGCCCACGAGGGCCGCCTCGGGCCAATCCAGGGTGTGCAGCCCCCGGAAGCCTCCGCGCGCCAGGTGGATGAAGGTGGCGAGCGCGGCGACGGCGGGGATGGTCCGCACGGCGTGACGCAGCAGCCTTCCCGGAGACGGAAACTCGGTCAGCGACGTCATGGGGACTCCAGGTGGAAGACAATCTCGCCCGGCTTCACGTAGCCGAGCTCTTCGCGCACGGCCCGCTCCAGCGCGGCCGGGTCCTTGCGCAGGGCGTTGATCTCCGCCCTCAGCGCTTCGTTCTGCGCGGCCAGCGAGCGGTTGCGCATCTGCAGCGCATCCACGTCCTGGCGCAACGAGAGATAGCGCCGAAAGCCCTTGGCGTCGGCGACGGAGAACAGGCTCAAGGCCGCCGCCACTCCCACCGTCGCCACCAGGAACTTTCGCCTCGCCGTCATGAACGCCGCCGAAGGTACCAGTGACCCCCTGCCCCGCAAGAAATCCGCTCCAGCCATGTAGCAGCCGCGCGCCCCTCTCACAGGGCGGCCTCGAAGTGGCCGTTTCCCGACGATCCACTCAGGGGCTCTCCAGCCAATGAGTCCAAGGAGATGCGGACGCTCCGTGGACCCGCTGCTGGGGCGACGGCGACCCCGACATCCCGCCCCTGCTCACGGAGCCTGCTGATGAGACCTCTTCCCGAAGTGAGACGTCGCGGCCGACTCGCGCCGCTGGCCCTGTCCCTCCTGTTGTTTGCCTGCGAGCCCGGAACCGACGACACGGTCCTCCAGGGCCCCTCCCCGTCCGCGGTGAGGCTCGAGGCGTCCGGCGGGTACTCGGCCACCGTCCGGCGCACCTCGCATGGAATCCCGCACGTGCTGGCGAACGACTACGCGGGGCTGGGTTACGGCTACGGGTATGCCTTCGCGCAGGACAACGTGTGCGCGCTGGCGGAGATTCTCGTCACCGTCAACGCGGAGCGCTCGCGGTACTTCGGGCCGGAGGGCACGTACGTCGCCACGCTCGGCGGGGACATCCCCAACCTCAAGAGCGACTTCTTCTACCAGTCCATCAAGGACGCGGGCACGGTGGAGTCGCTGCTGGCGCTGACGCCACCGCGAGGCCCCTCGGAGGAGGTCCGCCAGCTCGTCCGGGGCTATGCCGCCGGCTTCAACCGCTACCTGCGGGAGACGGGCGTGGACGCGCTGCCGGACCCGAGGTGCCGGGGCGCGGAGTGGGTGCGCCCCATCACCGAGCTGGACCTCTACCGGCGCTACTACCAGCTCAGCCTGCTGGCCAGCTCCACCGCGTTCCTCAACGCGCTGGTGGATGCACGGCCGCCCGGGCCGCTCACCCTGCCCCTCCCGCTGCCGGACGTGCTGCCCGCGGGCGCCATTCCGCGCGGCGCGGACCTGGGCCTGGGGAGCAACGCGATTGCCCTGGGCCACGAGGGCACGCGCAACGGCCGGGGCATGTTGCTGGGCAACCCCCACTTCCCGTGGGAGGGCTCCGAGCGCTTCTACCAGGTGCACCTCACGCTGCCGGGGCAGCTCGACGTGAGCGGGGCCAGCCTGCTCGGCGTGCCGGTGGTGCTCATCGGCCACAACGCGAACGTCGCGTGGAGCCACACCGTCTCCACCGGCTTCCGCTTCACGCCGTACGAGCTGAAGCTCGTGCCGGGCAGCCCCACCACGTACCTCTACAACGGGCAGCTGGAGACGATGACGCCGAGGACCAGCACGGTGCTCGCGCGCACGGCGGACGGGACGCTGGAGCCGCGCTCGCACACGTTCTACTGGACGCGCTTCGGGCCGATGTTCCACTACCCGGAAGGGTTCATGACGTGGAACTCGCTGACGGGCTACGCGTTCCGCGACGTCAATGCGACGAACCTGCGCGTGGTGGACCAGTTCCTCGCCATGGGGAAGGCCCACGGCGTGGACGAGCTGAAGCAGGCGCAGGACTACTGGCAGGGCATCCCCTGGGTGAACACGCTGGCGGCGGATGACCAGGGCCGCGCGTATTACGCGGACAGCGCCACCGTGCCGCACGTCACCGACGCGAAGGTGGCGCGCTGCGTGCTGTCTCCGGTGTCGCTGCTCGTCTACCAGTCCGCGCGGCTGCCGGTGCTGGACGGCTCGCGTCCCGACTGCGAGTGGGGCACGGACGCGGACGCGGTGCAGCCCGGCATGTTCGGTCCGGGGCGGATGCCGCGCCTCACGCGCACGGACTACGTGACGAACTCCAACGACAGCTACTGGCTGTCCAACCCGGAGGAGCCGCTCACCGGCTACGACGGCATCATCGGCGACGAGGGCACCGCGCGCACGCTGCGCACCCGGCTGGGGTTGAAGATGGTGCAGGGGCGGCTGGCCGGCACGGATGGGATGGAGGGCCGGAACTTCACGCTGGAGCAGCTCCAGACGGTGATGTTCAACAACCGGAACCACTCGGGTGAGCTGCTGCGCGACGCCGCGGTGGCGATGTGCCGGCGCAACCCGTTCATCCTGCTGGAGGACGGGCGCTGGGTGGACGTGCGCGAGGCCTGCCCGGTGCTGGAGCGCTGGAACCTCCGGGGCGACCTGGACAGCGCGGGCGCGGTGCTGTGGCGCCAGTTCATCGCCCGCGTGACGGTGGTGACGGGTGGCCCGTACCTCGTGCCCTTCCTGGCCACGGACCCGGTGAATACGCCGCGCACGCTCAACACGCTGCACCCGCAGGTGGTGCAGGCGCTGGGCGGCGCGGTGCAGGTGATGCGGGACAGGGGCCAGCCGCTGGACACCGCCCTGGGCACCGTGCAGCGCGTGCCGCGCAACGACGCGCGCATTCCGTACCACGGCTGCGGTGAGGTGGAGGGCTGCTTCAACCAGTTCTCCAACTGGCTCCAGCCGGACTTCACCTACGTGCCCTTCGTCGCGACCAGCTTCGTGATGGCGGTGTCCTTCACCGACGCGGGCCCCGTGGGACGCTCGGTGCTGGCCTACTCGCAGTCCACCAACCCGGCCTCGCCGTACTTCGCGGACCAGACGTGGATGTACTCGCGCAAGGACTGGGTGGACATGCGCTTCACCGAGGCGGACATCGCCAGCGACCCGAACCTCTCCGTCACCGTGCTCCAGGAGTAGCGGAGCGACACCCGGGCCGCTCCACCGGGCATGAGGTGGAGCGGCCGCTCAGATGGCCCCGGCGCTCATGCCGCCGTCCACGGCCATGATGCTGCCGGTGACGTACGAGGCCGCGTCGGACAGCAGCCAGCAGATGGCTTCCGCCAGCTCGGCCGGGTCGCCCACGCGGTGCGCGGGGATGCGCGCGTTGTAGGCCGCCTCCGCGGCCGCGGGGTTGCCCGGGGACATCTTCTCGAAGATGCCCTCCAGCATGGGCGTGCGGTGCGCGCCCGGGCAGACGACATTCACCCGGATGCCCTGGGCCGCGTACTCCAGCGCCGCCGTGCGCGACAGGCCGTGCAGCCCGTGCTTCGCGGTGGTGTACGCGGACCCGTAGGGCGTGGGCATCATCCCGTTCACCGAGGACACGTTGACGATGGCGCCCTTCCCCGCCCGAAGCATCGCGGGAATCTGGTACTTCAGGCACAGCCACACGCCCTTCAGGTCCACGGCCAGCGTGCGGTCGAAGTCCTCCTCGGACACGTCACACGTCAGCGCCAGGGGGACATCCGCCAGCGCCGCGTTGTTCACCGCCAGGTCCAGCCGGCCGTAGCGCTCCACCGCCGTGTCCACGAGGCGCCGCACGTCCTCGCCGCGTGACACGTCGCACGGCACGTACCAGGCCTCGCCGCCCTCCGCCCGCAGGGCGCGCTCCGCCTCCTGGCCCCGGGCCTCGCCGCGCGCGGCAATCACCACGCGGGCCCCGTCGCGGCACAGCCGCTTCGCCGTGGCCAGACCAATCCCCGAGCTGCCACCGGTGATGATGGCGACCCGGCCGTCGAACATGCCCATGGGGTTCCTCGCGCGTGTCAGTCCTGCGCCAGCAGCTTCTCGATGGCCTTCGCCACGTCGCCGTGGCCTTCCACGCCCTGCCACGCGGCCACGGCGCGGCCGCGCTTGTCCAGCAGCACGGTGGTGGGCAGCGCGCGGATGTGGCCGAACGCCGTCAGCCCCTCGTGCATCCGCACATCCGCCACCAGCACCGGGTAACGGAGCGCGTAGTGGTCCGCGAAGGGCTGGAGCACCTTCGTGCCGTCAAGGTCCATGCCCACCGACACCACCTGGAAGCCCCGCGCGCCATAGTCGCGCTGGAGCGCCTCCAGCGTGGGCATCTCCGCGAGGCACGGGAAGCACCACGTCGCGAAGAACGAGACGAGCACCACCTTGCCGTGGAGGCTCCGCGCGTCGTACGGCGTGGGCCCCACCCATGGCAGGGCCAGCGACTGGATGAAGGCCGGCCCCGCGTCGACCGGCCTCGTTCCCCGGCAGCCCGCCAGCCCCAGGAGCAGCAGGGCCGCGCACACCCGGGCTCGGGTGGCCGCGCTCATGCCGCCGTCGTGGGCGCGCCGCTGGCGCGCTGGCAGTCGCGGCACAGGCCGTACAGCTCCATCTTGTGCGACGTCACCTTGAAGCCGTGCTTGCGGGCCACCGCGTCCTGCATCGCCTCGATGCGGTCGTTCTCGAACTCGACGATGGTGCCGCACCGGGTGCAGATGAGGTGGTCGTGGTGATCCCTCCCCGCCGCCGCCTCGTAGCGCGTCTGCCCGTCACCGAAGTTGCGCGCGTGGGCCAGGCCGCACTCGTTGAGCAGCTTCATGGTCCGGTACACCGTGGCCACGGACACCTTGCTGTCCTGCTCTCGCACCTTGTTCCACAGCTCCTCCACCGACAGGTGGCCGCCGACGGCGAAGAAGGTGTCGATGATGAGGCTGCGCTGACGCGTGCTCTTCAGCCCGTGCTGGGCCATGTACCGCGCGAGCACCTCGTCCTTGGACTCGTCATCCTCATGGCGATGGTGGTGGTGGCTATGGCTCGTGCTCATGTGAGTTCCTTCAACCGCCCCGCGGGTCCGCCCCTGCATGAGCTCCCTTGGTAGGAGGCCGACCCAGGTCGGCGCTCCGCTCGTGTTGTAACCGGTCTGACAGGCCTCCGCGACCCGCCTCCGCCCCCACCGGACATCTCCCCCGAACAAAGTGTCACGGACGACTGTTTGTCTCCGGACGTGGCGGCCCTGATATCTCCGACCGCCGTGGCCCGCAACGTCGGGCAACCTGCGCCATGGAACCCCCGCCCTCCCGCCTACACGGTCCCCCGGCTTGCACTCGCCGCTGGCTGTTTAGATTGGAGTCGGACTGGCTCATTGACACCCGTCTGGCGCCGAAGATAGAGGCATCCGCTCTCGTAAACGAGCATTTTTCCGCGATTTTCCATGACCAGCCCCTGGCAGAGAAGACGACAGCCCGATGACGTTCCCACCCCCGTGGCGGTTGCCGTCTCGGACTTCTGCCGGCGCGCCAAGTCGCCGGCTCCGGCACCCGAGGTGCGCGAGGCGCTCGCCTTGCTGGCCGAGGACGATGACTTCCGCGTCCGCGCCCTGACCGACGGTGAACCCGAGGCCTCCCCGCTGGGGCCCTTCGCCGTGGTGGATGTCCTTCGGGGCACCGCCCCCTCCCTGGCCGCCCAGCGGCAGGCGTGTGGCTTCTATGACGTGGTGCGTGAGCTGGCGCAGGTGCGAGAGGAGAAGACACCTCCCCCCGCCCC
>NZ_JABBJJ010000247.1 GCF_012933655.1 Pyxidicoccus fallax | reverse complement strand
GGCTTCAGGTCCACCACGTGGTCCACGTGCAGCGTGGGCCGGGGCGGGGGCGCCGGAGGCGCGCGCGACGCGCCGTTCCGCCACGCCTGCCACGCGAGTGCTCCCGCCGCGCCGTGCAGGGACACCGTCGCGAGCACCGCCCAGACGAGCCCCCGGGAGCGCTTCGGGCCCTCCGGCCCGAGGATGAGGTCCGCGATGCTCTCCGTGCCCGCGTCGCGCGGGGAGGGCGACTCAGGGGTTCGCACGTCCGGCTCCGTTGGGCGTGGTGCCTTCGCCGCTCGGCGTGGCGGGCTCGGGACGGACCGAGCCGAAGGCCACCCGGGTGAGCCCCGCTTCCTTCAGCCCATCCAGCACCGCGATGACCTGCCGGTGCGGAACGGAGCCATCCGCCTGGATGACGGCGCGAAGCTCCGGATCTCTCGCCAGCGCCTGCCGCGCCCGCTCCCGCAGCGATGCCGCGTTCGTGATGGCGCCATCCAGCAGCAGCGTCCCGTCCGGGGTGATGGAGACGGCGAAGAGGGTCTGCACATCCTCGCTCTGCGACGCCTGCGGCAGGTCGAGCGGCACGGCGGGGCTGTCCACCAGCCTCGCGGTGACCATGAAGATGATGAGCAGCACCAGCATGATGTCGACGAGCGGCGTGACGTTGATGCCCTCGATGATGCCGCCGCGGGGCTGGGTTCCTCCGGCCATGGCTAGTGCCCCGCCCCATTGCGCTCGCGCACGGACACGTAGGCCAGCACGAGGTTGGAAAGGGCCTCGGTGTCGGAGAGGATCTGCGCGATGCGCCGCTGGAAGTAGTTGTACGCGGCGACCGCGGGCAGCGCGACGCCGATGCCGATGGCCGTCGCCACCAGCGCTTCCGCGATGCTCCCCATGACCGCGTTCGAAGCGACCTGGCTCGTGGCGCGGCCACCCACCGCCGCCGCCTGCGAGCGGCTCAGTTCCTCGAAGGCGAGCAGCACGCCGATGACGGTGCCGAACAGCCCGATGAAGGGCGCGTTGTTCCCCAGCGTGCCGAGGAAGGCCAGACGGTTCTCCAGCGTGGAGCGCTCCAGGGCGAGCGCGCCCTGCATGCCCTTCTCGGCCGCCGTCATGCCCTGGGGCGCGAGGCGCAGGCCCGCGCGGGCCACCATGGCGCCCACGGACGTGCGCGACTCCAGCTTCGCCAGCGCGCGGGCGAAGTCACCCGTGGCGAGCGTCTCCTCCAGGGAGCGCGACAGCTCGCGGATGACGTCCTGCTTGCTCCGGAACACGAGCCAGCGCTCGACGATGATGCCGAGGCTCACCAGCGACAGGGCGAAGAGCAGCCAGAGGACCCAGTTGGCGCCCCACTGCACGAAGACATTCTTGATGACATCCACGATGGGCATCGTCGTGTTCCTCTTGCTTGAACCAAGGAAGACACACGGCGCCGGAGGAGGAGGGCTCCCTCCGGCGCCGGATGGGGTACGGCTCAGCGCAGCTGCAGGAACGAGAAGGCGAGGCCCTGGGTGCTGAAGGCCACCTTGCCGCTGTGGTCCGTCAGCTCACGGAAGTTCGTCGTGCTGGAGTTGTTGGCGAACTCGGTGAAGAGGACGCGGTTGTCGGCGGCGTTGAAGAGGAAGGTGCTGCCGGTGCTCGCCGGGAGGGTGTCCACCTTCGTGGCGACGAGCGTGTCCAGCTTGAGCTGCCACCACCCCCACTCCGCGGCGCTCGCCACGGTGCGCGCGGAGGTGTTCGGCCCGATGGCGTAGTTGGCGTTGAGGACGCGCAGGTACGCCGTGCCCTGCGGGCCGGGGAGCAGCGCGCCCGTGGTCCCGCCGCCCGTGAAGGAGCTCAGCTCCCGGAAGAACTGCCTGTCGAATTCGCGCGTCTGGGGGTTGAACTTCAGGAGGCAGGGCACCGGCGTGCTGCCACCGGCGACGCGGTACGCCGCCGCGCCGTATGCCTCGGTTCCCAGGTACACCATGCCGTCCGGGCCGACGACGCCGTCACGCACGTAGCCGCAGCGGGCGTCGGGGTCCTCCACCAGGGTCGCGCTGTCAGTCGTCGTGTCGACCACGATGACGCCGGCCCGCTTGATGACAGCCGCGGTGTTGGAGGTACGCCAGCCCACCGGCATGATGACCAGGTTCCCCGAGCGCACCGGGTGCGTGGCGAACGTCGTGGTCCCGCCCTCGACGGCCAGGCCGGCGACGGGGACGGCGCTGGTGACCGTCATCTCGGTGGGGTTCCACACGATGACCTGCGAGGTGCGCCCGTCGAAGTAGTAGGCCTTGGTGGGGGAGACGAACTGGAACTGGTTCTGGTACTCGCTGATGTTGTTGACGCCCCGGCCCGAGAAGCTGACGCTGGTCTTCCTCTCCAGGCGCCCCTCGCTCGTCAGGTCATAGCGGGTGATGTCGGCACCCTCGCTGCTGCTGACGTACAGCGAGCCCGTCTTGGCGATGCCCGAGCCGAGCGCGCGGCCGCTAATCTCGATGGCGTTCTCCAGCGTCAGCGGCGTGGTGAGGTCCACCTTGTCCGTCAGGACGACGTAGCTCGTGGACGCGCCGTTCACGGACGTCTGCGCGACGGCCGCGTACATCGGCGTCTCGGGCGGCGGCTGGGGCTGCGGAGTGGGCTCCTTCTCGTCGTCGCCGCACGCGGCGAACAGCGACAACGCGAGCGCCGCGGCGGTCAGGCGTGAGAGTCGGAAGGAGGAGGGCTTCATCGGAGTACCTTTCTGCGGGGAGGGCTGCTGCGGTTTTTCGTCGGTGACTGCCGTGGGCTTCAGAGCTCCGCGATGAGCTTCGCGGCGACACTGCGCCCGGGACGCTGCACGCCGAAGAAGTCGTAGGCGTCCGCGTCGGTGAGGTTCTGCACGTCCACCGTCCAGCTCAGCGTGGCGCGCGAGGTGCGGGTGACGTAGGTGAGCGCCAGTGAGTGCAGCCACTGCGCGTCGATTTGATGCTTGGTTTCCGCCGAGCCAAGCTGCTCCCAGCTGCGGAAGAACGCGTGGACGTAGCGCGTGTGCCACGCGAGCGAGAGCTCGTCGCGGGGGCTGACCACCCCCGTCCAGTTCAGGCGGGCGCTGCCGTTGCCCAGGATGTGGGGACTGTTCGGAATGCGCTGGCCCTCGAACTCCCCGAAGGGGCCCTCGGTGGAGGTGTTGCGCAGGTCCTGGAAGGTGGCGTTGACGTCGAGCACGAGGAGCTTGCCGGGCGACGTCCACCCCACGGCGCCCGTGGCGCCCAGGCCGCGGGCGGTGATGACGTTCTGGTAGGTGAAGTAGCCCTCGCGCCCCACCGGGTGGATGAAGTCGTCCACCAGCCGCCCGAAGCCCAGCACGCTGCCCCGGAAGGTGCCCCGCGCCGACTCCGGCGTGGCGAGCGTCAGCTCCAGGTTGACGTTGTGGCTGCGCTCGGGTTTCAGCAGCAGGTTCTCGCCGAAGAGGATGCCGTCTCCGAAGAGCTCGTCGGGCCGGGGCATGCGCGAGGCCCACTCGTAGGAGGCCTTCGCGGTGAGCGACTCGGACAGGCGGAACCGCAGGCTGTCGCCCACGCCCAGGTAGTGGAGGTCGTGGTCCGCCGGCGCGAACTCGTTGGAGGGCAGCAGCAGGTCCGCTCGGGAGCTTTGGATGTAGTCCTTGAGGAACGCGATGTTCTCCAGGCGGCCGTCGAGCGCGTCGTGCTCGTACTCGAGCCCGGTGACGAAGTTGAAGACGCGCCGCTCTCCGGTGAGCGCGTCGATGGCGCCGCGCGCGCGCAGGGCCCGGTCCTCGCCGTCGCGGGTCACCCACGTGGGCGAGATGGCGAGGCGGAGCGCGTGGTCCTCGGAGAGGGTCCACCCGACGTTGAGGCGGGCGAAGGCGGTGTGCTGTGCGACGACGCGCTCGACCGCGCGGGACTCGATTTCACCCGGCTGGGGAAGCTGGATGGTGCAGCGGCCGAACCAGTCGTAGGCGCAGGTCCCCAGGTCCGTGAAGCGGCTGCGGCGGTAGACGTAGCCACCCACCGCGTCCGCGGTGATGCCCGAGCCGTACGTCTGCTCGAAGCGGAGCGTGGCCCCCCCGGAGGCGCTGCTGGAGTCCACGTCACCGTAGGGCGTGTCCATGGTGACGTCGTGTTGGATTTCCTTGGACAGGGTGCTGGCGAAGGCCCGCAGCAGGAGGCGCCGGGCCCAGGGGCGGTCCACGAAGCCCGCCTCGACGGAGCCGCCGCCGGCGCGGAAGGCATCGTGGAAGCGGGGGAGGCTCGTGAGGGTGGGGCGGCCCCGGTCGTCCGGCACCTCGACGTCCACGCGGTAGTCGTTCGGCGTGGAGTCGAAGAAGCCGCTGGCACGGACGAACAGGCCGGTGGGCTCGTGCTGGTGCCGGGCGCTGAGCGTCAGGCGGTGGGTGTCGAAGGAGCCAATCTCGTAGGAGGCGGCGGCCCGGGTGCCCTTCACGTCCTCGGTGGTGACGATCTGCACCGCGCCGCCCAGCGAGTCCGCGCCGAAGCGCACGGGGACGACGCCCTGGTAGACCTCCATGCGCTGGACGAAGTTGACGGGGACGTTGGCGAACTCCGGCCCGTAGCCGGCCAGCTCCAGCGGCACCCCGTCGATGAAGAAGCGGATCTGGTCGTCGGAGAGGCCGGCGAGCGAGAAGCGCGCACGGCTGCCGAGCCCGCCCGCGCGCCGCACGGTGATGCCCTCCGTGCGCGACAGGGCCTGGCCCAGGTCCACGGCCTCGCGTTGGATCTGCTCCGTCTCGATGACCCGGACGGCCTCGGCGGAGTTCCGGCGGCGCTCCGCCTCGGACTCGCCCTCGACGGTGACCTCGATGGGCTCCTCGAACGTGGCGTCGGGAGCGGATGCGACCGGAGCGGTAGAGGAGGGTGCCTCGGAACCGGACGCGACCGGAGAGGGGGACGTGGGATCCCGAGGGGTCTGCGCCGCTTGCGCGGCCGTAGCGGTGGACGCCGTCGTGGAGGACGCATCCATGGGGGGCGCCGGCTGCGCGGGCGTGGTCGCGGACCTCGCTCCGGACGAGGCAGGGCCCGTCTGGGCAGGCGTGGTCTGAGCGGCCACCGACGAGGGCGCTGCGGTCTGGGCAGGCGTGGTCTGAGCGGCCGCCGACGAGGGCGCTCCGGACGAGGCGTGACCCGTCTGGGCGGGCGTGGTCTGCGCGGGTGACGAAGAGCCCACACCGGACGAGGGCACCCGCGTCCCGGCTGCGGGGGCGGAAGAGGAATCCGTTCCGGACGAAGCGGTCTGAGACGTCACGGGCGTACCAGTGCGTGCGGCCTCGGCCCCCGACTCCGGCAGCCGGAACTCGTAGCTGTACGCGATGCGAGACGGCATCGGCACGCCGTCACGCTTCGCGGGCATGAAGCGGAAGCGGAGCGCGGCTTCACGGGCCGCCTCGTCGAAGCCATGCCCGGCGGGCTCCATCACCTCCGCCTGCGTGACGGCGCCCTGGGCGTCGATGGTGAGCCGAAGGAGCACCTTCGCCTCGAGCCGCTGCTGCTCGGCCTGAGCGGGGTACACCGCCGCGGCGAACTCCAGGAGCTGCGGCGGCTCCACGGCGGGCCGCTGTGCCGCGGGCGCCGGCTGCGCGTCCTCCGCCTGCGGCGCCCCCGCGAGCACAGGCCCCGCCGCCATCAGCCCCGCCACCAGCAGGCTACCCGACAGGTTCCTGCCCCAAACCCGGTTCCACCTGCTACCGGGTTGCTCGATTGTGAAAATGGTTATCATTTTCAATATGCGAGCATGTAGATGCCTTGGGCGGGGGCTGTCAAGAATGGGCTGAAGTTTCTACGCGGCGCGTGCGCGCGTGGTCCGGGGGGACTGGAGCGCCTCGGCCACCATGAACGCGAGCTGGAGGGCCTGGTCGGCGTTGAGCCGCGGGTCGCAGTGGGTGTGATAGCGGCTGGAAAGGTCGTCCTCGGTGACGGGCAGCGAGCCGCCCAGGCACTCGGTGACGTTCTGGCCGGTCATCTCCAGGTGCAGGCCGCCCGGGTGGACGCCCTCGGCGGCGGCGACCTGCAGGAAGGAGTGCACCTCCGCGAGGATGCGGTCGAAGGAGCGGGTCTTGTACCCGTTGCTCGCCTTGTGGGTGTTGCCGTGCATCGGGTCGATGGACCAGATGACGGGGCGCCCGTCGCGGCGGGTGGCGGCCATCAGCCGGGGCAGGCACTCCTCGACCTTGTCCGAGCCGAAGCGGCCGATGAGCGTCAGCTTCCCGGGGATGCCCCGCGGGTTGAGCATGTCCATCAGCCGCAGCAATTCCTCCGGCTCCATCGTCGGGCCGCACTTGAGGCCGATGGGGTTCTGGATGCCGCGCATGAACTCCACGTGGCCTCCATTGAGCTGGCGGGTGCGCTCGCCAATCCAGAGCATGTGCGCGGACGTGTCGAGCCAGCCGCCCGTGCCGGGATCGGGGCGCGTCAGGGCCTCCTCGTAGTTGAGGAGCAGGGCCTCGTGGCTGGTGAAGAGGTCCACCGGGCCGGGGTTGGCGTGCGGCTCGGGGCTCGAGCTGAGCGCGCTCATGAAGCACAGGGACTCGAAGATCTTGTCCGCCAGGCCCTTGTAGTGGTCGCCCTGGGGGCTGCTGGCCACGAAGTCGAGCGTCCACCGGTGCAGGTTGCACAGGTCCGTGTAGCCACCTTGCGCGAAGGCGCGCAGCAGGTTCAGGGTGGCGGAGGACTGGTGGTAGGCCATGAGCAGGCGCCGGGGGTCGGGCGTGCGCTCACGGGCGTCGAAGTCCATGCCGTTGATGATGTCGCCGCGGTAGCTGGGCAGGGTGACGCCGTCGCGCGTTTCGGAGGGGCTGGAGCGCGGCTTGGCGAACTGGCCGGCGATGCGGCCCACCTGCACCACCGGCTTGCCACCCGCGAAGGTGAGCACCACCGCCATCTGGAGGATGAGGCGGAAGGTGTCGCGGATGTTGTCGGTGGTGAACTCCTTGAAGCTCTCCGCGCAGTCGCCGCCCTGCAGCAGGAACGCCTTGCCTTCGGCGACCTGGGCCAGGCGTGCGGTGAGGCGGCGCACGTCCGCTCCGAACACCAGCGGCGGCAGGTGCGACAGTTGCTCCTCCACACGGGCGAGCGCGAGAGGGTCCGGATAGTCATCCGGCAGGCAGGTGACGGGCTTCTCCCGCCACGAACGAGGGGTCCAGTTTCGGTTCATCACAGCGGGGCCATTTCAGTGAGAGAGCATGAGCCCGCTCCGAGGGGGAGTCCTGGAGCCGGGAGGTGGGGGGAGGAGACCCTGTGCGACGCAGTACTCGAGGTAACGGAACAGCAGGGCGCGGTCGGTGGGGGGACAGACGATGCCGGTGCCGGCCAGCGCCTGGTGCACGCGGTCACACCGGATGGGGCCCAGGCCGAAGGCAGGCTCCGCCGAGCCCGAGCGCAGGTCGAAGAAGGCCAGCGTGCTGCCGTGGTCGCCACCCGCGGCGCGCTGGGCGACGCGGTCCCTCCAGGCACCCACGGGGAGCAGCTCGACCGGGTAGCCGAAGTCCTGCACCCAGCCGAACAGCTCGGACAGGCGCACCTCTGGCGTCGGCGTGAGGTTGAACACCGTGCCGTGCCACGGCGTGTGGGCCAGCCGCACGAGCGCCCGCGCGACATAGTCCACGGGCGTCCACGTCTCGCCCACGTCCAGTTGGGGCAGCGCGCCCACGGGGACTCCGGCCCGCAGGATGCGCCAGACGAGGTCCTGCGGGTTGACGAGGCCGGTGTCGGGCGCGCCCGTGACGCGGCCGAGCCGGTACACCGCCACGGGCAGCCCGCGCTCACCGGCCTGCTGGACGAGCCGCTCCGCGACCCACTTGCTCTGCTGGTAGCCGTCGCGAAGGCCGGGGTGCGCGGGCACGAAGTCCTCGGGCACCTCGGGGCTGAGGTTCGCCTGCGGGGCCACGGCCAGGGTGGACACGTAGTGGAAGGGCTTGGGACGCACGGCGGCGGCCAGCCGGAGCAGCTCGCGCGTGCCCCGCACGTTCACCGCCTGGAGGCTGCCGTACTCGCGCACGACGCTGACGACCGCGGCGTTGTGGATGACGGCGTCGCACTCGGAGGCCAGCCCGTGGAACCGCGCGGCCGCGAGTCCCATCATGGGCTGGGTGAGGTCGGCCGGGAGCGCCACCACGCGCTCGGAGAGGCCGTCCGTGGACAGGCGCTGCGAGGACAGGGCCTCGCGAAGCCGTTCCATCGCATGGGCCTCGTCGCGGGCGCGCACGGGGCAGACCACCCGGGCCTGCGTCTGCCGGAGGAGCTGGTCCAGCAGGTGCGCGCCGACGAAGCCCGTGGCTCCGGTGAGCACGACCTGCCGCAGCGGCGCCGGGAGGACCTCGGTCGCATGCAGCGACGGGACGACGTCCAGGGGCAGCTCGGCATCCGCGAGCATGGCGGCGGTGAGGCCAGCGGCCTCGGGAGCCACGTCCGCGCCCTGTTCCAGCGCCCGCGCCAGCGCGGCGGCGGTCGGATGGCGGAACACCGTGGCGACGGGCACCTCGCGTCCCAGCTCGACGCTGAGCCGGTTCGCCACCTGGATGCTCTGGAGCGACTGGCCGCCGAGGTCGAAGAAGTCGGACTCCGCCGACACGCCGCTGATGCCCAGCACCTGCTCCCAGACGCGCAGCACCAGTTGCTCCAGCCCGGAGGCCGCTGGAGAGGCCGGGGCGGACTCCTCGGGGACGGCCGCGCGGCGCAGCTCGGAGCGGTCGATCTTCCCGGTGCTGGTGCGGGGCAGCCGCTCGCTGAACACGAACGCGCCGGGCACCATGGGCGCGGGCAGCGCGGCCTGCACGTGCCGGCGCAGCTCCGCGATGGAGGGCGCGGGGGACTCGGTGACGAGGTACGCGCACAGCCGCCGCGCGCCACTCGGGAGCACCTGGCCGACGACGGCGGCCTCGCGCACTCCGGGGTGGCCAAGCAGCACCGTCTCCACCTCGGCGGGGTCGATGCGGTGGCCGCTGATCTTGAACTCGTCATCCACGCGGCCCACGAAGATGAGCTGTCCGTCCTCGCGGAGCCGGGCCCGGTCTCCGGTGCGATAGGCGCGCGGCGCGCCGGGCAGCGTGTCGAGCACGGTGAACCGCTTCGCGGTCAGCTCCGGGCGTCCGAGGTAGCCCCGGGCCAGGCCGCCGCCGAGCAGGTACAGCTCGCCCTCGTCGCCCGGAGCCGCGGGCCGTCCTTCCGCGTCGAGGAGCACCGCGCGCACGCCCGGGAGGGGCCGGCCGATGGGAACCTCGTTGAGGGAGGACGCCGCCTCGTCTCCGTTGCCACCGCTGAGCGTGGCGGCGGTGGCGACCACGGTGGCCTCGGTGGGGCCGTAGGTGTTGAGCAGCCGGACCTGGTCGCCGACGGTGGCCTTCCAGCGGGCGACGCGCTCGGGCAGCGCGGCCTCACCGCCGATGATGACCGTCCGCAGGGAGGAGGGCAGCCGGGCCGAGCCCGTCGAGACGCTGTAGGCCAGCTCGTGCCAGAAGGCCGTGGGCAGGTCGAGCACGGTGATGCCGTGCTCGGCGCACGCGTCGAGCAGCCTCGGCACCGACTGGAGCATCTCGTCGGTGCGCAGCACCAGCCGCGCGCCCGCGCACAGGGTGAGGAAGACTTCCTCGACGCTCGCATCGAAGTGCAGCGGCGCGAACTGGAGCGTCCGGTCATCGGCCCGCATCCCGTAGTGATGCGTCGCGCCCGCCACGAAGTGGGCCAGCGCGCTCCGGTCGATCTGCACGCCGTTGGGCTGTCCCGTCGAGCCGGAGGTGTAGATGACGTAGGCCAGCCGGTCCTCATCGGTCCGAGGCGCCGAGGCGGCCCGTGAGGCGGAAACGGCCGGTCGCTTCACGACGAGGTTGCCCGGAGCGAGCGGTCCCGCGCCGGGCGTCAGGCCCTGTTCCGTCGTGGTGACGATGAGGCCTGGCGCGGCGTCCTCGAGGATGGACGCGGTCCGCGTCAGGGGCCCGAACGGGTCGACCGGCAGGTAGCCCGCGCCCGCGAAGAGCACGCCCCAAGCGGCGACGATGGCATCCAGGCTTCGTGGCAGCACGACCGCCACGGGCGAGTCCGGGCGAACGCCCTCGGCGATGAGCCGGTCGGCGAGGCCCTTCGCGGACTGGTGCAGCTCGCGGTAGGTCAGCCGGTACGGGCCATGCTCCACGGCAATCGCATCGGGCTGCGCGAGGGCGCGCTCGGTGAACAGCTCCAGCACCGGACGGACCGGAGCGGGAAGGGGCCCACCGTCGATGGCCGCGGCCGTGCTGGACGAAGCCTCCGGCGACGGCTGGCTCCGCCCCATGGGCGTCGGGCCCACCGGGCGCTCGGGCTCGGTGATGAGCGACTCCAGGAGCTTGAGGAAGCTACGCTGGTGGGAGCGGAGCTCGTGGGCGCTGTAGCACGCGGGGTTGGCGTCGAAGTCCACGCGCATCCCGCTGCCGTCGGACCGGGCGTACATGCCAATGGAGAGGTCCTCGACGGGGCCCGCGGAGAGGTTGTGCGCGACGGCCGGCATCCCCGCGAAGCGCAGCGCGTAGTCGAACGGCATCAGGTTGACCACGGGGCCGAACAGCCGGCGCTTGCCGCCCACGCGCCGCAAGTCCCGGCGCAGCTGCTCGTAGCGGTAGCGCAGGTGGGGCCGCATGGCGCGCACCTCGGTGGCCACGTCGCGGGCCAGCGCGAACAGCCCCGCGTCCGGGCGCACCGCCACGCGCAGCGGCACGATGTTCATCGCCATGCACGGCACCCGGATGGCCGCCGAGCCCAGGCGTGTCATCACCGGCAGGCCCAGCACCACCTCCGGCGCGCCCGTGAGCTGGTTCAGCCAGACGGCGGTGGTCGCCAGCACCAGGTCCGGCCACGTCAGTCCGGCCTGCCTCGCGGTGGCGTTCATGCGCTCTACCTCGGCCGGCGACAGGTGCTGCATCTGCCGCACGAAGGTGGCCGACATGGGCGCGGGCTCCGCGATGCTGACGGGCATGGGGCCCTTCTCGAAGCGGCCCACCCAGAAGGCGCGGTCGGCCTCGAGCTGGGGCCCCGCCCGGTAGGCCGCGTCCTCGTCCAGCACGGGGCGCAGGGGGCCGAAGCCCACCGGGGCGGGACGTCCGGTGATGCGCGCCGTGTAGAGGTCCGCCACCCGCCGCGCCAGCAGTGAGAAGCCGAAGCCATCCATCGCGATGTGGTGGATGCGCTGGAACCAGAACCAGCGGTCCGGCGCGGCCTTGAACAGCGCCTGCGCGAAGAGCGGCCCGGTGCCCAGGTCGACGGTCCGGGTCAGGTCCTCCCGCATCCACGCGTGCGCCGTCGCCCACGGGTCGGGCGTCCCGCTGACATCCGCCACGCGCAGGAGCCAGTCCGTCCGGGGCTCCACGTACTGCACGGGGCCCGTGGGCCCCGGCACGAAGCGCGAGTGCAGGGCTTCGGCCTCGCCAACGGCCTGTCGCAGCGCGGACTCGAAGACTCCCGCGTCCACCGGCCCGCGGATCTCGATGCACTCGCCGGCGTTGTACACCGGGCTCTTGAGGTCGAACTGCTGGCCCACCCAGATGCCATGCTGGGCGGCGGAGAGGGGCCAGCCCGCGGGCTGTGAGTCGCTCATGGGACGGTACTCGCTAGGAAGGGTGAGCGGCGGGGCGGGCCTGGGACATCAGCGCGAACCACTCGGCGAGGGTCGGCCGCTCGGCCAGCTCCACGAAGGTGACTTCCGTGCCGGCGCTCCTCCAGCGCTCCACGAGGCTCATGATGCGGATGGAGTCGAGTCCCCGGTCCAGCAGGTTCTCATCCTCGCGCAGCTCGGCCGCGGACAGCTGCAACACCTCGGCGACATCCGCGCGGAGCTGGAGCAGGCTCGGCGCGGGAGCAGCGGCGGAGGGACGGGGCCCGAGCCAGTCGATGACCTGCTGCGTGGTGGTGGTGACGGCGCACAGCTGCGACGCGTAGCTCAGCGCGAGCTGGTGGTGCGCCAGGGAGAAGTCGCCCAGGGCATCCGCCACGAGGAACGGACGCACGTTGCTCATGAAGGCGTCGCTGGCCGTCTGCAGGCAGCCGATGTGGGCGTAGATGCCGCAGATGAGGAGCTGGTCGCGCCCGCGCTCGCGCATCACGTCCATCAGCTCCGTCCGCCGGAACGCGCTGTAGGTCCACTTGGTGAGGAGGATGTCGCCCGGGGCGGGCGCCAGCGCGTCGATGATCTGCTTCTGCTCCGGACCGGCGTTGATGCCGGGGCCCCAGAAGTCCAGCAGCAGCCCGCGCTGCTCCGGCGTCTGCCCGCCCGGCTGGGCCGAGAAGACGACGGGGATGCCCAGCGCGGAGCAGTGCTCGCGCAGCCGGCGGATGTTGTTCACCAGCTCCGTCACCGGGGACTGGCCGGCGGCGAAGGCGTTGATGAAGTAGCGCTGCATGTCGTGGATGAGCAGCGCGGCGCGGCGGGGCTCGGGCGTCCAGGAGACCTTGTTCCTGGGCAGGTCGGCCGGGCCGGGCATGGGGTAGGGGGCGATGGCGGGGAGCGCCATGGAGGGGGTCCTTTCAGCTCAGCGGGTGTTGGAGGGGGAAGCGCGGGTGAGGGCCTCACGCAGCGCCTTCTTGCTGACCTTGCCGACACCGGTCTGCGGGAAGGCGTCGATGAACTCGACCCGGTCGGGAATCTTGAAGGCGGCCAGTCCCCGCTCGCGCAGGAACGCGGTGAGGACGGTGGCGGCCGGAGGCGCGCCTCGCGGGATGACGAAGGCGCAGGTGCGCTCGCCCAGGAACGGGTCGGGCAGCGCCACCACCGCGGCGTCGTGCACGGAGGGGTGGGCCAGCAGGTGGTTCTCCACCTCCTCGGCCGCGACCTTCTCGCCGCCGCGGTTGATCTGATCCTTCGCGCGCCCCTCCACCACGAGGTAGCCCTCGGGCGTCAGCCGGACGAGGTCGCCGGTGCGGTAGAAGCCGTCGGACGTGAAGGACCGGGCGTTGTGCGCCTCCGCCTTGTAGTAGCCGCGGATGGTGTAGGGGCCGCGCGTCAGCAGGTGGCCCGTCTCACCGGGCGCCACCTCGCGGTCCTCGTCGTCCACCACGCGGACCTCGTCATCCGGGGAGATGGGGCGGCCCTGGGTGGTGACGATGAGCTCCTCGGGGTCGTCCAGGCGGGTGTAGTTGACCAGTCCCTCGGCCATGCCGAAGACCTGTTGCAGCGCGCAGCCCAGCGTGGGGCGCACGCGTCGGGCGGCCTCGTCGCTCAGCCGGGCGCCGCCCACCTGGAGCATGCGCAGGCTGGACAGGTCGTGCCGGCGCGCCTTCGCGGCGTCCATCCAGATCATCGCCAGCGGAGGCACCAGCGCGGTGAGGGTGACGCGCTCGCGCTCGATGAGCGGGAAGGCCACGTCCGGGCTGGAGTGCAGCGCCATCACGACGGTGCCGCCCGCGTGGAAGACGCCGAGCGTGCCCGGCGAGCTGAGCGGGAAGTTGTGCGCGGCGGGGAGGGCGCACAGGTACACGCTCGTCTCGTCCAGCCCGCAGATCTCAGCGCTGGCGCGGACGCTGTAGAGGTAATCGTCGTGTGTGCGGGGGATGAGCTTGGGCACGCCGGTGCTGCCCCCGGAGAGCTGGAAGAACGCCACGTCGTCGGCCCGGGGCGGTGCTGACAGCTCCGTGGGCGGGGTGACGTACAGCGCCTTCAGCGCGGTGAACGGACCGGGGTCGCCCACGACGAGGACGTGCTTCAGGGTGGGGACTTTCGCCTGGACCTGCTGGGCCAGCGCGCGGTAGTCGAACCCGCCGAACCTGTCGGCGATGACGTAGGCGACCGCCTCGGTGAACTCGCAGAAGTAGCCAATCTCCGAAGCGCGGTGCGCCGGGAGCGCGAAGACCGGCAGCGCGCCCAGCCTGAACAGCGCGAAGATGACCTCGAAGAACTCGGCCACGTTGGGGAGCTGCACCACCACGCGGTCCCTCGGGAGGATGCCCAGGGCGTGGAAGCCCGCCGCGAGCCGGTCCGCGCGCTCGTCGAGCTCCTGGTACGTCCAGCGCTGGTTCCCTGCGACGACCGCCGTGCGCGGGCCGTGGCTCCGGGCCCGCTCGCGCAGCAGCTGTCCGAACGTCTCTCCACGCCAGTAGCCAGCGGCCCGGTAGCGGGCGGCGAAGTCCTCGGGCCACGTGGGGCAGCCCGGGAGCCTGTCGGCCGCGGTGCTCATCGCTGCGCCTCGACGCTCGGGCCCAGGCCCATGGCCTGGAGCATGGTGCGGAACTTCGCCTCGGTCTCCGCCAGCTCGGACTCGGGCGTGGAGCCCACCACGATGCCGGCGCCCGCGAAGAGCCGCAGCGTGCGCTCGTCGGCCTCCGCGCAGCGGATGGTGACGGCCCACTGGCCATCGCCCGTCGCGTCGCACCAGCCGACGGCGCCCGTGTAGTAGCCACGCTCGAAGGGCTCGATGGAGCCGATGGCCTCGTGCGCCAGCCGCGTCGGGTAGCCGCACACCGCCGGGGTGGGGTGCAGCGCGGCGGCCAGCGTCAGCGAGGAGATGGACGGGTCCGCCAGCTCGCCGGTGATGCGGCTGGACAGGTGCCACATGGTGGCGGTGCTCACGAGGGACGGGCCCGCCGGCACGTCCAGCGTCTTGCAGTAGGGGCGCAGCGCCTCGGCGACGGCGTCGATGACCACCGCGTGCTCCCGGAGGTCCTTCTCCGAGGCCATCAGCTTCCGGGCCCGCTCCTGGTCTTCCATCGGGTCCGCGCTGCGCGCCGCCGAGCCCGCCAGCGGGTTGGCCAGCACCTGGAAGCCGTTGCGCGACACGAGCAGCTCGGGGCTGGCGCCGATGAGCGTGCGCTGGGCCGAGGCGCCGTCCGCGGAAGGCGGCAGGTCCACCGCGAAGGTGTAGCCGGAGGGGTTGCGCCAGGCCAGGTTGCGCAGGAGCTGCCGCAGGTCGATGGGCGAGTTCGCGCTGAGGTGCAGCGAGCGCGACAGCACCACCTTGCGCAGCGGCCCGCTCTTCATCAGCGTCAGGGCCCGCTCCACGCCTTGCGCGTACGCGGAGGGCTCCGGCACCGGCTGCACGGTGTAGCTCGCGCCCAGCGGGCGGTGCACCTGGACGTCCTTGTCGAACACCAGCGGGCCCGCGCGCTGGATGGTCATGGGCACCACCAGCTGCGCGGGGACGGTACCGTCGAAGGGCACCGCGCCCACCGCCACCGGGATGTCATGGTCCGCCTGCCGCGCGTCGGCGAGCACCGCCGCCACCCGCGAGGGGAGCCGCTCCAGCGCGTCCGCGCCCGCGGTGTGCGGCACGGTGGCGAAGGTGCCGCGCGCCAGAATCGTCCGCCGGGGCGTGGCGAAGAAGAACGAAGAGCCGGCCTCGTAGCTCTCCAGCAACTGCGCGGCGAGCATCTGGGGGGAAGAGACACTGGCTTTAGTAATCATTCTCAATTTCCGGATGAAGGTGGACCGCTGCCAGGAAAGAGGGGGAGGAGAGGGAGTCAGGCGCCCAGCGTGGCGCCACCGTCGACACAGAGGTCGTGCAGGGTGATGTGGCGCGCTTCGTCGGAGGCGAGGAACCGCACGGCCCGGGCGATGTCGTCGGGGGTGGCGATGCGGCGCAGGGGGATGCCCACGCGGAAGGTCTCCGGCGAGCCGGCAATCATCGCCTCGGCGCCGCGCTCGTCCGTCCAGAGCGCGCGCTGCATGGCGGTGTCCGTGGAGCCGGGGGACACCACGTTGCAGCGGATGCCGTGCTGCGCCAGCTCCAGCCCCAGGCACTTGGTGAACATGGTGGACGCGGCCTTGGACGCGGC
This sequence comes from Pyxidicoccus fallax, assembly GCF_012933655.1. Lineage (GTDB taxonomy): Bacteria > Myxococcota > Myxococcia > Myxococcales > Myxococcaceae > Myxococcus > Myxococcus fallax. The sequence continues at coordinate 3,317 of NZ_JABBJJ010000247.1, read as the reverse complement.
ATACGCGGCCATCTGCATCCGCGGCACGCTGGAGGCGTTGGAGCCCACGGTGACGATGACGCCCTCGCGCCGCGGCACCATGCGCCGGGCCACCGCGCGCGAGACGTGGAAGACGCCGTGGGTGTTGACGGCGAAGGTGGCGGCCCAGTCCGCGTCGCTGAGCGACACGGTGGGGGCCATGCGCAGCACGCCGGCCACGTTGGCGAGGATGGAGAGGGGGCCCTGCTCACGCTCGATGCGCTCGACGGCCGCTTCCACCGCGGCGCTGTCGCTCACGTCGACCCGGTAGCCCGCCGCCTTGCACCCGCGGACGCGCAGCTCCTCCACCACCGACGCCAGCCCCACCTCGTTCATGTCGAGCGCGGCGATGGCCACTCCATCCGCCGCCAGCAACCGCGCCACCGCCGCTCCGATGCCCTGCGCGGCACCCGTTACCAGCGCCACTCTGGACGTTGTTCCCATGGGAACTTCTCGCCTGTTCTCCGGAAGCAGCCGTCCCGGGGATGACCCGGATAATGAGAATGGTTCTCATTATCGTCAGGCGTGTAAGTGCCATGCGGTGGCAGCAGTGTCAAGACTGACCGCGCACGCAGGGTGTGTTCGCGTCGGGGACTCAGCCGTTCCAGTGCACGCGGTAGAGCGTCAGCGGCGCGTCCTTGCCCTTCACGGGAGTGGGGGGAAGGAGCTCCAACTTCCAGCTGGGGTCGGCGAGCCGCTCCTTCGTGCTCTGGGTGATGAGAACCTCCCCAGGGCCCGCGGCGCTGCACACGCGGCTGGCGACGTTGGTGGTGTCACCAATGGTGGCGTACTGGAGGAAACGCTGCGAGCCGATGTTACCCGCGGCCACTGGACCGCTGTTCAGCCCGATGTGGATTTGCAGCGCTTCCTGGTGCCGCGCGCCCCGCTGCTCGTTGAGCCGCAGGAGCGCCTGTTGCATCCGCACGGCGGCGCGCAGCGCGCGGTCCGCGTCGTCGGGGTGGGAGAAGGGCGCGCCCCAGGTGGCCATGAGGGCGTCGCCGATGTACTTCTCAAGCGTCCCCTCCTGCTCGAAGACGATGTCCGCCATGGTGGGGAAGTAGGCGTTGAGCATGTCCACCACCTCGCCGGGCCGCATCCGCGAGGAGAGGTGGGTGAAGCCGCAGATGTCCGAGAAGAGCGTCGTCACCTCGGCTTCCTTCGCGCCGAGCTCGATGACTGAGGACGACTGCTCCAGGCGGGCCAGCGCGCTGGGCGGGAAGAAGCGCTGGTAGTTGTTGCGGCGGACGGCCTCCTGCTCGATGCGCTTGTAGAGCATCGAGTTCTCCAGGGCGATGCCCACCTGGTTGGCGAAGGACGACAGGAACTCGAGGTCCTCCTGCGAGAAGCGCTCGGGGCGCCGGAGGTTGTCCAGGTAGAGGACGCCCAACAGCTGCTCGCGGCCCTTGAGGGGGGCGCACATGGCCGCGTAGATGGACTGCTGCACGACGGACTCGGCCGTGTCCAGGCGCGGGTCCAACCGCGCGTCGGCGAAGAGGGCCGCGATGCCGTGGCGCTGCACGTAGCTGGTGATGTGCCGGCTGTAGATGTGGGCCAGCTCCCGGGAGCCGTCCGCGGTCCGCGCGACGCGGGGCCGCAGGGTGCCGGAGCTGGGGTCCACCAGGAGGATGACGGCTCGGTCCACCTCCAGCACCTGGAACACCAGCTCCAGGGAGCGCTCCATCAGGTTGTCGATGGTGCCAGGGGAGGAGAGGAACTGGCTGACCTTGAGGAGGATCTGCAGCTTGTCCCGGTCCCGCTCCGCCGAGGACGTGGTGCCCAGCTTGAGCGCGGAGGAGCGGCCGCTGTCCATGTGGGCGCCCAGCAGGTCCTGCAGGGTGACCTGGGAGAGCGCCCGCGAGTCGTGCGTCATCGTGGGGCTGACGGACGGCTCGGCCACGCTGAGCAGGCGGAAGGTGACGGCCCCGCAGATGAAGGTGTCCCCGGGGTGCAGCTCGCGGCTGGTGATGCGGACGCCGCCGACGAAGGTGCCGTTCTTGCTCTGCAGGTCCGTCAGCAACACCTTGCCGCCGGCGCTCGTGAGCCGGGCGTGCTGGCGCGAGAGGCTCTTGTCCAGGATGGAGATTTGATTCTCCAGGTCACGCCCGATGAGGGTGATGCCATCGCCCAGCGGGAAGACCTGCTCGTCAGGCATCCCCGGATTCATGACGACCTGGAGAATCTGCACCGCGCCGCTCCCGTGCACAGGGCCCCGCCGTCGCGGTGGCCCGTCCCGGGTCCCCTGTCTAGCACAAGCACCCGGTGGGACTCCCCGCGGGGGGAGGCGGGAAGTCCCACCGGTGGGCCGGGTCGGCCCGGTCAGCTTCGACCCGGCTCCGTCATTCCGTCATTCCGAAGGGCGAGACGCTCCCGCGTCCTCCGCGGCCGGGGCGCGCCCGGTGAGCAGCCGCGTGGTGCGCCACAGGCGCTCGGCGCCCATGCGCTGCAGCTCGCGGCGCAGCTCCGGCTCCGCCTCGAGGAGCTGCTCGAAGGCGGCGCGCTCCAGCTTCAGCAGCAGGCAGGGCGTGGCGGCGCGCACGGAGGCCGTCACCAGCTTGCTGCGCAGCAGGGAGACCTCGCCGAAGACGTCGCCCTCCGTCAGGTCCGGGTAGGCCGTCTCGTGGCCGTCCACGTGCTGGTGGAACACGGTGCAGCGCCCGCGGAGGATGAGGTAGAGCGCCTGGGCCGCCTGCCCCCGGGTGAGGATCTGCTCCCCCGCGTCCACCGTGCACGGCGTGAAGGCGTCACGCACCGACTGGAGCACCGGCTGCGACAGCCGGGAGAAGAGGGGGCTGCTGCGCACCAGGTGCGTCACCACCTCGGAGCGCTGTTCCCAGACGGGCGGGGCCTGGGGCGGCGTGCGGGGCGCCTGGGCGGACTCCTTCTGGGCCTCGTCGCCGGGAAGGGGCAGCCCGCGGCGGACGCGCAGCTCCGCCAGCAGGGCGCGGGCCCTGGCGTGCTCCGGGTCGAGCTGGAGGATGACCTTGCACAGCGCGACGGCGCGCAGCGTCCAGCCCAGCTTCTCCCAGGCCCTGGCGGCCGCCTCGTACTCGGCGATGGCGCCGCGCGTCCGGCCCAGCCGCTGGAGGACCTCGGCCACCTTCTGCCGGCACGACGGCTCCTCCGGGGCCACCTTCACCGCCTGCTGGAACGCGGTGAGCGCCGCCTCCAGGTCGCCCGCGACCAGCATGTCCGTGCCGCGGTTCCTCGCCTCGCGCAGGGCCGACGCCGTGGTGTCCTCCTCGGTGGGAGCGGGCGCGGGCCGGAGCGCCCCCTTGTGGCGCTGGGGGGCCGTGGGGGAG
>NZ_JABBJJ010000246.1 GCF_012933655.1 Pyxidicoccus fallax | reverse complement strand
GCTCGGAAGAGTCCGGGCCTCATGCCGGGGGGCATGGGGCCCAGAAGGGCCGGGTCGCCGGGGGGCGACCCGGAGTGGACTGCCGGGTTGTCCGGGGGGATGGCCCGGGAGTCCTGATGAAGCAGCAGAGACGCGTTGGCGCCTCGGACCTGTCGGGGGACGGGTCCGGGGCGTTTTCCTTTTCAGGCGCCTACTTCTTCGCCTTCGCCAGCGTGTCCTTGGACACCTGCACCACGTTGTCCACGGTGAAGCCGAACTTCTGCTGCAGCGCCTTGATGGGCGCGGACGCGCCGAAGCTGCGCATGGCGATGACGTTGCCGGCGAACCCCACCCAGCGCTCCCACCCGAAGGCGGCGGCCTTCTCCACGGCGACGCGGGCCTTCACGTCCGGAGGCAGCACGCTGTCCTGGTACTCCTGGGGCTGCTGCTCGAACAGCTCCCACGAGGGCAGGCTCACCACGCGGGCCTTGATGCCCTCGGCCTTGAGCTTCTCGTAGGCATCCAGGCACAGGTGCACCTCGCTGCCCGTGCCGATGAGGATGAGCTCCGGCTTGCCACCCTCCGCGTCCGCCACCACGTAGCCGCCGCGCGCCACACCCGAGGCCGCGCCGTACTTCGTGCGGTCCAGCGTGGGCACCGGCTGGCGGGTGAGCACGAGCACCACCGGGTGCTTGCGCTGCTCGCCAATCACGCGCCACGCCTCCACCACCTCGTTGGCGTCGGCGGGGCGCAGCACGATGATGCCGGGAATCGCGCGCAGGGAGGCCAGCTGCTCCACGGGCTGGTGCGTGGGGCCGTCCTCGCCCAGGCCGATGGAGTCGTGCGTGAAGATGTGCAGCGCGGGCAGCTCCATCAGCGCGGACAGGCGGATGGCGGGGCGCTCGTAGTCACTGAAGATGAGGAACGTGGCGCCATAGCCGCGCAGCTTGCTGAGGCACAGGCCGTTGACGATGGAGCCCATCGCGTGCTCGCGCACGCCGAAGTGCACGTTGCGGCCGGCGTGCTCGCCCGGCTTCATCGCGTCCGAGCCGGTGATGTACGTCTTCGTGGACGGGTTCAGGTCCGCCGAGCCGCCCACCATCCATGGGTAATGCTTGGCCACGGCGTTGAGCACCTTGCCGCTGGACTCGCGGGTGGCCATGCCCTTGGCGTCTGCGGGGAACGAGGGCAGCTCCGCGTCCCAGCCCTTGGGCGTGTCGCGGCGCTGCATGCGCTCCAGCTGGTCGGCCAGCTCGGGGAACTGCTTGCGGTACTCGGCGAAGCGCTGCACCCAGGCCTCGCGCAGTTGCTTGCCGCGGTTGCCCATGCGCGCCTGGAAGTGCTCGCGCACGCCGTCGGGGACGAGGAACTTCGCGTCCTCGGGCCAGCCATAGTTGCGCTTGGTGCCCTTGATTTCCTCGTCGCCCAGCGGCTCGCCGTGGGCCTTCGCGGAGCCCTGGAGCTTGGGCGCGCCGTAGGCAATCTGCGTGGTGACGATGATGAGCGTGGGCTTGCCGCGCATCGTCTTGAAGGTGCGCAGGGCCTCGCCCAGGGCCGTCAGGTCATTGGCGTCGGCCACGCGGAGCACGCGCCAGCCGTAGCCCTCGAAGCGGCGGCCCACGTCCTCGGTGAAGGCCAGGTCGGTGCTGCCGTCGATGGAGATGTGGTTGGAGTCGTAGATCCAGCAGAGGTTGGGCAGCTGGAGGTGGCCGGCGACGGAAGCCGCCTCGGAGGCGACGCCCTCCATGAGGTCGCCGTCACCGCAGATGGCGTAGACGTCGTAGCTGAACAGCTCGAAGCCGGGGCGGTTGAAGTAGCCGGCGAGCCAGCGGCTGGCCATGGCCATGCCCACGCTGTTGGCGACACCCTGGCCCAGGGGGCCGGTGGTGGTCTCCACGCCGCTGGTCCACCGGTACTCCGGGTGGCCCGGGGTGGACGAGTCGAGCTGGCGGAACTTCTTGATGTCGTCGAGCGACACCGTGGGGGTGTCCTCGATGCCGTATTCCCGGGTGACGCGCTTCACCCCGGCGAGGTGGAGCAGCGCGTACAGCAGCATGGAGGCGTGGCCGTTGGAGAGGATGAACCGGTCACGGTCCGGCCAGATGGGGTGGGACGGGTCGTAGCGCAGCTCCTGCTGCCAGAGCTGATAGGCCACGGGGGCCAGGGACATGGGCGCCCCCGGGTGGCCCGAGTGGGCCTGCTGTACCGCATCCATGGCCAGGGTGCGGATGGTGTTGATGCACAGCACGTCCTGCTTGTCGGTCGTCATGGTGTCCTCGCGCTCCCGCTCGCGTGCGGCGCACCATGCCGTAACTGGAGCCCGGGCGCCGCACCAAACACGCGCCCCGCCCACCCGGCCGTCCGGCAGTCCACGAGGCACCGGGAATTCCTGCCCCGGAGGGCAGGGGGAATGAATCCTGGCGAGGCCTCTTCAGCGCCGCGCCGCCACGCCCTTCACGGTGCGCCCGCGCGTCAGGTGCGCCACCGCCTCACCCAGGCCCTCCACGGTGAGGGGGAACATGGGGAAGACGCGCGCGATGACGGAGATGGTGCCCGAGCGCCACGTGCCCAGGGGCTCGGGGTTGAGCCAGACGTTGCGCTCGAAGTGCTGCGCCAGCTGCATCAGCCACGTCAGCCCCTCCAGCCCGTCCGCCTTGTAGTGCCCCTCCGCGTCGGTGCGGATGGACAGCTCGTACGGGGCCATGGAGGCGTCGCCCACCATGACGAGCTTGTGGTGCCGTCCCACCTGCGCGGTCAGCTCCGGAATCGTCATGCCGCCGGTGAGCTGCGGGGTGGCGTACAGCTTCCCGTACACGCAGTTGTGGAAGTAGAAGATGCGCAGTTCCTTGAAGTGCGTGGCCTGGCTCGCGACGCTGAACAGCCGGCTCATCACCGCCGCGTACGGGTCCATGGAGCCGCCCACGTCCATGGCCAGCACCACGCGCGTGTTGGGCCTGCGCGGCGGGCGCGTCACCACCTCCAGCTCGCCCGCGTTCTTCGCGGTGGCGGCGATGGTCTCGTCCACGTCCAGCTCGTCTGGCGAGCCGTCCCGGGCGAAGGCCCGCAGCTTGCGCAGCGCCACCGCCATCTGCCGCGTGTCCAGCACCAGGTCATCGCGGTAGCCCGCGTACTTGCGCGCCCCCGCCTGCATCAGCGCCATGCCCTGCCGGCCGCCCTTGCCGCCCACGCGGATGCCCTCGCGCGCGAAGCCGCCGTTGCCGAAGGGCGACGTGCCACCCGTGCCAATCCACCGGTTGCCGCCGTCGTGGCGCTCCTGCTGCTCGCGCAGGCGCTCCTCGAACATCCGGCGGATCTCCTCCGGGTCCAGCTGTTCCAGCAGCGCCAGCTCCTCGGGGGACAGGTCCGGCCGCTCGCGGGCCTCCTCCAGCCAGGACAACAGCTCCTGCGTCAGCTCCAGGCCGGCGGTCTCCACGCCCTTGAAGTGCGCGAGGAAGGCCTGGTCGAACGTGTCGAGCTGCGTCTCCGAGTGGACCAGGAGCGCGCGCGCCACGTGGTAGAAGCCGTCCAGGCTGCTGTCGTGCAGGCCCGCCTGGAGCGCCCCCGCCAGCGCGAGCGCCTCCTGCGCGCCCACCTTCAGCCCGCGCCGGCGCAGCTCGTAGAAGAATGGCAGGTACATCGCGCGCGCCTCCTCTTCCTTACGCCCGGGGACGACGGCCGCGTCCGAAGGCCTCGGCCACGGACACCAGGTCCTGCTCCTTCTTCAGCAGGGCCCCGAGGAACGGCAGGTTCTCATCGAGCTTGATGTCGGTGACGCCCTGGGACTTGAGCACGGCAATCCAGTCGATGAGCTCGCTGGTGGAGGGCCGCTTGCGCAGGCGGGTGAAGGCGCGCAGCTCGTAGAAGACCTTCAGCGCCTGCTCCGTCAGCGTGGCGTCCAGCCCCGGGTGGTGCACGGCGACGATGCGGCGCATGAGCTCCGCGTCCGGGAAGTCGATGAAGTGGAACACGCACCGGCGCAGGAAGGCGTCCGGCAGCTCCTTCTCGTTGTTGGACGTAATCACCACCACCGGGCGGTGCTTCGCCGCCACCTCGTCATTCGTCTCGGTGACGCGGAAGCGCATCCGGTCCAGCTCGTGGAGCAGGTCGTTGGGGAACTCCAGGTCCGCCTTGTCCACCTCGTCGATGAGGAGCACCACGCGCTCGGGCGAGGAGAACGCCTCGCCCAGGGGGCCCATGCGGATGTAGCGGCGGATGTCCTTCACGTCGCCGTCGCCGAAGCGCGAGTCGTACAGGCGCTGCACGGTGTCGTAGACGTAGAGGCCGTCCTGGGCGCGGGTGGTGCTCTTCACGTGCCAGGTGAGCAGCCGGTGGCCCAGCGCCTGGGCGATGGCCTCGGCCAGCAGCGTCTTGCCCGTGCCGGGCTCGCCCTTCACGAGGAGGGGCCGCTGGAGCGTCAGCGCGCAGTTGACCGCGGCCTGGAGGCCCTCGTTGGTCAGGTAGGAATCGGTGCCTTTGAAACGGACGGGGTTGGGAACCGGAGTCATGGCCCGTCTCCTTTAACACCCGCCGCGCCGTCGCGGGGGCGCGCTCGTCTCCCCACCCTGGAGCCGGGCTCCCGAGGGCCCCTTCCGGGGCTCGCCGTACCCCGGAACTGCCCCTCCGGGCACGTCAGACCGGAAGGATAGGTTCGTCCGTATTGCACGAGCAGCCGGGCGGCGTTTCGCAAGAAATCCCGCTCGGCACGTCGTGGAGACAAGGCCGGACCTTCCTGGAGGCGTCGTCGTGGGTCACCCGTTCGTACCGACACTGCTGGTGGTGTGGGCGCTCTCCATGGCGCTGCGTGCCTGCGGCGTGACGTCCGCCACCCTGCCTCCCGAGCGCGAGCCGGTGGAGTCCGCGGCCCCGGTGACGGAGACGCGGCCCGCGCCCGCGTCCCAGGCGCGGGGGTGAGAGCGTCTCTTCCTGATACAGCGTGACCCGCCGGGATGTATGGCTTCGACCGCTGGCCAACCGTTGAGGCTGGCTCTGTATGGATTTCAGGCGCGCGGAGCCCGGGGCGGCGTGTATTCTCTCCCGCGATGGATATCGCGAAAGCCCTTGGAGAGATGTTCCGCGACGAGCTGCAGGCGCGGATGGCGCCGTTGCAGGCGGCCGTGCGTCGCATGGATGAGGGCCTGGCGGCGCTGGAGATGCTGCGCTCGGCGACGTATCGCCTGGCGCCGCTGACCAGCCGGCTGGGCTCCATGGCGGGGGTGAGGACGCCCTCGGTGATTCCCGAGCCCGCGTCGACGCGCGGAGCGGGACGAGGCCGGCGGAAGGCGGCGGTCGCGGCACCGGGCCGGGCTCCGGCGGCGAAGAAGGCGCCGGTGGTGGCCGCGGCGCCGGTGAAGCGCGCGCGGGCGGACGAGGGCGCGCGGTCCTGCGCCATCATCGGCTGCAAGCGGCCGAGCCGCTCGAAGGGCTACTGCTCGGCGCACTACCAGAAGCTGCGGCTGCTGATGCGCACCAACCGCCGGCCGGCGGAGTGGGTGGACGACGCGTCGCCGCAGTCCGTGCGCGAGGTGGCGCTGCCGCGCGGCCGGGCCGCGAGCAAGGCGCTGAAGGAAGGGGCTCCCATCGAGCCGCCCAAGCCCGCCGCGCCGCCCAAGCCCAAGGCGTGGGTGCGCAAGAAGGGCAACAAGAGCGGCCTGGTCTCCCTGCACTGACGTGAGAGGCGGGGCGCCGTTCCCTGGACCCGCCACATCCAGTTCCCGTGGGCTTCCGAGGGGCGCGCCAGGCGCCGCTCGTGGAGGCCGTCGGGAGTTCTCCTCCGGACGGGTTCCGGGCGGCCGCGAACGCACTCCAGGCGAGCGGCTCGCTGCCGGACATCCTCGTACGCGCCGTCGTTGACAGTGCCCGTCCGGTGGTGGGATTCGGGCCGCATGAGCGAGCAATATCCAGTCACCGTGGCGGTGCGTCGCCCCGACGGGCGCGTGGAGCAGGTGCGCGTGGGCACGGCGGTCCGGAACGGCGAGGGCTTCACGCTGACGTTGGGAGAGATGTCCATTGGCGGCACGCCGGAGGCGGCCCCGGCCGCGCGCCGTGCGGCCCCCGCGGGCGGCGGCGGTGGTGGCGGCGATGGCATGGTGTTCCCCAACTACGGCCGCAGCAAGGGCGCTCCCATCGCGGGCGCGAGCATGCAGGACCTGGAGTTCTATGCGAACGGCGCGCGCCGCACGCTGAACGACCCGAGCAAGTCGCGTTGGCACGACAAGGAGCGCCAGCTCCTGGCCGCCATCGAGGCGGAGATGGCCCGCCAGGGTGGTGGTGGCGGCGGCGGTGAGGGTGGCTACGGCGGCGGCCGTGGCGGTGGCGGTGGTGGCTACGGCGGCGGCCGTGGCGGCGGTGGCGGTGGCTTCGGCGACGAAGACATCCCCCCGCCGGGCGACGACGACAACATCCCGTTCTGAGCCGTGTGGGAAGGCCGGTCCATCCTCGGGTGGGTCGGCCTTCCGTGTTTCATGGGGCCCGCGCGGGCCTCACGCCGGAGCGGGAGCCTCGCCGGCATACGGCAGCCACACGGTGAAGGTGGTGCCCTTGCCGGGAGCGCTCTGGACGGCGACCTCGCCATGGTGGCCGTCGACGATGCGCCGGACGATGGCGAGCCCCAGTCCGATGCCGCTGGCGCGCGTGGTGAAGAACGGCTCGAAGATGCGCGCCTTCACCTCCGGCGCCATACCGTGCCCGGTGTCGGAGATGGTCAACCGGGCATGGGGTGTCCCGCCGTGGATGTCGGGCTCGAGCCTCGCGGTGAGGGTGCCTCCCCGGGGCATGGCCTGGACGGCGTTGGTGAAGAGGTTGGTGAGCGCCACGTGGAGCAGCTGCGGGTCCACGGCGACGGGAGGCAGGTGCGTGTCCACCGCGCGTGACACGGTGATGTCGGGCCCGCTGGCGCGCAGGGAGGCCGCCAGCGCGCCCTCCACCACCGGCTGCAGGGGCTGGGGCTCCAGGCGCGGCTCCATGGGGCGGGTGAAGTCGAGCAGGTCGTTCACCAGCAAATCCAGCCGGTGCACCTCCTCGTCCATGATGGCCAGCAGGGTGCCCGTGTTTCCCTCGGAGGACTGGGGCGTCATCCGGCGCAGGGCCGCCACGGCGTTGGTGAGGGCGCCCAGCGGGTTGCGCACCTCGTGGGCCACGGTGGCGCTCAGCTCGCCGAGCGCGGCCAGCCGCTCGCGCCGCACCAGCTCCGCCTGCGTGGCCGCGAGCGTGCGCAGGGACTCGCGCAGCTCCCGGTTGAGGTGGCTCACCTCGTCCTGGGCCCGGCGGCGCTCGCTCAGGGCGCTGGCCAGCAGCAGCCCGGAGATGCTGGCGCCGGCGAGGAAGGACTGGAGGTAGGCGAGGCTGACGTTGTGGAAGGCCGCCAGCGCGAAGGGGCCGTTGCCCCGCGCGGTGTGCCAGAGCGCCACCGTGGACAGCACCGCCGTGGCCAGCGCGGCGCCGCGAGCCTCGCAGCGCAGCGCGGCCCACAGCAGGAAGGGGAAGGCCAGGTAGGTCATCGGGTGGAAGGCGGAGGCCTCCGGGCCGCTGGTTTCCGGCGACCGGAACACCAGGTGCGTGGCCACGCCCAGGCACACCAGCAGCGTCGCCAGCTCCCACCGGCGCCGGGGCGGCCAGGACGTCGAGCCCGCCGCCAGCCAGGTGAGCAGCAGCGGCGCCACCACCAGGACGCCCATGGCGTCACCCACCCAGAACACGCGCCACGCGTGCCAGAAGCCGTCCCAGTCCAGGCGTCCGCGCGCCACCAGCATGCCCACGCCGAAGGTGGCGCCGAGCGCGGTGCTGCCAAGCGCCGACAGCCCCACGAGTCCGAGCACGTCCCTCACCCGGTCCAGGGAGGCGTGGAAGCGCACCAGCCGGCGCAGGAGGGTGGCGCCCACCAGCGCCTCCAGCAGGTTCCCCACGGCGATGGCCAGCATGAAGGGCGAGGCCTGCCAGTGGGGATGGAGGGCGAAGGTGCCCGCCACGGCGGCGCCCAGCAGCATCCCGGGCCACTCCCGGGAGCGGGTGAGCAGCAGGCCCGCGAGCGCCACGCCGCTGGGAGGCCACATCGCGGACACGTGCTCGGGCGGGAAGACGAGCAGCCCGCCGAGCCGGGCGGACAGCGCATAGGCGGCGGCGAAGAACATCAGCCGCGCGAGCGGCTGCCACTTGCGGCGGTTGGTCTCGGGGGTCGACACGCGGGTCTTCGCGAGGGCTCCAGGCAGAGGTCGTCCAGAGGATGCCCTGGATGATGGCACGCGCCCGGAGTCCCCGCATCGACCAGAAGGGTGGGGGAGGCGGGCCCGGCCACCGCCTCCAGGCTCCAGCACGCACCTGGAACCAGGACCGGGAGGCAATCCAGGGGACCGGCACATTCGTAGGAGAGGGCGATCCAAGCCCGGGCGCTGATGACAATCACTCATGGAGCGACGTTCGACACAGCCGGTTTCCCGCGCGTGAAACCCTGTCATACGCCGTGGCGAGTAGTGGACGACACCCGTGGTGAATCAGGGACTCACGGAAAGAAGAGTCCGCTCACCGGGGGCTTCATTCTCACGCATTGATACTTCACTTCTGAAGTCAACCCAGGATTCCTGGAATTTCGACCGCTTGGCGCGAGGGCCTGCGGGCTTCTGCTTCAAATTTGAAGTACCCTCCGGGACGATGTGACAGTCATTTCAATGACTTTGTCGGTGGCCTGGATCCTGCTCAACCGGGGAAGGCCAGGGAATCCATCCCATCCGGCGAGGCTGTGAAATGACAGGGCCATGAAATGACATTCAATGTGTGTGTCGTTGGCGCGGGAGCCTTCGTTCCTTCACGGGCCGTGAGCAACGCACGCATCGCGCGAGCCATCCCCGGATGGCCGGCGGAGCGCATCGAGGAGAAGATTGGGGTCCGCGAGCGGCGCTTCCTCTGGGACATCGACGAGGTGGCGGGCCGGGCGGTGCCTCCGCCGGAGAACGACGGGCACTTCTACCCGGCCAGCAACACGGACATGTGCGAGGTGGCCCTGCGCCAGGCGCTGGAGCGCTCGGGCGTGGCCGCGAGCGAGCTGGACGCGCTCTTCGTGGTGACGTGCACGCCGGACGCGCCGCACTTCAACCACGACGCCATGGAGCTGCACCGGCGGCTGGAGCTGCGCGAGGACGCCTTCGCGCTGCTGGTGGACGACGGCTGCGGCGGCACGCCGTACGTGCTGGACCTGGTGAAGAAGATGATGGACGGCGGCCGCTTCCGCACGGTGGCGGTGGTGGCGTCGGCCTTCACGTCGCCGCTCGTCAACCGCGAGGTGTACACGGACGAGCTGCCCCCCGGCCCGGGCCGCCCGAAGACGCTGCAGGGCTACCTGTCCATGTACGTCTTCGGTGACGGAGCGGGCGCGGTGGTGCTCCGCGCGAAGCCCGGCGAGGCGGGCAGCGAGGGCATCCTGGCCTCCTTCTCCGGCAACGCGCACGGGGACCTGGTCATCCGCAAGGGCGGCGGCCTGCTGAAGCTGCCGTACCAGCCGGGGCGCATGCGCCCGGCGGACATGGCCTTCGTGGTGGACGGCTTCAAGGTGGCGCGCAGCTATCCGGAGTACATGCAGAAGTGCCTCGACACGGTACTCGGCCCCCGGCCGGAGCTGCGCTCGCAGGTGCGGCGGTACTATTTCCACCAACCCAACAAACGTGTCATGGATGCCTTCGTGTCGCGCGCCGGCCTGCCCTCCGAGGCGGTGGCGTGCAACGTGGACCGATACGGCAACACGTCCGCCGCGGGGATGCTCATCTTGTTGGCCGAGGACCTGGAATCGGGCCGCGTGCGGTTGGGTGGCGGAGACCTGGTGGTGGTGGCGGCGGTGGGAGCGAACATCCACTACGGCGCGCAATTGGTACGGCTATGAGCGACAAGAGCGGACCTCTCGAAGGACTCGACCCGAAGGTGGCGCAGGACCTGGAAGCCCGGCTGGCGCTGGCCTCGCGAGAGGACACGGCGCGTGGGCTGTTCTTCAACGGGGTGGTGGGCGCGGTGCGCGCGCTCGGCGGCGACGTGGCGGTGGAGCGCTGCCTGGCGGCCAGCGGGGAGAAGAAGTTCACTGACTTCTTCAACTACCCGGTGGCCTCGTTCCTGAGGCTGTCCTACGCGGCGGCGCAGTTGATGGGGCCGCAGTTCGGCGGCTTCGACGGGGCGCTGCGGCGCATGGGCGTGCAGGCGACGACGGACTTCCTGTCCTCGACGGCGGGCAAGACGCTGCTGCTGCTGGCGGCCGACAGCCCGAAGCGGCTCCTGGGCAACCTGCACGCGGGCTACCGCGCGGCGGTGAGCTACGGCGAGCGCGGAGTGAACTGGACGGGTGAGAAGAGCGGCGTCTTCTTCATGAAGCGCGACTTCATGCCGCCGCCCTACCACGAGGGCACGCTCCAGGCGGTCATCGAGGCGGTGGGCGGCAAGCAGGTGCAGGTGCACGGCCGGCAGACGGGGCCGCTCGACACCGAGTACACGCTGTCCTGGCAGTAGAGCGGCCGGAACACGAGCAGCAAGGCGCGGAGGGCGGACGCACTCTTCTCGGAGAGAGCGAACGGGAGACGTGTGCCCGCGCTCGCGCACATCACCTGAAGCAAATCCCGCGGTCCGAATGGAGGGGTTCGCATGTCGCGTACTCACGGCAGTGCGGTGGTGGTGCTGGCGATGTTGGCGCTGGTGGTGGTGTCGTCCGAGGCGAGGGCCGACGAGGTGGTGTACCAGTTCCGCTCCGAGGAGGACCCGGCGAGCCCACCGGACCCGGCGGTGTGCGCGCAGGCGCCGTTCGCGGTGACGGTGAAGCTGGGCGGGAGCCTGTACGTGCCGGTGCACCGGCTGCGGGACGGCAAGGTGGTGTACGAGGGGCGCAGGCGGGTGGGCCGGGCAACGGCGTGCGTGCGGCTGACGGACCCGACGTTTCCCCCGGGGCAGCAGGTGCCCTTCTACGCGCGCTTCAGCCTGCCGGACGGGAACTTCACGGCGCTGGGAACGTGCACGCTGGTGAGCAACGACGTGCCCCAGGCGGGGCTGGTGCTGGCCGGGTGCGCGCTGAAGCTGGTGGATGTGCCGAAGGGCTTCGTGGGTGGCACGGTGTCGAGCACCAGCGTGTTCAACCCGGCGGGCCTGCCCGGGTGCGCGACGGGCTCGTACTACACGCTGTATGCGTACCGCGACGGCCACCGGCGCGACGCGAGTGAGCAGTGGGAAGCCTGGGACGCGGCGCTGGCCGAGGCCCGGGCCGAGGAGTAGGCGCGGAGTCCGGTCCGGGCATGGGAGGCGGTGTGGCCCATGACCCGGACGGTGCTGCAGGCGCGGGGGGAGACCCCGTGTGGAGGGGCGAGAAGATGCGGCGGCGACAGTCGAGAAGTCGGGGGGAGATGTCTCCTCGGCCGGGCGTGCGGTTCCTCCCGTCAGTGCCACGGAGGAAGATGTGCCCATGGACAGCAAGCGGATGGAGCTCTTCGCGGCACTGGGTTACCGCCCCCCAGCGGCCTCGCGTCGTGGGCGCGCGGTGGGACCATCGGGGGCAGTCGTCCTCGAGGGCGTGAGCGGTGAGGTGGTCGACGCGGAGGCGCCCGAGCTGCCGCCGCTCGAACCGGAGGAACTGGAGGCGCTGCGCACGCGCTTCCTGAGCGAGCCGGACGAGGTGCTGCATCTGGCGCGCGAGAGCCTGGGCGCCCCGGTGTCGGAGCTGGACTTCGCGCGCGTGCTGCAGGAGGTGGAGCAGGCGCTCCGCGCGCCGGAGGAGGCGCTCCAGGCCCTGCGTCACCCACCCTTCCGCGCGAAGGCCTCGGTGCAGCTGCCGCCGGACTTCCGCTTCCCGCTGATGACGCACGAAATCCCCATCGACCCGACGCGGACGAAGTTCGAGCCGGTGGCGGACCTGCGGGGCTGGCTGCTCTTCATGGGGAAGGCGTGGCTGCGAGGGGCCTCGGTGTCGGCCGCGCCCTTCCGCCGGCACGATGACGCGCGCCACGCCAGCCGCTTCCGCTACGCGTTGCGAGAGCCCGCGCCGGGCCGTCCCGTGGAGGTGGCGCTGTTCTCGGACTTTGGCACGGGCGAATACCCGGCGCGCTACGTGGCGAGGCAGCTCCTCATGCGAGGCGAGCGGCTGGAGTACGCGGTGCACCTGGGCGGCGTGTACTACGCGGGCCGTCAGGGCGAGTTCGACGCGCACGTGGCCGAGCCCCTGGAGTCGCTGCTCCCGGTGACGACGGTGCTGACGCTGAACGCGAGCCCGGAGATGCGCTCGGGAGGCTCGCCCTACTTCCGCTACCTGGACGAGCGGCGAGGCGCCGCGAGAGCAAGGCAGGTGCAGGAGGGCAGCTACTTCTGCCTCGCCTCGGAGCGTTTTCAGCTCATCGGGCTGGACACGGCGTACTTCGAGCCGGGCCGGCACCGAGAGCCGGCGCTGCTGGGCTGGTTGGAGTCGGTGCTCACGGAGGGACGCCGGCGCGGGGCGTTGAACCTCGTGATGAGCCACGGCGCGCCCTACCGCTACGGGGCACCGCGCACCACCGAGCTGCTGGAGGACCTGAAGGCGCTGGTGGTGGAGCGCGCGCTGGCGGACCTGTGGCTCTGGGGGAGCACGCCGCACGGGGCGCTGTTCGACCGGGGAGCGGGGCTGCCGTTCCTCGGCGTGAGCCTGGGCCACGGGGGCCTGCCGGTGAGGCGAGCCGAGCCGGGCGCTGTGGCCCCCGCGCCGGTGCGCTTCCTGGAATCGAGGCCGCGCTTCCCGGAGTGGACGGGGGTGCGTCCGGAGCTGGGCAACAACGGCTACAGCTCGCTGCTGCTGCACGACGACGGGACGGTGGGCCTCGAGTTCCTCGACTGGATGGGGAACGTGCGCTGCGCGGCGACGCTGGCGCGAGAGGGAAGCGGTCCCCTGGTCATCCAGCGATGCAACGAGTCGAGCAAGGAGTGAAGGTGCTCACAGCCACGCGCGCGTGTACCAGGGAGGCCGGGCGGGCACGGACATCGTGCGCTGGACGTCGCGAGGCCGGGGCACGGTGATGTAATGGAGCCGGTATCCGCGTGGCAGGGTCTTCCAGTAGGTGACCTGCCAGGGGACCAGCTCCTCGACGCGCTTCGATTCGTGGACGGGCTGGTTCTCGTCTCCGAGCTGCTCGTGGAAGCGGAGCTCCTCCTCGGCGGTCTCGAGGCTCGCGGCCTCGATGACCCACGCGTTCGGGGCGTCATCCGCGGTGGGCTCCTGGCCGGCGTTGACGTATCGGCCCCAGTCGGGACGGGCGAGCCGCTCCCAGGCGGCGCCGCCCTCGGGCGTCAGCTCATAACCGAAGAAGGAGCGGGGCTTGCGCGCGTCGATGGCGCGCGAAATCTCCTCCGGGGAGTACAGCTCCTCCAGTCCATCGGGGAGCTCATGGATGCGGATGAGACCGCGCTCGGCGAGCAAGGACAGCCGCTCGCAGAGTTCCTCCCGGGAGAAGCGCGGGTCATCCGGCATGTTGAGCGCGACGTGGGGATTGGGCTCCACGAGCATGTGCAGGGGCGTGGGCAGCTCCATGGCGACTTCCAGGAGCCAGAGGTCCAGCACGTCCACGGTCTCGTTCTCGGGCGGCGGCGACATGGTTCGGGAGGATAGAGCATCCAGGCCCTTCAGGGCACGGCCCCCGGGGTGAGGGAGATTTATTCCGAATTCGGAACTTCCGAAATCGGAGCATGTGTTATGCGGGGAGGATGAAGCCGCTCCGCCTGGTCCTGGACGTCCACCGAGCCACCCATCGCATCGGCCTCTTCCTGGAGGCCGCCGAGCCGCCGCTGGACGTGTCGCAGGGGGAGGCGCACCTGCTGGCGTACCTGCTGGAGGTGGGAGACACCTCGCTGGGCGCGCTGCATGCGGCCTTCGCGCACAAGCGCTCCACGCTCACCAGCTACGTGGACCGGCTGGAGGCGAAGCGGCTGGTGCGGCGGGAGCAGCGGCCGGAGGACCGGCGCTCGTTCCAGGTGTCGCTGACGGCGGCCGGCCGGACGCTGGCGACGCGGGTGCACCGGCGCCTGGAGGCGCTGGAGGCGGCGGCGCTCGAAGGGCTGTCCGCGCGAGACGTGGAGGGACTCACGAAGGGGCTCACGGCGCTCGCCGACGCGGGGGACGCGGCACGCCCGGCACGC
The DNA here is from genome assembly GCF_012933655.1 of Pyxidicoccus fallax. Taxonomy (GTDB): domain Bacteria; phylum Myxococcota; class Myxococcia; order Myxococcales; family Myxococcaceae; genus Myxococcus; species Myxococcus fallax. The sequence continues at coordinate 4,935 of NZ_JABBJJ010000246.1, read as the reverse complement.
CGGGCACGCAAGAAGGGCGGCGGGTGAGGAGCGGGGCGCCAGCGCACCTGGCCCGTGCGTAGGCGCCCCGCGGCAAGGGCAGCGGATGAAGCGCGAGGCGGTGACCCTCCGCCGACGCGCAAGACACGCGGGAAGAGGGCGGACGATGAGCACATCGGTGACGCGGACGGTGCGAAGTGAAGAAGTCCCCGGGGTGGTCCACGCGGAGCTGACGGACGCGGACTTCCTCGCCGCGATAGAGGCGGCCACGTACCCGGGCGCGGACTTCCGCCACCGGGCGCACGTGCGGCTGGCCTGGCTCTGCCTGCGCGAGCACGGCTTCGAGGCCGGACTGGAGCGGGTCCGAGGCCTCATCCAGCGCTACGCGGCGGCGCTCGGCGCGACGGGGAAGTACCACGAGACGCTCACCCGGGCCTGGGTGGAGCTGGTGTGGGTGGCGCTTGGCGCGGCGCCGGACGTGACGCCGTTCGACGCCTTCCTGGAGGTGAGGCCGGAGCTGGACGACGCACGGTTGTTGGAGCGGCACTACCGGAAGGAGACGCTGGACTCGGCGGAGGCACGTACTGGCTGGGTGCCTCCGGATGTGTCGCCACTGCCCTCCCCGAGATAGCACGCGCCACGGGAGCCGGCTCACGGCCCCTGGATGCCGTGCTCCTGCATGTACTTGTCGAGGGACTTCCTGGCGGTGGCGCGGACCTTGTTGCGGAGCATCGGGCTCCAGCCGAGCACCAGTCCCGCGGGCCCGAGCGCCTGGCGCGACCACGCCCAGAAGTCGAAGCGGTCGAGGTGGCGGACAATCTTCCCGTCGCGGAACTCGAACTCCGCGTCGATGCGGTTGAGGACCTTCCGGCCGGTGGTGCTGAACGTGTAGTTCGCGTCCCAGTGGGCGCGGCCGGTGCGGTCATCGGCCTGGACGTCGCGGAAGGTGAGCTGCAGGTCCTTGCCGCGCTCGCAGAGCATGCGCCACATGGCGGTGACGCCGCCGTGGCGGAGGCCTACGAAGACGGGGTCGCTGAATTCCACGTCCGGGTGGTAGCAGGCGGCCATGGCCTGCGCGTCGCGTCGCTGGAACGCGTAGTAGAAGTCCGAGATGAGCTGGGAGTGCGGATGCATGGGGCCGGTGTAGCAGACCTGTCAGTGTGCGCGCCCCAACTGTCCTGCGTTGACCTGCGGGCAGGGGCTTCACCCCGAGGGGCGCTGTCAGGCGTTTGGCACGGCCTTACCTCACCCGACACAGCGCCGCATGGCGCGGCGTCGGGGAGGGTTGGAGCATGGCGAGTCCGATTCGCGGCGGCACGCTCGCGGGGGCGCTGCTGACCGCGGCGGTGGCGATGGTGGGGGCACTGCCCGGGAGCGCCGGGGCACAGGTCTTCTCGCCCACGCGCCCCCTGAGCACGACGGCGGCGGGCTATCAGGAGCCGCAGGTGTCCGCGCTCGGCGGCGACGTGCACGTGGCATGGGTGGACGCGGCCGCGGGGGCCGGGGACGTGTACTACCGGCGCAGCACGGACGACGGCGCCACCTTCGGTGCGGCCCGCAACCTCAGCGAGGAAGGCATCACCCCCGAGGAGACGGCGCGAGACGTGCGGGTGCTCGCGCTCGGAAACCGCGTCTACCTGACGTGGGTGGAGGGCGGCTTGCGCTTCCGCTCGAGTGAGGACCGCGGCGCGACCTTCGGCCCCGTCCTGGAGCTGACGAGCTACCCGGAGGGCGGCCTGCAGCTGGCCGCCAGCGGCGACAACGTCTACATGGACTGGTACCGCTCGCTGGAAGACGAGGTGGGGGAAATCTTCTTCGTGCGCAGCCCGGTGGCGGGCCGCGTCTTCGCGGACATCGAGGACGTGAACCGCGACCGCGAGTACGGCGGCGTGCGGCTCGCGGCCCAGGGGGAGAATGTCTACGTCCTGTGGGACGACGGAGGCAGGAACGACGGCGCGGACCTCTTCTTCCGGCGCAGCACGGACGCGGGAATCACCTTCGGACCCATCCTCCGGCTCACCCAAACGGAGGGCGAGTCGGACCAGCAGCAGCTCGCGGTGGCGGGCAACAACGTCTACGTGCTGTGGAGCGAGTGCGACTGGCCCACATGTGAGGTCCGGCTGCGCAAGAGCACGGACGCGGGCGAGACCTTCGGTCCCGAGGTGAAGGTGAGCCAGACGCCGGCCCGGGCCTTCGACGCGCGGCTGGTGGTGCGGGACTCGCGGGTGTTCGTGTCCTGGACGGGCCAGACGCCGGAGCGCTACGAGTCGGACATCTACCTCGCGCTGAGCGTGGACGGGGGAGCCACCTTCTTCGCCCCGGTGAACGTGAGCGCGACGGAGGCGGACTCCCGGGACGCGCGGCTGGCACCGGCGGGGGTGGGCGTCCGGCTGGTGTGGACGGAGGGGTATAACGGCGAGCGGGAGGTCTACACGCGGGCCACGCTGGGCTTCGGGCTGACGCTGGGGGCCGCGGAGAACCTGAGCCGCACGACGCCGGGGGACTCGGGCGAGGCGTCCATCACGTCCTCACGCTGCGGCGCGCAGACGCACGTGGTCTGGTTGGAGGGGACGGAGTCGGGCAACTCGGTGCTGTACCGCCGGGCCTCGCTGCCGGCCTCGTCCATGTACTGCCTGCTGTCTCCGGACCCCCGCTAGCCTCCCGGGGCATTTGGAGGCGGGGCCCGGTGTCCTGGGCCCCGCGGCCGGGGAGGGGGGCGGGATGTACGCCTCCGGACCGTTGGCGTGCGGAATGGCGCGGCGCCGGGCGGCCTTGCATGGCAGATTCCGCCCCATGGCTCGCGACATCGTCATCTGGCCCCACAAGGTTCTCACCTCGCCCACGAAGCCCGTGACGGACTTCGGCCCCTCGCTCCAGAAGCTTCTGGACGAGATGGCCGAGTCGATGAAGGAAGCAGAGGGCATCGGCATCGCCGCCAACCAGGTCGGCGAGCCCCTGCGCGTGGCGCTGGTGGGCCGCGAGGACGGCACGTTCTTCGAAATCGTCAATCCGCAGGTGTTGGAGAAGAAGGAAAACGTCACGCTGGAGGAGGGCTGCCTCTCCGTCCCGCGTGAGTGGGAGAAGTGCCCGCGCTTCCACAAGGTGAAGGTGCGCTACCAGGACAAGACGGGTGAGTGGCACGAGCTGGAGGCGGAGGGCCGGCTCGCGCACGTGCTCCAGCACGAAATCGACCACCTGGACGGGCACGTCTTCGTGGACCACCTGTCCAGCCTCAAGCGCACGCTCATCCTGGACCGGATGAAGAAGCTGCAGAAGGTGAAGGCCCGGCAGAAGGACTAGCACCAGGACGAACGGGGGGGAGTCATGGCGACGCAGGGCATTCCGGAACGGGTGCGGGACTTCCGCGAGGGGTACCGCGCGAAGTACGTCGGCCCGCGGTACTCGGGGCGGGCGCACTTCGCCTTCACCAGCCTGGGCTCCCTGGCCGTCATCGGCTTCTCGCTCTCCCGGCTGGAGGGCGTGCGCCCGCTCGAGTGGCTGACGGTGCCCGCGGTCTTCCTCCTGGGGAACGTGGTGGAGTTCCTCGGGCACCGCGGGCCCATGCACCACCGTCGCAAGGGGCTGGGGCTGCTGTTCCAGCGACACACCGAGCAGCACCACCGCTTCTTCACCCACGAGGCGCTCGCCTACGAGTCCGCCCGGGACGTGAAGATGGTGCTCTTCCCGCCGGTACTGCTGCTCTTCTTCCTGGGAGCGATCGCCACCCCGCTGGCGGCGTTGTGCTTCGCGCTCGTCGCTCCAAACGTGGGCTGGCTCTTCGCGGCCTCGGCGGTGGGGTACTACCTCACGTACGAGTGGCTGCACTTCTGCCACCACCTGCCCCCCGAGCACCCCGTGGCCCGGCTTCCGGTGATGCAGCGGCTGCGGCGCCACCACCAGACGCACCACGACCCCTCGAAGATGCAGCGGTACAACTTCAACATCACCTTCCCGCTCTCGGACTGGCTCTTCGGCACCGCCTGGCGGCCGGGAGTTCCGAGCGGGGCAGATCTGCCAGGAGCGTCCGTCCCGAAGCCCGACCTGGACGCCTAGAGAAGGCCTCCCCGCCTGGTGTCCGAGCGGCAAACCTCGGATTTTCCTGGGGAAAGGGTGCCCCAGGGGGAGGGGGTTCACACCCATGAAGGGGCTGCATAGATCCCCGATTACGAGGATGTGACCTGTACCTTCGATCAAGAGCAATTGACGGGTACGTCACGACGCGTTAGTTACTGAACCTCCGCGCGACGCCACGGTGCTCGTCACCCGGCGCCAGACGGAAAAAGGGTCGACGAGGGTTGTTGACCTGAGACGCGGCGGTGGTAGAAGCCGCGCCCCACCGAGGCAGCAGGGCTCGGAAGTTGGACGGAAGAAATCGGGTCGACGAAGAGGTTGACTCGAGACGCGGTGGTGGTAGAAGCCGCGCCCCTCGCACCGAAGCCCGCGCACTGGCGCGGAAGGCACTTCGGCGGCGAGTCGCAGCAAACGAAATTTGGAATATGGCGGTCAACGCAGCGGGTTGACAAAAGACGCGGCCACGAAGTAGAAGCCGCGCCCCCGACGAAGAAAAGCCCGGGAAGAAGTTCAGCGGGCGACTCGGTTGGGGAAGTCACGAAGCAGCGGTTGACAGGGACGGCGGCGAAGCGGTACAAGCCGCGCCCCCTCGAAAGAAAACAGCGGAAGCCACTGGGCGGCGCTGGGGACTTCGAGAGGCCGCAGAGGACGCGAAAGTCGAAGTTGACAACGGACGCGACTCTGAATAAAGAATGCGGCCCCGCCGGTTGAAACGGCAGGCGGCAAGAGCAGCAACGGTAGCAAAAAGTCGTTGGCGGCACAAGCGACTCGGTCTTTGAAAACCAAATAGCAAGCCCAAGTAGAAGACAGATTGCGGAAACCGCAGTCAATTCTTTGAAGGTGCCAGCCAGGTCGCGCTGCGAAGCGCAGCCGGCAGCACCTAAC
>NZ_JABBJJ010000245.1 GCF_012933655.1 Pyxidicoccus fallax | reverse complement strand
GCGCAACGGACCCTGTTGACGGGGAGTGGAAGGCGGGCGGCTTGCGACGTTGGCGGGGCTCGGGGAGCATCCGCCGCCATGGCAAACATGGTCATCGCCGTGTACCGGCCCCGCGAGGGCCACGAGGCGCGGTTGTTGGAGGTGGTCCGGGAGCATGTTCCGGCGCTGAGGAGGCTCGGGCTTGCCACGGCGCGCCCGCCGGTGGTGCTGCGGGCGAAGGATGGCTCGCTCCTGGAAATCTTCGAGTGGGTGTCCGCCGAGGCGGTGGAGAAGGCCCATCATCATCCGGAGGTGCAGAAGCTCTGGGCGCGTTTCGAGGAGGTGTGCGAGTGGACGCCGCTCGGCGCGCTGGAGGAGGCGAAGGTGCCCTTCTCGCACTTCGACCTGGTGGAGTTCTGAAGGAGCGTCACCACTCCCAGAGCGGTGCCAGCTTGAGGGCGAGGGCCTCGAAGGGCTCGGCGTGGACCACGGCATTGCCCGTGTGCACGCCGAGCTTCAACCAGTCGCCACCTTGCAGCCGGTAGACCTCCAGCGTCTGGCTGCGCGGGTCGATGAACCACAGGTGGTTCACGCCCTCGCGCGCGTACACACCCATCTTCCGGTTCCGGTCCAGCATCTCCGTGGAAGGGGAGAGCACCTCGCAGACCCAGTCAGGGGCGAGTCGAAAATTCGCCGTCATCGGCAGTTCGGGCAGGCGCTCGCGGCGCCACCCGGCGAGGTCGGGGACGAGCACATCGGGCCGGGGGCCTACACGCAGCTCGGGCTTGGCCAGGATGATCCACCCGCCCAAGCCCTCGGTGCCCAGGTCGAACGGACCCAGGAGGGCCAGCAGCCGCGAGCCCGCGCGCATGTGAGGCAGCGCGGGCCTCGGGCTCACGTACAGCTCGCCGTCGATGATTTCCCCGACGACGTTCTCGGGCAGGCGCTCCAGTGCCTCGTAGACATCCTCCGGCCCTGGTTTGTCGCTCATGCCCCCAGGATGCGGCCCCGCCACGGTCCTCGCAACCTGCTCCTCCCCCGCCACATGGATGTCTTCGCTCATGTGTCGAGCATGCACCAGACCTCTGACATCCTGTGTGCGCCGCGAGATGTGACGGGTTGGTCGAGGATTCCCGAACTCAGCCCCGCTTCACGGGCAGCGGCCCGAAGGACTGCGACACCGGCATCAGGGACATGATGTTGATGTTCACGTGCGCCGGGCGCGTCGTCACCCAGTGCACCGCGTCCGCGATGTCCTCGGGCGTCAGCGGCTGGGTGTTGGCGTAGACGGACGCGGCGCGTGTGTCATCGCCGCGGAAGCGGACGTTGGAGAACTCGGTGCCGCCCACCAGTCCGGGCTCGATGTCCGTCACGCGCACCGCCGTGCCGTGCAGGTCCGCGCGCAGGTTGAGGCTGAACTGGCGCAGGAAGGCCTTGGTGGCGCCGTACACGTTGCCGCCAGGGTAGGGGTACTCGGCCGCCACCGAGCCCATGTTGACGATGTGGCCCCGGTTGCGCGCCACCATGCCGGGCAGCACCGCGTGCGTGCAGTACAGGAGCCCTTTCACGTTGGTGTCCACCATCACGTCCCAGTCCTCCAGACGCGACGACTGCGCCGGGTCCAGCCCCAGCGCCAGGCCCGCGTTGTTGACCAGCACGTCCACCTCGGCGAACTCCGCCGGCAGCGAGTGCACGGCGCGCTCCACCGCCTCGCGGTCCGTGATGTCGAGCGTCACGGGAAGCAGCCGCTCCCCCAGCTCCGCCCGCATCGCCTCCAGCCGCTCCGTCCGCCGCCCGGTGGCGATGACGCGCGCGCCGTCCTGGATGTAGCGGCGGGTGATGGCCAGGCCGAACCCGGCGGTGGCTCCGGTGATGAGCACGTTCATGTGGTTGCCCTCGAAGTCGAACTCTGGGGCGCTACATCGCACGGGCCGGCGGGCGACGCACGGGAACAGCATATCCGGGCGGCGCGACGACTCGTCACGAGTCCGCGTCAGCGACAATGCGCCTCGTGGGCCGCTGGCCGTCGCGAGCCGGCTGGGAGCGCCCCACGCCGGGCACGCCGTCCGCGCGCCCACGTCCGCCCGCTCCCGCTCGGACCGGCCTGCTCCCAGCGTGAAAAACCACGGTCGAATCTCGGGAATATCTCCGCCTTCACACGCCCACATGTGCTCGCGATTCCGCGAATGCATCCGCCGTCTCGCATCAGCGTTGCTACTTCGCCCCGTTTGCAAGCACGCGGAATCGCGTTTCCCGGCTCCTCCCCCAGCGGCCCGGCAGGCATGGGTTGCCGCGGTGAGCGGGAATGAACAGCGCGGCGCTCCGGATTGGCGGCCGTCCCCGCGAGCGCCTTCAGCGCTGCGACCCACACAAGGAGTCTCACAGGATGCGCCACCGGTCACCGCTGAAGACGGCCCTCTGTTCCTCCGCCGTCCTGCTCTCGTTGCTGGGCTGCAATGGCAAGGGAGAGCTCACGCAGGACAACGGTGCGCGGACTCCGGACGAGTCGCCTTCGACGGGCACCCCTTCGCTTCCCGTGCCTGGCTTCCCCAACCCCTCCGGCGGCGAGACGCCCACCTCGCCGGAGCAGCCCGAGCCGACGCCGACCCCGCAGCAGCCGGCCGAGCCCACCCCGACGCCCACGCCGACCCCCACGCCGACTCCGACGCCGACGCCCACTCCGCCCCCGGCGCCGCAGTTCTCCCGCATCCTCTGGGTGGCCCCCAGCGGCAGTGACAGCGCGGCGGGCACGGAGAAGGCGCCGCTGCGCACGGTGACGCGGGCGCTGTCCCTGCTCAAGCCGGGCGAGGCCGTGTACCTCAAGACGGGCACGTACACCGAGCGCCTCGACCTGGAGGAGAAGGGCGGCTCGGAGGCGTCGCCGCTCACGCTGAAGGCCGCGCCTGGCGCCACCCCGGTGTTGAAGCCCACGGGCAGCGGTACGACGCTGGTGGACGTGGAGGGCGCGTACTGGCGCATCGAGGGGCTCACGTTCGATCTGGCGGGTGACGACTCCTTCGCGGTGTTCTTCCGCGGCGTGGGCTCGCACCATGGCGTGGTGCGCGGCTGCACTGCGAAGAACGGCACCGCGGGCGCGGGCATCAACGTGTCCGAGAAGGCCAGCGACATCCTCATCGAGAACAACGTCATCTCGAACTTCAACCGCAACGGGGACGACAGCCACGGCGTCATCGTCCAGACGACGTCGCGCAACGTGGTGGTCCGCGGCAACGACATCCACCACAACTCCGGGGATGGCGTGCAGTGCATTGGCCCCGAGGGCGGCGCCACCGCGTCCGGCACCCCCTTCGACAACCTCCTGGTGGAGGACAACGAGCTGCACGAGAACCGGGAGAACGGCGTGGACGTGAAGACGTGCACGCGCGTCACCCTGCGCGGCAACATCATCTGGGGCCACAAGACGTCGTCCACCTCGCGTGGCGAGGGCGTGGTGGTGCACCTGTCCGCGAAGGACGTCACCGTGGAGGACAACGTCTTCTACAACAACGGCCGCGCCATCAGCGTCGGTGGGGTGCGCGTCAACGGGCCGCCCACCAACATCATCGTCCGCCGCAACCTCATCCGCGACGCCCTGGGCGGCGGCGAGGAGGGCAGCGGCATCCGCGTGGACACCTCCACCAACGTGAAGGTGCAGCACAACACCGTGTGGAACGTGCCCGGCCCCTGCATCGTCTTCGGCCACGGCGACACCGGGAACAGCGCCCAGCTCGACGTGCGCAACAACGTCTTCGCTGGCTGCGGCGTGGCGGTGCGCGGCGGCCCCTACCGCACCGGCGCCGTGGTGGACGCCAACCTCTACTTCGACACCGGCGGGTCGGCCGTCTTCCGCCTGGACGGCGCGGACATGGACTTCGCGGACTGGAAGGCGGGCAGCGGCCTGGACCGTCGCTCGCTGGAGAAGTCGCCCGGCTTCCTCAACATCGACACCGGGGACTTCCGCCTCGGAGCCTCCTCGCCCGCCCGCAACGCCGGGCTGGCGGTGGGGCTGAGCCACTGTGGGACGGCGCCGGACCTGGGGGCCTTCGAGTCGGACTGCCCCTGAAGCCCCCAGTACGTGTAGAGTGGGGGTCCCCTGCCCCTCAAGGACCCCACCTCCCACGTGTCGTCCTCGCTGGAATTCGCTCTCGGCATCACCCTGGTGCCACCCGATTCGGTCGCGCGCGAGCCGCTGGCAGCCTCGGCCGCGCGTGCCGGTTTGCGGGTGGTGGACGGCCTGGAAGAGGCGTCCCTCGCCCTGGTGGACCTGACCCAACCCGCCGGCGGCCCCGCTCTGCGGGCCCTGCTCGACAGCCCCCGCGCCGCCAGTCTCACCCTGGTGGTGCTGGTGGAGCCGGGCGAGACGGGCTTCACCACCGCCGAGGCCCTCAAGCCCGCGGACATCCTCACCCTCCCGGTGGCCACCCATGAGCTGGCGTGGCGGCTGCGGCGCGCCGCCGCGCGGCACCGGGAGCGCGAGGAGCAGGCCCGCAGCCAGGAGGACCTGTCGCTCCTGTTGGAGCTGACGGCGGAGTACGCGGAGACCTCCGACGTGGAGGCGCTCCTGCACGGCGTCACCCGCCGGCTGGCGGAGAAGCTGGACATCGCCCGCGCCACGCTGGTGATGCTCGGCCGCAACGCCGACGAGGGCATCATCGTCGCCGCCAGCGACGACCCGGCCCTCAAGGACCTGCGCATCGAGCTGTCGCGCTACCCGGAAATCCGCGAGGTGATGCGCACCGGCAAGCCGGTGGTGATGCAGGAGGCCTCCACGCACCCGCTGCTGGGCGACGTGGAGCGCCGGGCGGTGGCCGCGCGGGGCATCCACGCCATCGCCGCGCTGCCCCTGCCCATCCGCGGGCAGGTGCGCGGCGTGCTGCTGGTGCGCGCGGCTGGCACGCGGCGCACCTTCACCACGCGGGAGATCGACTTCCTCACCACCGTGGCGCACGCCACCGCGGTGGCGCTGCGCAACGCGTCCGTGCTCCAGTCCGTGCGCGGCCAGACGGAGGCCGAGAAGACGGCCCGCCTCGCCGCCGAGGAGCAGGCCGCCTCCTTCAAGCCCTACCAGCTCTTCTTCGCGCACGTCAGCGAGGGCGTGGCCATCCTCGACGACAAGGCCTGCGTGCTGTCGCTCAACCCGTCGGGCGCGGCCATGCTGGATCTGCCCGCCCCGGACGCGCGCGGCCGCCATCTGCACCAGGTCACCCAGCCGGTGGATGAGAATGTGCTGATGGAGCTGGTGACGACGGCCTCCCACGGCGAGGCCCGCTCCGGCGTGGACGTGGAGGTGTGCACCGCCGCCGGCCGCCGCCTCACGCTGTCCATGTCCGCCGCGCCCATGCGCGACGAGGACGCCGCCACCATCCTCTCCTTCCGGGACGTCACCGACGCGCGCAAGCTGGAGTACGAGCTGCGCCAGACGAAGGACTTCCTGGAGCGGCTCATCGACTCGTCGGTGGACGCCATCATCGCGGCGGACCTGAAGGGCCGCATCATCCTCTTCAACAAGGGCGCCGAGGCCCTGTGCGGCTACACCGCGCAGGAGGCGCTCGGCGGCCTCTCCGTCCACCAGCTCTACCCGCCCGGCGTCGCCAAGCGCATCATGGCGATGCTGCGCGGCCCGGAGCATGGCGGCAAGGGCCGGCTGTCCCTCACCCGCGAGGAGCTGATGCACCGCTCCGGCGAGCGGGTGCCGGTGAGCATGACGGCCTCGCTCGTCTACGAGGGCGGCCGCGAGGTGTTCAGCGTGGGCATCTTCACGGACCTGCGCGCGCGCATGCAGCTGGAGCGCAAGCTGTCGGACGTGGAGACGCGGCTGGAGGAGAGCGAGAAGAGCGCGGTCATCGTCGCGCTCGCCGGCACCGCCGCGCACGAGCTGAACCAGCCGCTCACCTCGGTGATGGGCTACGCGGAGCTGCTCAAGCGCAGACTCAAGGAGGAGGACTTCGCCTGGAAGCCGGTGGACATCATCTACCGGGAGGCGGAGCGCATGGCGGAGATCGTCCGGAAGATTGGGAAGATCACCCGCTACGAGACGAAGTCGTACATGGGGGCGCAACAGATTCTCGACCTGGACAAGGCCACCTCCCATGAAGACTGAGCCCCGAGTCGTGCGCATTCCCGGCGGCCCCTCGGCCGAGTCCTTCGAGGCCTTCTTCGAGGCGCTCGACGTGCCCGCGGCCGTGTGCGACCCCGGCCTGCGGCTGCTGTCCGTCAACGAGGCCTTCCGCCGCTTCTGCGCGGACCACCACGCGACGGTGGAGGACGTGGCACGGGAGCTGGCCGGCGCCAGCGTGCCCGCGGACGGGGCGAGCTGCGACGTGGAGCTCCTGTCCCACCTGTCCGGCGTGGTGCTGACGCTGTCGCGCCGGGGTGACGTGGTGGCGGTGCGCGCGCGCAACGAGCCGGACCTGGCGCGCAACCGGCTGGTGATGGCGGAGCGGGCCCTGCTGGAGCAGGCGCGCACGGAGAGCGTGCTGCTCGATTTGGGCCGCAGCGTGGCCGAGGCGGGCGGTGAGGAGGAACTGGTCGCGGCGGTGGCCCGCGGGGTGAAGGAGCTGTTCCCCGGGCGCTCCTTCTGCATCCGGATTACCGATGCGCGCACCGGCGGGCTCACGTCCCTGTACGCGGAAGGCCGGCTGAAGGAGGGCTCTCACGAGCCGCTGGCGCTGCTCCAGCGCGCGGTGGACAAGACGAACCTGTCCAGGTCTTCGCTGCCCCCGGGCCGCGTGGTGGTGATGGCCGAGGTGCCGCTGCTGTTCCACGGCAGCACCCGTGGGGTGAGCGCGCCGCTGGTGGCCAGCGGGCAGCTCTTCGGCGCCGTCAACATGGAGTACCCGGAGGGCTTCGACGCGGACGTGCAGCACGACGAGCGCGTCCTGTTGCAGCTCGCCAACCAGGTGGCGGTGGCGGTGAAGAACGCGAAGCTCATCGACGAGCTGACGTTCGTCCGCAAGTACCTGGAGGACCTGCTGGAGAAGGCCAACGCGCTCATCCTGGTGGCCAGCCGGGACAAGCAGGTGGTGGTCTTCAACCAGGCGCTCAGCGCGCTCACCGGCTTCCGCAAGGAGGACGTGCTGGGCAAGGACCTGTTCTGGCTCGTGCCGGAGAGCGAGCACCTGCGGCTGTCGCAGGTCATCGCCGCCGCCATGCGCGGTGAGTCGGTGAACAGCTTCGAGACGCGGCTGCTCTCCCGCGACGGCGGCGAGGTGCGCGTGTCCTTCGCCACCTCCTCCATGCTCACCCAGCACGGTGAGGTCGAGGGCGTCATCGCCATCGGCCAGGACATCACCGTGGTGAAGGAGCTGGAGAAGCGCATCATCCACGCGGAGAAGCTGGCCTCCATCGGCCAGCTCGCGGCGAGCGTGGTGCACGAAATCAACAACCCGATGACGGCGGTGGCCACGTACGCGGACGCGCTCCTGCAGCGCTCGCGGCTGACGCCCGGGGCCAACCCGGCGGACCAGGAGAAGCTGAAGAAGATTCTGGAGAGCAGCCACCGCATCCTGCGCTTCACGCGCGATTTGGTGAGCTACGCGCGGCCGGCGCAGGACAAGCCGGAGCGGGTGCAGCTCAACGCGGTGGTGGACATGGCGGTGGGCTTCTGCGAGCACGTGGTGTCGCAGGCGCGCGTCAGCGTGCACCGGGAGTACTCGGAGCTGCCGCCGCTGTCCGGCGTGCGGGCGAACCTGGTGCAGGTGTTCGTCAACCTCATCACCAATGCCTGCCATGCGATGCAGCCGGGCGGCTCGGTGTTCCTGAGCACGGGGCGCGACGGGCAGGACGCGGTGGTGACGGTGCGGGACACGGGGACGGGCATCGACCCCAAGCACCTGCAGCGCATCTTCGAGCCCTTCTTCACCACCAAGCCGGAAGGGAAGGGCACCGGCCTGGGACTGTCCATCTGCCAGGGCATCGTGGAGAACCACGGCGGACGGCTCACGGTGGAGAGCAGCATGGGCGTGGGCACCACTTTTATCGTGAGGCTGCCGCTGGCGGCGGGGTGAGAGGACATCGCCTCACCAAAGACTCACGGATTGTTTGTCTGACATGGACAGCCTCTGATTCGTTGAGTAGTTGGCATTCCCCGCAGTCCTGAACAGGGCCGAGGGCCGCTGCCCCTGGCCTGACATGGAGCGGTGGAATGCCTTCGTTACGAGTGATGAGTCGTTTGATGGTCCTGGTGGCCGCGCTGTGCACTGTCTTCGCGGCGGGCAGGGCGGAGGCCTGCTCACCCACGGAGCTGTGCGGGCCGCCGGGGGGCGTGGAGGCCTGCCCGGGTACCAACTACGAATGCGAGCAGGGTTATGGCCCGGGCCCCGTGTGGTGCCGAAGTGACCTCGACCTCTACGCTTGCAGGGCAAGTGCGACCAGCAGGATTTGCTGCTGGGCAGACCAGTACTGCTCCATGATTCCCTACACTTCCGGTGACGGTGTCTGGGCTCAGTGCACGAGTGCCTGTTATTACGGGTCCACTCCCTGCGGAAGGGTGTGCTGCCCGAGTGACAAGACCTGCGTGGACCCCGAGACGAGCCAGTGTGCGTCCGAGGCCGAATTGCAGGCGGCCGACGCGGCCAGCACCCAGAAGTAGCTCGGGCTTCGTCTCTCGTGCTCAGCGCGCCGTCATGAGCGCGTTGAGCTCGGGATAGGGCAGCGCACCATCCTTCAGCGGGGCGGCGGCTCCTTCTCTCAAGAAAGCCCGGGCCAGCGAAGCCGCCCGGCCGAACACCGCTTCGGAGATGGATGAGCCCGCGCTCAGGCGCCGGACGCCCAGCGCCTGGAGTTCCGAGAGCGAAGGCAGGTTGGGGCGCGCCATGACGTTCACCGGCAGCTTCGTCCCCGAGACAATCGCGCGAATCTCCGACGCTTCCACCACGCCCGGGACGAAGAGTCCGTCGGCTCCCGCGGCGCGGTAGCGTTCGCCGCGCGCCAGCGCCTCTTGCACCTGCTGGCCCTTGGGAGCGAGCCCGCGCAGGTAGACGTCCGTGCGAGCGTTCACGAACACGTCCACGCCGAGCCGCGCGCCGGTCCGCTTCACCTGTTCAATCTTCGCGCAGAGCAGGTCCGGAGTCCCCGAGCCGTCCTCGATGTTGATGCCCACCGCGCCCGCGTCGAGCACCGTGGCGACGGCTTCGCCCACGGCGGCGGGGTCATCCGAGTAGCCGCCCTCCATGTCCACGGTGAGCGGCACGCGAATCACCCGGGTGATGCCCGCCACCGTCGCGGCCATCAGCTGCACGGGCAGATGATTCCCGTCCGCGTACCCGTGAGCCCAGGCCACGCCCGCGCTGGTCGTGGCCACGGCCTTCGAGCCCAGGCTCTCCATCAACCGGGCGCTGCCGGGGTCCCAGGCATTGGTGAGGAGCAGCAGCCCCTCGGTGTGCAGTCGGCGGAACTCCTGGGCGTGACTCGTGGCGTGTGGCGACGTCATGGGGACTCCTCGGGGTGAGCGAAATCCATCGGCCATGCGAGCGCATGACCGGTCAGGGAAGATGTTGGGAGTGTCTCTAACAGCCGAGTCGTAGGCGCGACTGGGTTTCGTCATGGCCTTCGTGTGTCAGCAGCCAGCGCTTGCGCTCGATGCCACCGCCATAGCCGGTGAGCGCGCCATTGGAGCCCACCACGCGGTGGCAGGGCACGACGATGCCCACGGGATTCGCCCCATTGGCGAGCCCCACCGCGCGCACGGCGGCGGGACGGCCGATGCGCCGCGCCAGCTCCGAGTACGACACCGTCACCCCGCAGGGGATGTCACGCAGCGCCGCCCAGACGGTGCGCTGGAACGGGGTACCACCTGTCTCGACCGGCAGGCCGGTGATGACGCCGAGGTCTCCCGCGAAGTAGGCGCTCATCGCCTTCGTGAGACCGCCGGGGTTCCGTTCCGGCTCCAGCGTGAAGCCTTGCTCCCCGTAGTGCAGTCGGAGCAGGCGCAGCAGCCGTGCCTCGTGGTCGGTCCAGTCGATGGCGCGCAGCCGTCCTTCACGGTCCGCGACGATGACCAGCTCGCCAATGGGCGTGTCCGTACGGTCGATGCGCAGCGGAAGCGGCTCAGGCATGACGAACCTTCCGTGCTCGCGGGCGCGGGTCCAAGCCCATGGCCCTGAGGTGAATGCGTAGCGAGAGGGGCTCAGCCATGACGGGCCTCCCGTGCGCGCGAGCTCGTCTCCGCGTCCGCGGCCCACAGATGCTGCGCGGCGTAGGCCCGCCAGGGCCGCCAGGGCTCCGCGCGCTGGAGCAGGTCCGCGGGCGTGGGCCGCTCCCCCGCGTCATTCGCCGCGCCCCGGAGCAGGGCGAGGTCGCTGGCCGGAAACGCATCCGTCTCCCGCAGGGCGCGCAGCGCGATGTACTGCGCGGTCCACTCGCCCACGCCACGGATGGAGCGCAGCCGCGCGATGGCCTCCTCCACCGTGCCGAAGGGCTGGAAGAGCCGAGGGGCCGCGAGCGCCGCGTCCGCCAGCGCCTTCAACGACGCCCGCCGCGCCGAGGGCATTCCGAGCGCATCGAGGTCGGCCGCGGCGACGCGCTCGGGAGTGGGGAACACCCGGCACAGCTCCGCCTGGGCGCTGGCCCCGTCCGGCAGGGGCTCGCCACAGAGCGCCACCAGCCGTCCCGCGAGCTGCCGCGCCGCGACCACTGTGACCTGCTGCCCGAGGATGGCGCGCACCGCCAGCTCGAAGCCGTCCCATCCCCCCGGCGCGCGGAGGCCCGGACGCCGTGCCAGCAGCGGCGCCAGGAACGGGTCTCTCGACAGGTGCGCCCCAATCGTCCCGATGTCGGCGCCCACGTCGAACACCCGGCGCACACGGGCCAGGATGGCCGGCAGGGCGCGCACGGAAGGGAAGCGGACCGTCACGGCGATGCTGTCACGTGCCGGCTCGTGGTGGACCTCGACCGTGCCCATCTCCCCATCCTGGGACACGGTGCGCAGGTACCGTCCGTCCGCGACGCGCTCGACGCCGTCGATGGCCCGGGCCTCCAGATAGGCGAGCATCGCCGGCCAGTCATACGGCGGCTGGTAGCGCAGCCGGAGCGTCACGCCGGCCGCCGAGACGGAGCCCGACGGCAGGTCCGTCCACCCCTTCCGGCGCAGCGCGCTCGGGGGGCGCTGGTACAGGTCGTGGAATGTCTCGTTGAAGCGCCGGACGCTGCCGAAGCCGGCGGCGAGCGCCACCTCCGCCATGGGCATCCGCGTCTCCTGGATGAGCTGCTTCGCGAAGAGCACGCGCCGCGTCTGGGCCACCGCGATGGGCGAGGCCCCGAGGTGCTGCTTGAACAGCCGGCGGAGCTGCCGGCCGCCCACGCCCAGCCGCTCCGCCAGCGCGTCCACCCCCGCCTCGCCCCCATCCAGCCCTCCGTCCGAGATGATGGCCAGCGCGCGGGACACGGTGTTGGACGTGCCCCGCCACGAGGCCAGGTCCGGCGCCGTCTCGGGGCGGCAGCGCAGGCAGGGCCGGAAGCCCGCCTCCTGCGCGGCGGCGGCCGAGGCGTAGAAGCGGCAGTTCTTGAAGCTCGCGGTGCGCGCCGGGCAGATGGGGCGGCAGTAGATGCCCGTCGACGTCACGCCGACGAACAGCCGTCCGTCGAACCGGGCATCGCGAGTCTGCAGGGCGCGGTAGCACGCCTCGTGGTCGAGCAGGTCCATGCGCGGACACTTCTCATGTCCCGCCGGAGTGCTCTCGCGGTTTTCGGACATGGACACCCCCCGTCCGTTTCCGGCTCAGCGCTCGCCCTCGTCGTCCAGCTCGCGGGTGAACTCCTCCTTCGACAGCAGGCCCTTGCGCGCCATGATTCGCATCAGCGCCCAGAACTTGCGCTCCAGCTCCTCCACGCGGTCCGGGTCCTCGCGCGCCTGCCCGAAGAGGTAGTCCAGGTCGTCCAGCACGCCGCCGCCCGAGGCCGGCTTGGGCTTCGCGGCCGCCTGCTCGCGCCGCTGCTTGCGCTGCTCCTCGCGGGCGCGGATCAGCTCCGCCAGGGACGTGCGCTGGGTGGTCTCCCCGGGCGGCAGCTCCTCGCCGACGATGACCTCCTCGTCGTCGTCCTGGGGAGGCGGCGCGGGCTTCGCCGCCGGGGGCGGGGGCCTGGCGGGCGCGGCCGGAGCCTTCGCCGCCAGGGGGCGGGCCGCCGGAGCCGGAGCCGTCACCGCCGCGTTGGCCACCGTCACCGGCACCTTGTGGTAGTAGCGCAGAATCGCGCTGCGCACCGAGGACAGGGCCGCCACGCGCGGGCTGACCTTGAGGCCGGTGGTGAACTCGATTTCCTCCACCGCCGTCACGTTGAGCGGATCGCTCATCGCCACCACGAGCTGCCGCCGTCCCCCCGTGCTCTCCAGGGCGAAGGGGAACAACTCGTGCTGCTCGCAGAAACGCGCCCGCAGCATGTGGACCGCGGCCCACTCCGGCGTCACCGCCGACAGATCCACCTGGGGCAGCCCCAGCGCCTGACTCAGCGCCCCCGCGAGCGTCGCCTCCGTAATCGCGCCCTGCGCGACGAGCGTGGCTCCCAGCCGCTGTCCCGACTTGCGGTGCGCCGCCAGGCCCGCCTCGAGCTGCGCGACGCTGATCGCACGCTGTTCCAGCAGCAGCTCGCCAATGCGCTTCCTTGCCATGGCGGCGCCCTTAACACGCGTTTTCCAGGCCAGGAAGCGGGCGCCGTGTCACATCCGGAGGACTTTGGGAATAGGCCCCAAAGTGCTTGCCCTGCTGCTGGGGGAACCACCTGACAAGGGGTTCTCCGCCGCAAAATTCCTGTGAGATTTCAGCACTTAACGAGATTGGGCGTGCCTTGACACCCCTCTCCTGCATTCCTAAAGTCGGCACCACCGTTATCAACATCCATTCCTGCTGCCCATCTGGGTGGAACTTCCGCCCGGGGGGCGGCAGGCTGGAAGGCCCGCAGAGCCGGGCCAAGCCGCCTAGTGGAGGCATCACGCGATGAACCTGGGGTTTCTGACGAATCTGACCGTACTCGCCAACGCCGGCGGCCCGCAGCGAGGCTTCTTCGAAGAACTCGCCATGCGCTGGGAGGCAGGTCAGTGGGGTATGTACCCCATCGCGGTCTGCCTGGTGATCGCGCTCTCCATCATGGTGGAGCGCGGCATCGTGCTGTTCGGCAAGGCGTCCATCAACAAGGAAGCCTTCCTGCGCGGCCTGAAGAAGCACATCTACGCCGGTGACCTGGACAAGGCCATCAACTACGTGTCGGGCCAGAAGGCCACGCCGCTCACCAACGTCATCAAGGCCGGCCTGATGAACGTTCCCAAGGGCAACGACGAGGTCCAGGCCGCTCTCGACGAGGCCAGCCTCCGCGAGACGCCGAAGCTCGAGGCCCGCACCGGCTACCTCGCCATGCTCGGCAACGCGGCGATGCTCGCCGGTCTGCTCGGTACGGTGTCCGGTCTGATTTCCTGCTTCGAGGCCGTGGCGAACGTGAACCCGGCCGACAAGGCGACCATTCTCGCCAACGGTATTTCCGAAGCCATGAACTGCACGGGCTTCGGGCTCGTGACGGCGATTCCCGCGCTGGTGGCCTTCTCCGTGCTCATGGGCCGCACCCAGTCGCTCATCAACGACATCAACGAGACCAGCGTCTCCGTGCTCAACCTCATCGTGGCCAACAAGGACAAGTTCAAGAACATGAACGTCCCCTCGTCGGCCCACGCCGAGGAGTAGCCGTCAGGGAACCTGGTGCCCGGGCGCGTTGTCCTGTCCCCGCGAAGGGGACGCGAGGCGCGCCCACTTTTTTGATTCCACCGGCTCTTCATTGAGCCCGGCCGAAGGAGGAGAACGCCATGGCCGGCGGAATGGACACAGGTCAAGGCGGCAAGGGCAAGAAGTCGCTCGACGTCGCCATCAACCTGACCGCGTTTATCGACCTGATGGCGGTGACCATCAGCTTTCTCATCATGACGGCGGTCTGGACGCAGATCGGCCGGCTCCAGGTTGCCCAGGCGGGAGGCCCCGCCATGGACCAGGAGCAGCAGGAGGAGCAGACCAAGACGGTCCAGCTCAACCTGTTGATCACTCCCACGGAGCTGCGGCTCTCGGCGGACCAGAGCACGTTCGACCCGATTCCCCTCGCCAAGGACGCGAAGGGCAAGACGGACCTGTCCAAGCTGGTGGCGCGCTTCAAGGAGCTGAAGGCGCAGATTCCGGACCAGCAGGCCATCACCCTTCAGCCCGAGGACAAGGTCCGTTACGAGGACCTGGTCCGTATCATCGACGAGTGCATCGGCGCCGGGCTTCCCCAGGTGTCGGTGTCCGCCGCGATGGGCTAGCCGCACACGGAGCAATCACACGTCATGGCCATTCAGGTCCCAGGCAAGCGGTACGGTAAGCGTCTCCAGCACTCCAAGGTGTTCGGGCACGGCGGCGGACATGGGAAGAAGAGCGGCTACGCCGACCTCCTCATCACTCCGCTCGTCGACATGTTCGTCATCATCGTGCTCTTCCTCATCGCGAACTTCTCCGCGACGGG
Source organism: Pyxidicoccus fallax (assembly GCF_012933655.1). GTDB lineage: Bacteria > Myxococcota > Myxococcia > Myxococcales > Myxococcaceae > Myxococcus > Myxococcus fallax. The sequence goes on along the minus strand of NZ_JABBJJ010000245.1, from coordinate 4,687 downwards.
CGAGGTGCTGATGATGACCAAGGACATCGAGCTTCCCGAGGCGGCCAACGTCAAGGAAGTGGAGATGCACCCCGTCGTCATGGTGTCCAACGACCAGGTCAGCGTGTCGGGCACCATCGTCGGGCGCGTGGAGGATTTGACGAAGGACGAGTACCTCAACATTCCCGCGCTGGAGGAGAAGCTGCGGGACATGAAGAAGCAGTACGAGGACCTCCACGCGATGGCCAAGGATGACGCCAACGGCTTCAAGGGCGACATCAACATCCAGGCCCACAAGGACGTGGAGTACGCCATCATCAAGCGGGTGATGTTCAGCTGCGCCACGGCCGGCTACAACAACATCAACTTCGCGGTGCTCACCATCGCCGGTGACGCGGCCGCGGGCCCCACGGCCCAGGTCACTCACTGAGCGACTCGAAGTCGCGGGCCTGAAAAGCCCCGGACGCCTCGGCCTTCCCGGCCGGGGCGTTTTCGTTTTTCCGTGGAGACCTCATCCCATGCCGCTTCGTGCCGTTGTCTTCGACCTCGATGGGACGCTGGTGAACTCGCTCGGGGACATCGCGGACGCGATGAACCACGCGCTGGCGCACCATGGCCTGCCCGTCCACCCGGAGTCCGCCTACCTGCGCTTCGTCGGTGAGGGCGTGAAGGAGCTGGTGCGCAAGGCGGTGCCGGCCGGGCGCGAGGACCTCCACGCGGCGGTGCTGGAGACGTACCGCGCGCACTACGACGTGCACCTGTTCGACCGGACGGCGCCCTATCCGGGCGTCACCGGGATGCTGGCGGCGCTGGCGGGAGACGGGGTGCGGCTGGCGGTGCTGAGCAACAAGTCGGACGGCTTCGTGAAGCGGCTGGTGGCGCGGCTGCTGCCGGACGTGCCCTTCAGCGGGGTGTACGGCGAGCGGCCGGGCGTGCCGCGCAAGCCGGACCCCACGGCGGCCCTGGGGATTGCCGCGGAGCTGGGCGTGGCTCCCGCGTCGTGCGGCTTCGTGGGCGACACGGCCGTGGACATGGAGACGGCGCGCGCGGCGGGCATGTACGGCGTGGGCGTCACCTGGGGTTTCCGGAGTGAAGAGCTGCACGCGCACGGGGCCCGCGCGGTGGCCACCACCGCCGACGAGCTGCTGGCGGCGCTGCGAATCGCGAGGCCGTGAGCGGGGCCCCTGCCGGAATGGATGTTCCATTCCACTCGGGGGCCACCGCTGCCTCGGGGAGCGCGGCCGCTGCTGGAATGGACGTTCGATTCCACTCGGGGGCCACCGCTGCCTCGGGGAGCGCGGCCGCTGCTGGAATGGACGTTCCATTCCACTCGGGGGCCACCGCTGCCTCGGAGCGCGCGGCAGCTGCCGGAATGGACGTTCCATTCCCTGCGGCGACCACCGCTGCCTCGGGGCGTGAGGCCCCTGCCGGAATGGACGTTCCATTCCGCAGGGGCCACCACTGACGAGCTGAGGGCAGTGCCTCGCACCGCGCGACGGTGAGCCGGGGCGCGTAGGCTCGCCTGGGGCGGAGCCGGGTTCGCGCTCCGCTCAGGCGCTCCGGGGCATATGCCCCTTTCGCGTGGCGCCCGGTGTCCGCCCGTAGCGGCGCATGAAGGCATTGCCCAGATGGCCCTGGTTGGCGAAGCCGGCCTCCAGCGCCACCTCGGCCAGCGGCAGCCGTGTGTCCAGCACGAGGGCGAGCGCGTGCCGCAGCCGGACCTCCTGCTGGTGCTGGTGGATGCTGGTGCCCATCACCCGGCGGAACACCCGGCACGCGTGGAAGGCGGACACGCCCACGTTCCGCGCCAGCGCCTCCACCGTGACGCGCTCGTCGAAGCGGAGCGCCAACTCGTGGGCGATGGCGCCGGCAATCTCCCGCTCGCGCGCGTTCGGCGTGTGCTCCCGCAGTGACGGCTCGGCGGGAGCCACCGTCAGGCACAGCGCCTCCTCCACCTGCACGCGCTCCACGGGCTCTCGGCGGGCCACCCGGGCCAGCACGGCCTGAAGGTGCATGTACGCCTCCGCGCTGACGGAGAAGGTCGCCGCGTCCGGGTCCATCCACTGGCGCACCCACGGACCGCGAACAGAGAGGCAGGCGTCGCCACCGCCGTGGGGATGGCTGATTTCACAGGGCTGACGCGGGCGCATCCGCAGGCCCACGCCGGGGCCCACCACCGCGCGGGTCCTCGCGTCGCGGAACTGGAAGCGGCCGTGGAGCGCGAGCACGAGCCGCTCGCCCTCCGCGCACTCCTCCTGGAGGCGAGGGCCGTCATGCCCGTCGCAGGTCACCCGGGCGAGCTGGAGGTCCTGGTCGCTGAACACGAGCGAGGCGTGCAGGCGAGGCATGGGCCCCACCATGTCGCGGCCCGGTGGGACGGACAAGGGCGGCGAACGTGTGGTCCGCAACGGCCGGAGCAAGGACGTGTAAGACGGCCCCCGCGTCCCCGCCTACCGTGCGCATCCACGGTGGCGGCGAACCGATGGAGCTTCCTACTCCTCCCGCGAGGACGCTCTTCCTGACTTCTCCGCGGCTCGTTCTCTTCCTCTCGCAAGGACGACGCTCATGACTTCTGTGCGGAACGACACGGCTTCAGGTGGGGCTCCCGACGCGCGGTGCCTTCGCGCCCTCGTCTGGCGGCGGATGGACCCGCCGGGGACGGAGTACTTCGAGCTTCGCGAGTCCGCTGACGGCTGGGAGCTGGCCGGCTCGGTCGTGCTCGCCGACGAGGGCGTCCCGTGCGCGGCGGACTACACCATCCACTGTGACGCCCGGTGGGCGACGCGCGAGGCACGCATCCGCCTGCGACGCGAGGGCGTGGAGCAGTCGCTCTCCCTCCGGGTGGATGCGCAGCGGCGCTGGTGGCGCGGCGACGAGGAGGTGCCCCAGTTCCGGGGGTGCACCGACATCGACCTGGCCTTCACGCCCTCCACGAACACGCTGCCCATCCGCCGGCTCGCGCTGGACGTGGGGAAGGGGAGCGACGTGACGGCCGCGTGGGTCCGCATGCCGGACCTGTCGCTCGTCACCTTGCCGCAGCGATACACGCGCCTGACGCAGTCCCGCTACCGCTACGAGAGCAATGGCGGAAGCTTCGTGGCCGAGGTGGAGACGGATGAGCTCGGCCTCGTCCTGACGTATCCGCCCGGCTGGGAGCGCGTCGCCAGCACCGGGCGCTGAGCCTCCACCCCTCAACCCCGAGGTCGTCTCATGTCGAGTCACGAATCCCCGCTCCTCCAGGAGCGGGCGCTGGAACTGCTGCGCTCGAAGGGGCCGCTCCCCGCGCACGCCGACGGACTGGCGCTGTTCGGCCGCTTCGTCGGCGCCTGGGACGCGGAGGTGGTCTTCTACGCGGAGGACGGGACGGAGGTCTTCCGTCAGCCCGGAGAGTGGTCCTTCTCGTGGGCGCTCGACGGACGGTGCATCCAGGACGTGCTCATCTACCCGAACGCGGAGGCCCACCTGAGCGCCGCGGTGGGCGAGCGGCGCATCGGCACGACGCTGCGCCACTTCGACCCGAAGACGGGCCACTGGCGCGTCGTGTGGCTCGGCGCGACCACCGGGTTTCTCGCCGTGCTCACCGGCAGGGCCGTGGGCGAGGACATCCACATCGAGGGCCCCGACCCGGAGGGCCACCTCCTGCGGTGGATGTTCACCGAGGTGTCCCGGGACTCCTTCGTGTGGAAGGGCTTCCTCTCCAAGGACGGCGGCGCCACCTGGCGCAGGACGCAGGAGATGGCCTGCCGCCGTCGCGTGGGCTGAAGCGCGAGGGCGCGGGGCCGGCCCTCCGAGGAAGGCCGGCCCCACGTCGCTAGACAACCCTGACGCGATACTTCTCTTTGTCCTCCGCCCGGTTGTAGGCCGTGGCGGCGGCGATGATGTGACACACCCAGCCGAGGCACCCGCCGGAGCCAATCCAGAAGCCCGGCGTGATGATGAGCCAGAAGACTCCACGGAGGATGTCCCCGTTGTAGATCTGGCCCACACCGGGGATCAGGAACGACAGCAGGGCGGCGATTCCGGGACGCGACATCGTTTGAGTTCAACCTCCTTGCTCATCCCTACGGAGGTGGAACGGACCCATTGCATTGCCGTCATATTGGCTCCTGGACGCTTGCCCCCCTGGCGGCCGGACGGCGCGTGCATTGTTCAGGCGGACCCGGTTAGCATGGCAGCCATAGGTCGCCGCCGCGTCGCCGAGGTGGGACCTGGGGGGAAGGGTCATCTTCGGGCTGCTCCGAGTCTGGGCTCGTGCGTTAACGGGCAGGCATCTCCTACAGATGCTGGCGCTGGCACTCGTGTATCTCGCGGCGGGCAGGCTGGGCCTGTCCCTGTCCACCGTGGGAGGGAATGTCAGTCCCATGTGGCCTCCCAGCGGGATTGCGCTGGCGGCACTGGTGCTGCTGGGACCGTCCATCTGGCCCGGGGTCCTCCTGGGTGCGTGGGTGACGACCACGTCCACGGGTGCTCCCTTGTGGGTGAGCTTCGGTACCGCCACCGGCACCACCCTGGCGGCGGGGCTGGGCGCGCTGCTGCTGCGGCGGCTGGGGTTCGACCACCGGCTGGAGCGCATCCGGGACGTCGTCCTGCTGTGCGCGGGGGCGGGCGCCCTGGGCGCCATCATCAGTTCGTCGGTGGGGGCGCTGTGCCTGGTGCTCGGGGACGTGCTGCCCTGGCGGGAGCTGGGCCGGGCCAGCTGGGTGTGGTG